>CAYLOP010000135.1:0-8590 GCA_964385305.1 uncultured Anaerolineaceae bacterium | reverse complement strand
TTCCTTAGGGTTGGATGTAGAGATCCTGATAATGCGTAAATGCCCAGAAGATGACTTGAATATAACGCTGTGGTTGGTCTAGTCGGATCACTTCCAGGAAGAGATCGGGGTCGTCCGGTGCTAGCGCTTTCCAAGCAATAGCATTCCCTGGTCCGGCATTGTACGCCGCCAGCGAGGCGTACAGATCACCCTCGAACAAATCAAGCTGATCCGCGAGGTACTGCGCCCCCAGTCGAACGCTGACTATAGGACGATAAAGATCATCATCCTCGTAGTCTGGAGGCCAGGCGAGCTGATCTGCCACCATCTGACCTGTGCTGGGAATGATCTGCATCAACCCTCGTGCGGCAGCGTAGGACGTCGCAAATCCCTCAAATAGGCTTTCTTGTCGTATGACCGAGAGCAGGAAGAGCCCATCAAATCCGTGCTTCAACGCTTCTGGCAAAACAATATCGCCAAAATAGGGCCCAAACCGGATCCTATTAAAGTACATGGGTGCGGAACTTGCTGCTGCTCCCTCCAGACCACCGAGGCGAAGGATGTCAACCGCGGTGTAGATCGCTGGCTCGTATAAACCGATCTCAAGGTATCGATGCATAAGGCGATAGTTTGCTTCAGCATCACCACGCAGGTTTGCCTGGATGGCTTCATACTCGCGTTTTGCTTGACCATACAGACGCAATTGCATCAACTCCTCTGCTCGGATCATGCGCGGATCTTGTGCCAGCGCAAGGCTGAGGGTTGAGAGCGGTTCAGGATCAGTGATCGCGAAGGTCTTGCGCATCCAATCCTCTGCCTCTTGCCGCTCCGCAACTGCGTCGTATGAAAAATCGTAAACGCCACGGGATTGGAAGGGCTCACGCCCCTCGATTAGCGCTTCAGCGCGCAGGCCGTAGTACCCATCTGAATCGGCGTCCGAAGCCAGGCGCCAAGCTGCCAACGCTTGATCTTGCTCGCCTGCAGCTTGATGGGACTTACCGATCCAAAAATAGGCGGCGGCTCGCTCGCTCGATTGTTGAACTGCTGCCAGCGATTGCTGGAACAATTCCGAAGCGAGATCTGCTCGCTCGAGCCGGAAATTGGCTATTCCAGCCAAGTACAGCGCCTCATAAACCCACTCTGAGGAGGGATAGTCTTCAGCCACCTTTGTCCAGAGAAGGGCTGCACGTTCCAGATCACCACTGCGTTCAGCGACACTCGCTGCATCGAATAGAAATTCTGGTGCTCGGAAGTGATCCGGGGCGCGAGCGACAAAATCCAATAACGTAGCCTCAGCCTCAGCATAGGCATCGATGTATCCCCACTCCGTATAGGCTTTTTGCTCCCACGCCTGATCCCAAAACGGGCTCTCCGGATAACGTTCGATCACCACAGCAAAGGAATCCAAGGCAAGGGCGTGGGACCCCATCGCTCGTAAGGTCAAGCCACGATAGTAGTAAACCTCGCCTTGATGATCCGGCACGACTTGAATGTACCGGTCGAAAGCCGCCAAAGCCACACTGTTTTGACCTGCATAATAATCCACGATGCCCCTATCAAGCTCGTTAACGACGACCCCATCTTCTACTAGGGTAATAAGGCCCCAATAGCTTTCTATCTCACGTGGATAATTTTCGACAGCATCGAGATAGCGGGTGTAAGCTTCCCAGGGCTGCTCCAGGGCGAAGTAGGAGAGCCCCATCAGATAGTCCATCTGAGCCTTGGTAGCATCGCTGCTTGTCTTAATGTAGACATCCCGGAATGTCGCTATGGCGCTCTCGTGATCGTCCGCCGCTGCTTGCGCCTGACCCACTTTAATCAGGACTGCCAGCTCATCGCCTGTGCGCATCGAATCCAATGCTGCCTTGTACGCATCGATAGCTGAAGTGGGATCGCCGGCTGCCCACAGCGCGTCGCCGCGATATTCCTGCGCGTAGGCGTCGATCAAACCCGGTCGAGATTGCAGGTATTGTTGATAGTCCGCTGCAGCTTCGGCGTACAGGCCTAAGGAGAAGTGTGCTTGGGCTCGAAGAAAATAGGCTTGCCCAAATCGCACATGATCTGGATAGGAAGCCAGATACGAGCTAAGGGCTTGAATGGCATCCGGATAATGCCTCGCCTCCAGCAGCGCAGTGCCAACCCCCAATTCGGCATCGGCACGCTCGTCAGGTTCTGACGCGTATGCAGCCGCTTCCTGATACAAAGCAAGCGCCTGATCCCAATCCCCATTGAACAGTGCTTGATCGGCGGCGCGCAACCTGACTTCTGGCAGCGGCGTCGGTGTCGGCGTCGGGGTTGGTGTCAGTGTCAGAGTTGGCGTCATCGTCGGGGTTGCCGTCGGTTGAACCGCAATAGCCCCCGGGAATGCGCAGGCAAGCACGGTCGAAAGGGTACACACACAGAGAAGGGTCAAGCTGATTCGAGTCCGATGCATAATGGGTGCATCATATCGGAGGCTGGCTCAGACGTCAATCTTGCTGCATTCCTGCCTCCATGTTAAACTCACGCCTACTGACTGATGCGCTCTCCCATGGGAGCGACCATTTATGTGAGGGGATGTGCGAACCGTCTCTTGGGATCCAGATATCCCTGCTGTACGCATGATCGATCAGCGGCTCCTTCCCGCTGTGTTCCAGGAACTCATCTTGAAGAAGCCCGAGGAGGTTGCCGATGCCATCCGCCAGATGGCTGTGCGCGGCGCACCGGCGATCGGCGCGGCTGCAGCGTTTGGCCTCGCACTGGCCGGCAGCCTGTCCACTGCCACCACTACCGAGGACCTACACGAAGACCTTGAGGAGGCAGCTCGTACCCTGCGCGCCTCTCGCCCCACGGCGGTGAACCTTGGATGGGCGCTCGATCGCATGCTTAAGGCCGCCGGGGCAATGGGGGGGGAACCACAAAGCCTGCGCGATTCCTTGATCCAGGAGGCGCAACGCCTGGCGGATGAGGACGTCGAGATCAACCGCAGGATGGGACAACATGGCGCTCAACTTATCTCCGACGGGGATACGCTGCTCCACCACTGCAACACCGGCGCGTTGGCCACGGTGGATTATGGAACCGCGCTGGGGGTGATCCGAACAGCGCATGAGCAAGGAAAGCGGATTCACGTGCTCGTCGATGAAACCCGCCCTCGCCTGCAAGGTGCGCGTCTCACAGCATGGGAGCTCGACCAATACGGCATATCCTATGAGATCATCACAGACAATGCTGCCGGTCACTTCCTGCGAAGGGGGCAGGTACAGAGTGTCTTTGTCGGTGCTGATCGTGTGGCGGCAAACGGCGACGTGGCTAACAAGATCGGCACCTACATGCTTGCGCTTGCGGCCGCCGATAATCAGGTCCCCTTCTACTGCGTCCTCCCCACCTCAACCATCGATCTCGGACTGGACTCTGGCGAGTTGATTCCGATTGAAGAGCGCGACCCAGCCGAGGTGCTCAGCCTCTCTCACCACGGCCAGCCGATCGCACCTCCTCACAGCCGGGCACGCAACCCCGCCTTTGATATCACGCCCCATCGATTCATAACCGCCTTTATCACAGAAGTTGGCATCTTGCGCCCACCTTTTCCGTCAGCACTTTCAGATGCCGTGAACGAGGGTCAAAACGCATGAACATCGTCCTGACAGGATCCATCGCTTTCGATTATTTGATGACCTTCCCGGGTCAATTCGTGGAGTACATTCTTCCCGACCATCTCGACAGAATCAGCCTTTCGTTCCTTGTAGACACCCTCATACGCAGACCAGGAGGCATCGCCGCGAATATCGCTTACACGCTGGCGCTTCTCGGCGAGAGGCCAAAGGTGATGGCGACAGTAGGCAAAGATTTTGCTGACCATAAAGCCTGGCTTGAAGACCAAGGTGTGGATATGAGTACGGTGAAGACTGTCCCAGATATGCTCACGGCGTCCTTTTTCGTGACCACCGATCAAACCAACGCCCAGATCGCCAGCTTCTTCACTGGCGCGATGGCCCATGCATCAGACCTTTCTTTTAGCGATCTGCCTGAAAAACCCGATCTGGCTGTGATCTCCCCCAATGATCCACAGGCCATGATCAATTACGCTCACGAATGCTGCCAAATGGACATTCCCTATTTCTATGATCCCAGCCAACAGATTGTGCGAATGGACGCCGCGGCTTTATCAAGTGGGATTAAAGGATGTCTGGCGCTCTTCACCAACGATTACGAGTTTGAACTGATCGAAGAGAAAACAGGGATGGATTTGGATGAGGTTCGCAGCCACACCGAATTTGTCGTGATCACACGCGGGGAGAAAGGCGCGGATATCTACTCGAATCAAGGTCAGAACCACATCAACGCGGTCGCACCGAAGTTGATCAAGGACCCTACGGGCGTAGGCGACGCTTTCCGCGCCGGCTTCCTAAAAGGATACCTCCACCAACTCGGTTTTGAACGCTGTGGCCAGATGGGGGTACTGGCAGCCACCTACTGTCTGGAAGCCGATGGGCCGCAAGGTCACCAGTTCGACCTGCCCACCTTTATCAAGCGTTTTCGAAACCACTTCGACGACCACCAGGAGCTGGATCAACTCCTGTGATGGATGAAGAATCACGGAGCCACATCCATCGCCTGCTCAAAACAGATCCCATCTGGTGTGGCTACGCTTTAGCCGACCTGGATCCTGCTGAAGATCTGCGAAGCACATGGCACACCAACCAGAATGCTGTGCTTCTGCTCTACCGGGGCTTGGACCCACCGATCCTTTTCGCTCACGGCACACCGGACGAAACAAGCCCGCTATTCGAGCATGTCCCACCGGGGCAATACCAATTCGCGCTCCAGCGCGATCTGAGAGCGATGATCGATGCAAAATTGAGACCGCAGGGTGAGCAAAGCATGTGGCGCATGGTTCTCGACCAGCGGGTCGAATGCACCACATCAAGTCATGCGATGCGACAACTGCAACGTGAGGATCTCCCAGCCATCATTGATCTTTTTGGTGAGCATCCGGATCGCCCAGACTCCTTTCACCCCAAGCAGATTGAGGATGCGCCCTTCTACGGTTATTTTGAACGCGGAACGTTGGTCTCCATCGCGGGCGTACACATCATGTCACGCTGGGCAAAGGTCGCGGCTTTAGGGAATGTTTTCACCCGCCCTAGCCGGCGTGGTCACGGCTTGGCATCCGTCGTTTGTGGTGCGGTTGTGTGTGCGCTGCTTGAAGCAAACATCGAAACCATCGTATTAAATGTCGCGACGGATAATGAGCCCGCCATTCGATGTTATCAACAGTTGGGATTCCGTTGGCACTGCACTTATCAAGAAGGATTCGGCGAGATCCTACCCTGAACATCCCACCAAGAATTCAAACCGTGACCAATTCCAACCAAAGGTAGTCAAGCTCCGTTGCACGACGGGGGTACCCAGTACAGGAAATTTAATGTAGTAAGATATCGTCTCAATCAGCGATGTAGCGGAGGGGAGGCAAGATGGAATACACATTCCTCGGACGCACAGGTCTTAAAGTCAGCAGGCTTTGCCTTGGCACGATGAATTTCGGTCCAAAGACGAGCGAGACAGACAGCTTCACGGTCATGGATCATGCCCTTGAAGCCGGCATCAATTTCTTCGACACCGCCAACGTATACGGCTGGCAGCTTGGAAAGGGTATCACCGAATCGATCCTCGGCCGTTGGCTTGCACAAGGAGGCAGCCGCCGCGAGCAGATTGTGCTAGCCACGAAGGTCTATGGGAAGATGGGGGAGAGACCGAACGAGAGCCGGCTCTCCGCCTATCACATCCGGCGCGCATGCGAGGAAAGTTTGCGCCGGATGCAGACGGATCACATCGATCTCTACCAAATGCACCACATCTACCGCCAGACACCCTGGGATGAAATTTGGCAGGCGATGGAACAGCTTGTTCGTGAGGGCAAGGTGCTCTACGTAGGTAGCAGCAACTTCGCCGGTTGGCACATCGCTCAGGCGCAATGCAGTGCGGTATCGCGCAACTTCCTTGGGTTGGTCTCCGAGCAAAGCCTCTACAATCTCAACGCGCGTACGATTGAGCTTGAAGTAATCCCCGCCTGTAAGAGCTACGGCTTAGGGTTGATCCCCTGGAGTCCTTTAGCAAGCGGCATGCTGGCTGGTTCCAGCGAGTCTTCTCCGGATGGTCGCCGCATGTCCGAACATGTTAAGGAATCGACCGTACAACATGCCGAACAGATGCGGGCTTATGAGGCCTTCTGCGAAGACCTCGGAGAACAGCCTGCAGATGTAGCCCTGGCCTGGTTGCTGCACAACCCCGTAGTCACGGCACCGATCATTGGACCACGCACACTCGAGCAGTTCGAGGGAAATCTGCGCGCACTCGAAATCCACCTAGACGAAGAAGCCATGCAGAAGTTGGATGAGATCTGGCCAGGCCCAGGTGGTGAAGCCCCTGAAGCTTATGCGTGGTAAGATTGGTGAATATGTGAAACATCAATCTGGGATGCAAGAGATCATCTTAAACGGAGTTTTTCATGAGCCTTGAGTATGATGTAAAAGACCTGCAATTAGCAGATGGCGGACGACGGAGGATCGAGTGGGCGGAGCAGGAAATGCCCGTCTTGCGACAGGTGCGGGAACGGTTTACAAAAGAACAACCGCTAAAAGGCACGCGCATATCCGCTTGTCTTCACGTGACGACGGAAACTGCCAATCTAATGCAAACCCTGCAAAGCGGCGGCGCGGATGTCATCTTATGCGCGTCCAATCCACTCTCCACACAAGATGATGTCGCAGCCTCCTTGGTGTCGCACTTTGAAATCCCCGTGCACGCCATCAAAGGGGAAGATAACAAGACCTATTACAAACACATCCATTCCGCATTAGACATTGGACCTGCTGTGACGATGGATGATGGTGCTGATTTGCTCAGCACGCTCCATAAGGATCGCCGCGAACTGCTGGATAGCACTCTCGGTGGCACCGAGGAGACGACTACTGGCGTGATCCGTCTCCGAGCCATGGCCGCAGACGGCGCGCTCGCCTACCCTGTGATCGCCGTGAACGATGCCATGACGAAACATTTCTTCGACAACCGCTATGGCACAGGTCAATCCACCTTGGACGGCATCGTGCGTGCCACAAACATCCTGCTTGCCGGGAAGACTTTTATCATTGCGGGATACGGCTGGTGCGGCCGCGGGCTGGCGATGCGTGCCCGAGGCATGGGAGCCAACGTGATCGTCACCGAGGTCGAAGCCCTCCCTGCGCTGGAGGCCGTGATGGATGGGTTCCGCGTGATGCCCATGATCGAGGCGGCGCCGATAGGCGATATCTTCTGCACACTCACCGGCGACATCAACGTGATCGACAAGCACCACCTTGAGGTCATGAAGGATGGTGCGATCGTCTCCAATTCTGGTCACTTCAACGTCGAGATCAACATTCCTGCCCTGGAATCCATGGCAACGGAGAAGAAGAAAGCGCGCCAATTCGTGGATCAGTACACCCTTTCGGATGGGCGCAAGATCAATTTGCTGGCTGAGGGGCGACTGGTTAACCTCTCCGCCGCTGAAGGGCACCCAGCCAGTGTCATGGATCTCTCTTTCGCTAACCAGGCGCTCTCCGTCGAATACCTTCTGCAGCATTGTGAAACGCTCAAGAATCAGGTCTATACCATCCCCGAAGACATCGACCGCGAAATTGCGCGACTCAAGCTGGAAACGATGGGCGTGGAAATCGACGTGCTTACCAAGGAGCAGAAGAAGTATCTGGCTTCCTGGGAGGAAGGCACATAAGCCAGGAGTTACACTCGAACTCAAAAAAAGGGCGCAGCAGCTGTGCCCTTTTTGTCTTCTGAATTACCCTACGATCATTCCGTGTCCGTCGCTTGATCGATGAGCGGCGTTGCGGTGGGCACCGGTGTCGGTTCTTCCACGACGACTAGCAAGAAGACACTGTCACCAAAAAGATAGCCTTGGGGATTCTGCGCCTGCCAATGACTCAAGTAATCCCCAGGCTCCTCAGGCGCTTCTAACACCACCTGCCAGATGGCGGATGATCCCGCACGGGCTGGATAAAGGGCAATCTCGTCAACGCCGACAAAGGGATCTTCGCCCAAACGCACCAGAGAATAGCCAGGCCCCCAATCACAAGTGCCACTGTTTTGCACCGACCAGCGCTTATCGAGCCTTTCACCCGGGATGACGATTGTCCCATCCTGTATGGTGAGATCCTCGACGAAAAGAGCATTGTCAAGACAGTCCTCGACCTGCTGGAGCATCTCGCTTCTTGTTGTTATAACTGTGGGTGGGATCGATTGCGGTCTGACAGTGGGCAGGGGGGTCCATGCCATCGTCGGAGCAGCAACCTGCCTGGATCCGCACGCTGTGAGAAGTGTACAGGAACTGAGCAGCACTATTGCAAGAGCAAGGGTGCGAAACCGTGTCAGCATGGACGCGATTATAGCTATTCCTATCCAGATCCCCAAATTGCTGAAGCAACCCAGAATAAGATTTAACCTTCCAATGCCTGCTCGTTCTCTATGGTAATCAAACCGGCCGCCTGTCGTATTACCGATTCAAGCTCCTCGACGAGCTCCGGGTTCTCCTTCAAGTACAGCTTTGTATTCTCTCGGCCTTGCCCCAAGCGCAGGT
>CAYLOP010000134.1:0-8606 GCA_964385305.1 uncultured Anaerolineaceae bacterium | reverse complement strand
TGGCTTGGCCGTGAGGGGGATGCAGACTATGAAATCGCGCTCGAAGCCATGACCAGGACGGGGACGGATCCGTTCGTGGATCGTAAGGTTGGTGAGCTCTCTGGCGGTGAGCAGCAGCGCGTGTTGATCGCGCGCGCCATCGCCCAATCCGCGAGGATCTTGCTGCTGGACGAGCCCACAGCGCACCTGGACCTCAAGCATCAAGAAGAAGTCTTACTTCTGGTCCGTTCACTTGCCCAGGAGCAGGGATTGGCGGTCATGATCACGCTTCACGACCTCAACCTCGTGGCGCGTTTCGCGGATACGGTCGCGCTGCTTTCCAACGGAGCGATTCGCAAAATGGGGGCGCCCGCGGATGTGCTGACGCCGGATGAATTGGCGGCGGTCTATGGCCTGGCGATCCAGGTGATGGATCATCCCATTCACGGGACGCCGCTCGTGCTCTCGTAAGTGTGTCCGGTTTATGATCTATCCTTTCTGTCCATTGGGTGTGATACTGACTGCTTCCGGCGAGCGGTATTCGTCCCCCAGTTGTCTCGGCAGCGTTCTAACGCCTTTAGGGATCGGTAGGCGCACGAAGGGTTTATGCATAGCCGCTGTCAATGTTATGACGGGGGGAGCCGACGTTGACTTATGATCTGACATCCGATAATCTAATCACACCTACCCAGCGTTTTCATAGAGCACAACAAAATGTTTGTGATGTGTGAAGAGATACAGAATCAGGTGGCCTCAGGCCGATTACACAGAACAAACCTGGTTGATCTTGTGTTTCAATGCATGGAGAAATGGATTAGAGGTGGCGATCTAAATACCGGTGATCGATCGCCCTCGACGTAAAAGATAGCCGATTTGTGGCGCCTGGCCACCATACCGATACCCAATCACGGTTGAATACATTTAGTCCAACCTTGCCGAGCAAACTGGTGGCTGGAGGAATTATTCTTAGTTGTGGCAGATTGGACGAGAAATCTTATTCGTCGATCGGGTATAGTGGGTTGGAGGAGGAATACATACGTACGTAGGCATCCGGTTACATGATGCTCGTTTGAACCCGGGAGTTGCCCGAGAGAACTATCCACTGGTCACGGGACTATCCATCACAATTGACCGGAAATGATGTTGAAGGAATAGGGCTTTAAGGTACAAAGGAGAAGGCAGTCAAGGCAGGAGGATGTCGTGGCTGTTAAGTGCGTTGTAAAGGCAAGCCAATACTACGACTCTGTGACGCTCATGGCTGTAGCCCGCGACCTTAGGGGTTTCTCCGGCGTTGAGGATGCGGCATTATTGATGGGCACGGATGCGAACAAGGGTCTGCTTACACGAGCAGATCTTTTTGCATCAGAAGCCCTTAAAGCAACTTCAAACGATCTCATTATTGCGATCAAAGCTAGGGAAGACACGCTTGAGGCGGCGATTGCCCAGGCAGAGACGCTGCTTGCCACCCGAGGGACTCAAGCTGCGACAGCAGGCGAACACCATCCACGTACGCTGCGCACTGCGGTTCGATCACATCCCGCGTCCAATTTAGCTGTGGTCTCGGTATCTGGTCAATACGCCGCTGCAGAAGCCTGGGCTGCCCTTCGTCAAGGCCTGCATGTGTTGCTTTTCAGTGATAATGTCTCCTTGGTGGATGAAATTGCTCTGAAGCGTTACGCGGTTGACAACGATCTACTGATGATGGGGCCAGGAGCAGGCACGGCGATCATCAACGGTGTGGCTTTGGCCTTCGCCAATGCCGTTCCACGAGGTGCTGTGGGGATTGTCTCTGCTGCCGGCACCGGGCTACAGGAAGTGAGCTCGTTGCTAGCCAAGCAGGGCGTGGGTGTCTCGCAGGCGATCGGCGTGGGAGGACGGGATCTCTCCGATGCGGTTGGGGGAATGATGACGCTGCATGCACTTGAGGCTTTGCAAAAGGATCCAGAAACCAAGGTCATCATTGCCATCTCGAAACTACCATCTGCGGACGTGGCTGAAAAGGTGCTTGTCCATTTAAAGTCTGGGAAGAAACCGGCAGTTGTCGCATTCATGGAAGAGAGATTTACACCTCAGGTTCCTCTCTCGAAAACAGATGGGATAGTGATTTATAGGGCGAGCACATTGAAGGAAGCTTCTTGGGTGGCCGCCGCGCTTGTACAAGGTGTTGATTTGGCAACAGTCCGGTCGCAACTGGAGCAGGAGGTAAACGATCTTCAGGTTCGAGCCGAAAGCCTACGGTCCCAATTGAAGGTGGAACAGAAATATCTCCGCGGCTTGTTCAGTGGGGGCACGCTGTGCGAGGAAGCGATGCGGATATGGGGGGAGCGGCTTGGAGCGGTTTGGTCCAATGCTCCGCTCAAGCCTGAATTCAAAATGCCAGATCCAAACCAAAGTTACCAGCACACGGCGTTGGATTTGGGTGAAGAAGAGTTTACGGTGGGAAGACCTCATCCGATGATTGACAACGACTTACGCATTCGCCGTCTGATGCAAGAGGTTGGTGATCCTTCCGTAGCAGGGATTCAGATGGACGTTGTCTTAGGGTACGGCGCCCACCCCAACCCAGCCTGTGAGTTGGCGCCGGCGGTTGAACGGGCGCGGCAGATCGCCGCCAGCGGCGGACGCGAACTCATCATCGTGATCTCGATCACCGGAACAGAGGGCGACCCACAGAACCTGAACTATCAACGCGCAGCCTTTGAGAAAACAGGCGCCATTGTGCTGGGTAACAACGCGGACGCGTCCCGACTAGCTGCAATGATGGTCAGTTCTTGAGTGTCGCTACGCGCATGGCGCCGTACCGAGTAGTCGATATTTGGTAATGGAGACAACCTATGCAATAAAGTGTTCATAAAGAGAAAACCCTTCTTTCTTGTGTACGCATAAAGCTCAGGAGGACAAAACATGGATATGGAAGTCGAGGCATACCTGAGACCACCCGAAATGGAAAAGGTGCCTTATCCCCCCAAAGTGATCACATTGGCCACGGGGGGCAAAATGGTGGTGCGTCAGGTGGATCGTGACGCCGTTCCAGTATTACTTAATGCTGTCAGGCCAACATTCGAGGTTGCTCGGGATTACTATGATATCGTCGGAGCGCGACTATACGCCGAGCTCCTGGGATGGTATCGCTACCGTGTCCGGGACGAGTTTTGCTTGGTAGGCCAGATTGATGGTTTGCTCGTGGGCATTGTCAATACGCGGAGTTATTCTCCAAAGCTTGATATCAGCCTGCATACGCTTGCAATTGAACGCGGCTTGCGCATCGGAGCTCATCTGTTTGCTGCAAAGATGGAGTACTCGATCGAATATCTGGGCCGGGAGGAGGTTTTGATCACTGCGGAAAGCCCTATCGGCTTTCGGCGCTGGATGATCGAGTATGAGTTGGAGATGCGCGAAGGTCAGCACGAGTTGGGAGGTGCTACACCGTTTGCCTTAACTCGGGAGTTGTACTACAGCAACAAAGACCGTCTTGTTGCTGGCGAGCGACCTGTTCCGAAAGAGTTGATGGAGGTCGCAGAGAGAGAAATCACCGTCGCCAGTGAGGAGGACATCTTGGAGAAAATCCTCGGTGCGAGGAGGAGGGAGATCCAATGAGACCCGTCGTTGCTACTGGAGTAGGCATGATCCCGTTTGAGCGACGGGATGACGACAGCCTGGTTGATATGCTCGCCATGGCTGGATTGAACGCCATGGACGATGCTGGTCTGGGGGATCATCCTGTGGATGCTGTCTATGTTGGCAACATGGCCTCTGGCTTGTTCAATCATCAAGTTTCGGTAGCCAGTGCCCTTGTGGATAGGCTCAATCTTATGCCGGCCGCAGCCGAGCGGATAGAAAACGGCCCGGCCTCGGGCGGATCGGCGATCAAGAACGGCTTTTTGGCAGTTGCTTCCGGCTACTATGATGTTGTCTTGGTCGTAGGCGGCGAAAAGATGCGCGAGGTGATAGGTCCGAAGGCCACGGACGTTGTGGCTGCCATGACCCATCCTGAGGCGGAATATATTTATGGTGTAACGCTGCCAGCCATGGCTGGGATGTTCGCCCGTTTGTATATGGAGAAGTATGGGGTCACGCGCGAGCACCTGACGATGGTGGCGATCAAGAACCAAGAGAACGGGTTGCTCAATCCGTACGCGCACATCCAGATGAAAATCACGATGGAGGGGGTTCTCACCCACCCACAAGCCCATGTCAACAGTCCAATCGTGGCGGATCCCATTCATCTCTACGACTGCTGCCCGGTTAGTGATGGGGCAGCTGCTGTTTTGTTAACCAGCGTTGAGATGGCCAACAAGCTTAAGAAACCGATCGTAAAAGTTGCCGGCGTAGGACAAGCCACAGACACACACACGCTCCAGGAAAGGAGCGATCCCACTGATCTTAAGGCGGTGACGATTGCATCCAAGAAAGCCTTCGCCATGGCAGGGATCAAGCCTAAGGACATCGATGTAGCTGAACTGCACGATGCCTTCACGATCCTGGAGATCGCCGAGAGCGAACATGCAGGCTTCTTCCCCAAGGGGGAGGGGGCCAAGGCGCTGGAGGCAGGTGTGACCCGCATCGGCGGAAAACTTCCTATTAACCCATCTGGCGGCCTGAAGGCCCGTGGCCACCCTGTCGGAGCGACGGGTGTAGCCCAGGTGGTAGAGCTTGTTTGGCAACTCCGTGGGGAAGCTGGCGAGCGACAGGTTAAGGATGCCAAGAACGGCTTCTCCCTGAACTTCGGCGGATTTGGAAACAATGTCGTCGCTTGCGTATTGAGGAGGGAGGCATGAAGACCATCACGGCATACAAGTGCAAAGATTGCGGCCATGTGATGTACCCGCATCACTTTCGATGCCTCAAGTGCAACGGGCGTGATTTTAAAGAGATTTCACCCTCGGTCAACGGCAAGCTGCTGACCTATACTGTTATCGAACAGCTTCCATGGGGGATAGATGAGCGTGGGCGGGTGCTTGGTGTTGTTGAGTTCGATAACGGGGTTAAAGCTCTGGGTGTGATCAAATCCGACAAGGTCAAGATCGGGATGAAGCTCAGGGCTGGCTGGGAACCAGTCCGGGTGATTGGAGGTGAGAAGGTCTATGGCCTCACCTTCGAAGCGGCTAAGTGAGTTTTTCGGGCGGTCGCTGTCTGTCGTCAATGTTGGCTTGACAGATTTTTCCGAGAGCGTACGTCAACAAGGTGTTCCTGTGGTCGAAGTTGATTGGCGACCGCCGCCGCAGGGTGTCTTGCATTTAACCCATACCCAGGCGGGCGTATCTATCGATGAGGCAAATGAAGAAGCCGTAAAGCGTATCATGGCAGGCAGACCCGAGATCGTCGGTCTGGATCTTGCTCGCAACGTGATCCCCGGCATGACCGAGCGGACCATCCTGCATGCCGGTCCTCCGATCACTTGGGCGCGCATGTGCGGACCGACGCGTGGTGCAGTCATGGGCGCTCTGGTGTATGAGGGATTGGCTGAATCCCCAGAGCGTGCCGCCGAACTAGCCGCCAGCGAAGAGATCACCTTCGGTCCTTGTCATCATCATCACGCCGTTGGACCGATGGCCGGGATCATCTCCCCCTCGATGCCGGTGTGGATCATAAAAAACGCCGAGTTTGGGAACCACGCCTACTGCACCCTGAATGAGGGATTAGGAAAGGTGCTCCGCTACGGCGCTTTTGGTGAGGATGTGTATGTCCGTTTACGCTGGATGGCTGATGTCCTTTACCCAACCTTGGCAGCTGCGCTCGAAGGTTCCGGGTCGGTTGATTTACGAGCGTTAATCGCCCAAGCGCTGCACATGGGCGATGAGTGCCACAACCGCAATCGTGCGGGCACCTCACTCCTGATCAGAGCGTTGGGTCCTGCACTGGCCCGCACTTGCGACGATGGCGAGAGGCTGGCTGAGGTAATCCAGTTTATGGATGGCAATGACCATTTCTTCTTGAACCTCTCCATGCCTGCCGGGAAGGCGATGCTCGAGCCGGCTGAAGGTATCGAAGGTTCGACGATCCTGACCGTGATGGCACGCAATGGGACGGATTTTGGCATCCGCATGGCCGGCGATCCCGAGCGCTGGTTCGTCGCTCCGGCTGGGATGGTAGATGGTCTCTACCTGCCCGGCTTCACTGCCGATGACGCCAACCCGGATATCGGGGATAGCACGGTAACCGAGACGGCGGGCTTCGGCGGCTTCGCTATGGCGGCCGCGCCGGCAATCGCTAGCTTCGTGGGCGGCAGCGCACCGGATGCCTTGAGCGCGACATTGGAAATGTACGAGATCTGCTTCACAGAGCATGAGCATTTCACCATTCCGGCGCTCGACTTTCGTGGCACGCCCACCGGCATCGACGTCCGCTTGGTAGCCGAGACCGGGATCCTACCCAAGCTGAATACCGGTATCGCGCATAAAGAACCTGGCATCGGCATGGTGGGAGCCGGCGTACTACGTGCGCCGCAGCAATGCTTCCAAGATGCCTTTGAAGCTGTCCAGGATTGGTGATTTCAAGAAAGACGATGGAGACCCTGATAGGGTTCCTAGAGAAAAGGAGAGGGTTGAGCTATGAAAATCGTTGATCTTACGATACCCCTCGGCATTGGTACCCCACCATGGCCGACGTATGAACCATTGCAGGTCAAGTACTTCAAACGGCTTGCCCCCAATGGAGCGAACGGTCAGATCGTCACCCATTCCAACCATTTAGGCACTCACCTGGATGGCGAGATCCATTTCTACACTCCTGGCAAGGATATCGCTTCACTTGACTTTGACTTTTTGTTTGGTCCAGGCGCGATCGTTGATTTATCGGATGCGGTCGGCGATTACGATATCTACACCTCCAAAATGGTTGAGGAGCGCGTCGAAGTTCACGAGGGCGATATTCTGCTCATCCACACCGGCTATCATCGTTACGGCTGGGATCAGCCCAAAGCTGATGAGGTCCGCTACATGGTCAAACACCCCGGCCCTGACCTCGAATTCGCTGAGTGGTGTAAAGACAAGAAACTGAAATGGCTAGGTGTGGATTGCGGCAGCGCCGATCACCCGATGAACACGATCATCCGCGACTGGATGCCCCGTGAAGCCAAGGAGGCGGATGCTCATTTCCAGGAGAAATACGGCCAACCCCTGGCTGAACGCCTCAGCGACGACAAGTACCAATTCATGCACATCGAGCTGTTCCCTCACGGGATCATCCATGCCGAGTGCCTTGGCGGAGATATTGACCTCCTGCTCAACGAAAGGGTGGAGATCGGCTGTTTCCCCTGGCGATTTGTCGATGGCGAATCAAGCATCAGCCGCATCGTCGCCTTTGTGGATGATGATCGCTACGCCGCCCTGATGGAGAAAAAGAAGACATTCGAGCACACCAGGTTTGGGGACTGTGTGTGTCAATGCTCACAGATCTAGCGACAGGGGGTCGAGTGGGTTGCTACGAAGGGCTGTACAACCGAGATGACAAGGAGCCCAATCTAGTGGGGATCAAGATTTGGGTGACCGGAATTTTTGGAGATAAATTTCTCAGCGCTCTGTGATGGGAGGTGGAAATGAGCACTCCGCTGCCGGGACTGCCGAGTTTTGACTACGTACGCGCTGATTCGCCCGAGCAGGTTACAGAATTGCTTCTCAATCACTCGAACGATGCTCATCTCCTAATGGGAGGTACCGATATTTTCGTTCAGATGCGGAACGGCGTCGTGGAGCCAAAGCTTCTGGTTGATGTGAAACATCTGCCGGGATTGACCGCCATTGAGTTTAATTCGGATACTGGTCTCAGCATTGGCGCAGCTACAAGCATGAACGCCGTAGCTCGGCATCCTGCGGTGATGGATAAATACCCCCTGCTTGCTGAGGCGGCCGAGACGGTGGCCTCATATCAGCTTCGTAATCGGGCGACTATCGGTGGCAACTTGTGCAACGCCTCCCCGGCGGCAGACACCGCCCCTGCGGTCCTCGTCTTAGAGGTCAGCTTAATCGCCCAAGGAGAAGCAGGTGAGCGAAGCATCCCTGCAGCCGCGTTTTTCCTGGGCCCAGGCGAAAATGCGCTCCAAAAGGGTGAATTTCTGACCCGCATCGAGGTTCCGATACCCCCAGCAGGCTGGAAAGGCCGTTATCTCAAGCTTGGGCGTAATTCCGAAGGTGACCTTGCCATCGCCGGTGTGGCGGTGATGGGGTATCCAGATGACAGAACACCATCGGGCTATCGATTTCGAATTGCTCTGGCCTCGGTAGCTCCCACACCGATCCGGGTCCCGAAGGCAGAGGAAATTCTGGCTCACAGCCCGCTGGCAAATGACACGATCGAAATGGCGGCCGGGGCAACCCAGGAGGCATGCAATCCGATAGACGATGTGCGTGCTACGGCCCGTTATCGGCGAGAGATGGTCAGGGTTTTAACCCGCCGAGGTATTCAAGCTGTATGGGCATTGCTCCGTGAGGAGGGTTAGATGGCGAAACACAGCATCGCATTAACAGTCAATGGTATACGCGAAGACGTTGAAGTGCCCTCTAACATGACCTTGCTCACGCTGCTGCGGGAGCAGCTTGGCTTGACGGGCACCAAGGATGGCTGTTCCGCCGGTGAATGCGGCGCCTGCACGGTGATGATGAACGGCGAGCCGGTCAATTCCTGCATGG
>CAYLOP010000133.1:0-8616 GCA_964385305.1 uncultured Anaerolineaceae bacterium | reverse complement strand
GATATGGCTGCTCACATGGATCGCCTGTTGGGTGAAATGATGATCAAGGCCATCAGAATCCATCCCCCACATCAATTATTCAACGTAAATGATTATCTATTTGATCTCGAATGCAAAGCTCTGACTGTGGTGTACGAGAAGTGTATTGAATACGATGTACCCCTGATGATCCATACTGGCACGTCTATGTTCCAGGGGGCTCGTAATCGTTTCGCTGATCCGTTGCCAGTCGACGACCTGGCCGGCGATTTTCCCAATCTAAAGATCATCCTTGCCCATGCTGGCCGACCACTCTTTAGCGACACTGCTTTCTTCCCTTCTGCGTCGCCACCCCAACGTGTATTGCGATATTTCCAGCATTCCTCCGCGATCCCTGCATCAACACTTTCCATGATTGGAGCGCGTCCCTGAAAAAGTAATGTTCGGTTCGGACTAGCCTGGCCCTTGTGTGAAAGATATCGGTGAAAATATCCAGCAATTTCTGTCTCTTGACTTACCCAATGATGTAAAAAGAATGATTTTACGAGAAAATACGATCTGTATTTTTAATCTTCCAGAACAATGATGGATCATGACGTCTCATAGTCTAACGCGTACAAGTTTGGCGTTGGCTTCGTATTCCGGCGATACACCCGAAAGATAAACGTCCCGGAAACTTCACCTCACCTGAATATGAAAAAACGCTTCTCAGAAGCAAGTTGCGCATTATTTAATGCACGATCGTAGCTTCTGAGAAGCATATTGTGGATTGAGTAACTGCTTTATTGCTTATACAATCCTACAATGCACCTCCGTGGCACCTGGTAAGGTTGCCGTCTTGGCAGGAAGCAGCACGCCTGCATCCCGAGGTGCTCCGTTAAACGAGTTTCTTAAAGCCATTGGGGAAAGTCTCAGGATCCCCCCAGAAAATACACCTTGTGGGACAGACCGTGGTACACGCCGGAGCCTCCCCCCGGGCCCGTTTATCAAGACAGAGGTCGCACTTCACCGCCTTTGAAATTTCATGGTTGAACTGCATGACATCGTAAGGACAGGCTTGAACGCAACTGGCTCCACACATGATGCACCTGTTGCCCTCCTGCACGGCCATTTCCTCCGTGAATCCGGTTTGAACTTCATCGAAGGATTGAGTTCGGACGTGAGGATCCAAATGGGGCATTTGATTACGGGCAGCGGGATCGTAGATCTCTTTCTGGGGATCTGCGATCGCCTTGAATATCTTATCTCGACCCAATCGACCTAATTGAAGATCATGACGATTGAGATATCGGTCAATCGACCTCGCGGCCTCCCTTCCGGAACCGATAGCCTGGGCAATGGATGCTGGTCCATAAACCACATCCCCTCCTGCGAAGACACCCGCCATTGGTGTCTCCAGGGTCACTGAATCGGCCTCAAGTCCGCCATTTGAACTGATGGAAATCCCCTGCTTCTTGGCAAAAGAGAGGTCCGCAACCTGACCGATGGCCACAATAATGGTATCGGCCTCCAGCGTGGTCAGTTCCGTTTCATCATATTGAGGATTGAATGCCCCATCCTCGTCGAAGACACGGGTGCAGCGTTTGAATTCAATCCCGGCTATTGCACCATTCTGTGCGAGGAATCGGTTGGGACCCAAGCAGTTGACGATCTCAACCCCCTCATCCAAAGCCATCTGGATTTCGCTTTCCCAAGCCGGCATTTCCTCTCGGCATTCTAAGCACACCAGAGAGACCTCTTCGGCGCCTGTGCGTAGGGCGGTCATGGCCACGTCCATGGCCACATTACCGCCCCCAACGACAATGACCCTTTTACCGATGGAGATTGAATTTCCGAGCGCCACGTCCCGAAGAAAATCGATCCCTCGAAGAACGCCCTCCATGTCCTCGTATTCGACGTTCAAACGGATGTTGTCATGGAGACCTGTCGCCAAGAAAAAGGCTTGGTATCCGTCCTGCTTCAGATCTTCGAGGGTGACATCACTACCAAATGTCACACCTGTCCGAATTTCAACCCCCAAGTCCTGAATGGACTGGATTTCATCAGAAAGGACATCTTTCGGCAAGCGATACTCCGGAATGCCTACGGCCATCATGCCGCCGGCAACAGGCAGTTTCTCAAAGACTGTTACCTGGTATCCATCTCGTGCCAGGAAATAAGCCGCTGTCAGGCCGGCCGGACCTGCCCCAATGATGGCCACTTTTTCGTCTCTCGTCTCTTTGACTTTCGGGATATAAGGGTTCTTACTGGCACGATCGTGATCGGCCACGAAACGTTCGATGGAGCGAATGGCAACTGGCTCATCGATTTGATCCCGATTACAAACGGCCTCGCAAGGGTGAGGACAGACCCGCCCGCAAACAGATGGGAAGGGGCTTGTTTCTTTGATGAGCTGTATGGCCCTTTGAAATTTCCCCTTGGCAGCAAGGCTCACATACCCCTGGACATTGTTGTGGGCTGGGCAACCCACCATACAGGGAGACGTGTCTTGCTTCTCAACTCCAGAGAGCCCTGGCACAGCAAGGCAGCCATTGCATTTGTCGTTGTGGTGTAGGACGACTCCGTTATCCGGATCGATGGTGATGGCATCTTCCCAGCAAGCGACGGCGCACGGGGCGTCTTCGCAATGGTGGCAATACAGCGGTAGGAAAAACGGCGCCCTTTCAATGACCCTCACAAGTCTCGGGCCAACACCCAGCCCATGTTCCTGTTTGCAGGCTATTTCACATGCGTGGCAGCCGCTACAATTGATTTCGTTGAACATTAATGTTGTCTTTGTCATCTCAACCACCCCTTACTCATCTTCGCAGCGTGATATGTTGCACAACAGGACCCTCAGACTGGTTGACCCCATCACCGGATCCGTCGCCTCCGGGGAGTTATCCGTCAGGATGTTGATGTTGGATATATCCCAACCATGATCCGGAGTCTTGATCTCCGGATACCACCAGGCATGTTCGGCCGCGATCACGCGAGGATCGATGCCCTCGTTCAGCTTCGCCCGTTGTTTAATGCGTCCCCGAGGCGATTCGATCCAGACCCAGTCTCCCTCCTGGATGCCGTGTTTCTTCGCCGTATCGGGGTGGAGTTCCATGAGTGGGTCGGGCCTGATCTCCCTGAGCCAAGGGATCTGCCTGTTCGCGGAGTGGAAGAACATGGCGTTCCTGAGTCCTGAGTTCAGGACGTAGGGATACTTTTTAGCCAGCTCGGGTGTGGAGAAGGGGCTCTCCGCGATCTCCGTGTACTTGGGCAAGGGATCGCGCCCCCATTTCTCAAGAACGGTGGAATATAGTTCCACCTTCCCCGTGGGGGTCTTGAAGCCCTCTTCTTTATATTTATAGTATTTCTGTTCTCCGTGTAGATAACCCACCTTCTTGAATTCCTCCCAGGTCAGGCCAGTTGGTTCCAGTGTCCAATCGAGAGCATCCTCCACGGTGTCCCACCACTGTTGGCCCAACCGCTTGCCCAATTCCATGAAGATCTTGTGGTCCTGCCAGCACTCGCCGATCTCGACCGCCTTTACCCTTGCAAGCACGTATCCATGGAACTTCCAATTGTCCGCAACGTGATTCTGCTCCAACCAGGTACCGGAGGGGAGAAAGATGTTGGCCAATTCGGCGGTCGGCGTCAAGAAGAAATCAGCCACGGCGAGAAAATCCAGGCTGCTCAGCGCTTTGTAAACCTCCCTGGCATTGGCTCTTGTCGCCACCGGGTTGGTCCCCACGAGTAATCCCGCCTTGACCGGATAGGGTACTCCGGTAAGGATAGCGTCCCAGACAGGCTTGGGTGTGCAGATGGTCATTCTGGCCGCAAGCTTGTATTGCTCCCCGCCGAGGCGCTTCTTTCTCTGCTCGGGCGACAGTTCCTTATGCGCAGAGAATTCGGAGACTTTGCGGACCTTGGGTGGTACGTGCAAGACGTTCCCGCCGGGTGCGTCGAGGTTTCCGGTGACGGCCATCAGGCCGATCACAGACCGGGTGTAGTCGGTAGCGTTGAGGTTCTGCTCCGTCGTCACACCCCAGTGGATGCCGGCCGGCTTGGTGGTGGCATACAACCTGGCCGCCTTTCGAATAAGTTCTTGGTCAACCCAGGTGATCTCTGCCACGCGGTCGAGGGGGTAGTCCTTCATGACCCTCTCAACAAATTCATCCCAGCCATTGATGTGATGCTCGACAAATTCCTTATCATAGAGTTCTTCCTCAATGATCACGCGGTGGAAACCCATCGCCATAGCCGCATCGGCGCCCGGTCTTATCTGGAGCCAAACGTCCGCTTTCTCAGCGTAGAAGGATCTTCGAGGATCGATGGTGATCAATTTGGCGCCTCGATCGTAGGCTTGCCAGAATTTCATTCCCTTGTATTCGTCCGGATTGGTCCACAGCGGATTGCATCCCCACATGACGATGCATTTGGGATCATTCTCATAATCGCACGCTGGCAGACTCCCACACGTGATCATGGAGGCACCGATCCGTGATAGGTAACACATATGGCCCGCCGTTATGATGTTTGGTGTTCCCAGCAGGTTGCCAAAGCGGGAGAAATGACTCTCATAATCCCGACCGGTCCCCTGACCGACAATAATCCCTTCGGGACCGATCTCCTCAATCACCTTGTTGAATTTCTCGACACAGGTGTCCAGCGCCTCGTCCCAGGAGATCCTCTCCCATTTACCATTGGTTTTTTTCATCGGATAGAGGACCCTGTCCGGATGATAAGCAAGTTGGGTGATGGACAGCCCTTTTGTGCACATCGTGCCATGGCTGATCGGTGAGTCGGGGTCGCCTTCCACCTTGATGACTTTACCGTCCTTTACGTGGACGATGACACCACATCCACCATGACAGCTTCGACAAACCGTTTTTACTTTCTTAACATCCTCCATTGGTTCCTCCATGCGTTATTGTCGGGAAGGCATCAAACATAAGTACAAATCTAATCAAACCAGATGCACATTCATCTACTGGGGATCTCCCCTCTCACATCCGGTACCTACTTCGTCCAGAATTTTGATCGTATCTCCCTTTTCAAGATTTTTCCTTGAGGATTCTTTGGCAGATCTTCCACGAACTCGACCGATTTGGGTGCCTTGTAATGTGCGATGTTGTCCTTACAGAACGTGATGATGTCCTCCTCTGTTGCCTGCACATTCTCTTTGAGGACCACCAATGCGTGAACTCTTTCTACCCAGTAGGGATCCGGGATGCCGATCACGGCAACTTCTCTGACGGCATGATGTCTGTATAGGACGTTTTCCACTTCCGCGGGATAGACATTTTCGCCTCCCGAAATAATCATATAGTGTCTTCGGTCCTTGATAAAGATGAATCCCCTCTCGTCGTAGTATCCCAGATCCCCCGTATAGAGCCATCCGTCCCGAATCGCTTCCTTCGTCTCCTCGGGTCTGTGATAGTAACCTGTCATGGTTCGTCTGCTCTGCACGATGATCTCCCCGATCTCTCCCGTTTCGACATCACGACCGTCATCATCGACGATTCGCACATGGACACCGATACAAGGTCGCCCGCAGGATGCAAGCACACTCTGTGCCTCTGTGGATTCCTCTGAATAGTGGTGATTTTCTCTACCGAGAACCGTAATGTCGGGGCCAGATTCGGTTTGTCCATAGCCCTGCATAAAAATAGGACCAAACAACGATAATCCGCGTTTCAGGACTTCTGTTGGCATCGGGGAGGCCGCATACCAAATTCTCTTGAGGCAGTGAAGATCGTACTGATCGATATCAGGGAGGTTTAGCAGGGATACCAGTTGCGTGGGCACAATTTGAACGTCCGTAATCTGCTCCTCCGCGATAATCTTTAGAGCGTCCGACAGAGCGGAGGAAACGGGCATGATGACATTGCACCCGCCCACCAGGAAAAAGGGCCAGATGTGGCTGTCTCCGCCAATGTGGAACATCGGCAGAATGACCAGGTGCCGATCGCCAAATTCCACCCCGATATCCAGCGCCTTCATACAGGTGTTTTCCATCTTCTGTTTGTGTGTGTAGATGGAACCACGCGGCATCCCGGTCGTCCCACTGGTATAGAAGATGGTGAGGTAATCCTCTTCACTTACCCTGGTATCAGGTTCTTCACTCGACTGACCTTCCAGCATCTCCCTGTACGCCTTGATGTGCCCCTCTGCATCACCAAAGGTTATGTAATATTCTGTCTTGGGTAGCTGTTTCTGAATCTCATCAATCGTTTCAACCAATTGTGATCCTAGGAACAGAACCCTCGGCTTCGAATCGTTAATCACATGGACCAGCTCTTCAGCTTGCAGGCGGGGATTGTAATGCGCGAGCACAAATCCACTCTTCATCGCCGCTCCGAAGACTTCGACGTATTCCAATTGGTTCCACGATAGGATCCCGATGACATCTCCCTTTTGGACGCCCAGATCTTCAAGACCATGGATGAGTCTATTGACCCTCGCATTGAAAAGTTTAAAGCTCACTCTCTCAGAACCATACACGAAGGCTTCGTCATCAGGATGGAGAATAGCATTTCTGTAAATAATGTCTGCAAAGGTTCCCAACGAATAACGACTTAGTTCCCGCAATAAGGGTTTTGTTGACATAGATTTACTCCCAAAGCTGAATAAATGCCTTGTGGAACCTTATCAGTCGGCAGGAGTCCGAATTAAAACCAATAAATGAGAGGCGTGTTGCTCTCCGGCGGTAAAGGTAATTCATCCCTATCTCTTGGATGGAACCTCCTGGCTTATCTGTCTAAAGATCCTTTCCCAAGAGGAGATCCTCTCGCGCATCCAAGATTACCCTGGTGAAATGGGCGTTCGAGATTTAAGATCCTAAATACCTCACCCCAAGCCTTCGATAATGATCTCAGCGGTTAGCCGAGCACCTATCCCCGGAAGGAGACCGCACTTTTCAAAACCTTTCGCCTCTGCGAAAGCCTCCATATTTTCTGGACTGGCTGCGGGGTTCATGTAGCGTCCGAATACCACGTCTTCCTGTATCTTGGGGCAGACGACAGAACCTACCTCCTCTTCGAAACGGGGCATGAATTTTTGGGCAGCCATGATGGTCCCGCCAACCGCGTCATAATCCAGCATGTCATCACTGCCAAAATAGAGCCCAAGGGCGATCAGGGCTCCGGTTACGCCCCCACACATCCAGCCGGTCCCACCGAAGCCGGGGAACGGAGATAAAGCTTTGATGATTTCCATATTCCCCAGGCCAAATTCTTCCATCAAGGCAAGGGCTGTACCACGGGCACAATTACAGGCAAGAAGATTGTATTCCTCACCCCGCCGCTGAACCCGATCCAGTATCTGCTGCTTGTTGGCCAAGATCTCATCTCGATTGAGAGTCTTTTTTGAGATTCCTTCCGTAGCCATTTTTTGATATCTGGCCTTAATGGTCGGCACATCCCAGTCCCTTACTGCTAGCTCTGCTACTCTTGTCCTCAATGCCTCATAGTCTGCCATAGCTTGGTTGCCTCCTTTGAGTGCTCGTCCTACTGACTCCGCCACTTAGCGAATGGCAGTCATGTACAAGGTTTATGTTCTAGTGGCTCTCTGCCAACTAGAATGGGAAATGAGGTTTCGACTTCTCGATCGTGACCCACTTCACCTCGGTCAGTGACTCGACGGAATAGAATCCGCCTTCACGACCTTGGCCGCTCTGCTTGAAGCCTCCGAAGGGGACCGATGCCTCGGCGTCAATGGAAGCGTTACCCACATGAACCATCCCGGCCTCGATACCTTCGGCAAGATAAATGGCTTTCTCCAAGTTTTGTGTGATGATCCCTGAAGAGAGCCCGTATGAGGTATCGTTGGCGATTTCCAGCGCTTCATTTTCATCCTGAACGGCCATAATCGGGGCGACGGGTCCAAAAGTCTCCTCACCGTAGACCAGCATGTCTTTGGTGATGTTCTTGAGCACTGTGGGCTCGTAGACTCGCCCTTCGTAGGTGCCTCCGGTAAGGAGTTCGGCGCCCTTGGAAACAGCATCCTTCACGTGGGAATCGACCTTCTGCACTGCTCCGTCGTTGATAAGCGGTCCGATGACCGTCGAGGGCACGGTGGGATCTCCTGCGGGTAAAGCTGCAGCCTTTTCCGCTAGTTTCGCAGCAAACTCCTCGACGATCGGCTGTTCCACAATCACTCGGCCGACGGACATACAGATCTGCCCCTGATGCATGAAGACGCCAAAGGCAGCTGCGTCGACGGCATAGTCGATATCCGCATCGGCAAGGATGATGAGCGGGTTCTTCCCGCCTAGCTCGAGGGTATACTCCTTCAGCTTTGCAGCGGCCCGCTGTGCTATATGGCGACCGGTCTCGGTCTCACCGGTGAAGGCCACATACGAACAGCGGTCATCATCAATGAGCGCGTCTCCAAGCACGCTCCCAGGGCCTGTTACCACGTTGAGAGCTCCAGGCAGCAAACCCGCCCGCTCGAAAAGCTCTCCGATCTTGAGGCCGATGACTGGTGTGTCGCTCGCTGGCTTAAAGACCACCGTATTCCCCGTTGCCAGGCCATAGGCCACTTTGTACATGGACAGGATGAGCGGGAAGTTCCAAGGCGAAATGGCCACCACGGTTCCTCTCGGTGACCGAAGGGTCATGGAGAGCTTGGTCGGATCGGTGTGGAAGGTCTCGCCAAGGATGC
>CAYLOP010000132.1:2743-8679 GCA_964385305.1 uncultured Anaerolineaceae bacterium | reverse complement strand
AGACGGACTCATCGGAATAGTCGCGGATGCTGCGGCGATCCTGGATGACCTTCATGGTCGCATCAATTAGACTGTACATCTCCGACATTTCACATCCTCCTCGGAACTGGCCGCAAAGCTCTGATTCATCCCATCATTTTATTGATGTCTCTCCAAACCGCTCAGCGTTATCACGAATTCTTTCATTGTGATGTATCGTTGCTGAGCGTCGCATGGACCATGGATGGGCCAGTGGGAAATGGACGATTAACTTTCTCGATTTCGGCGAATGCAGGTTGTGGTTGGAAGTGTTTATCATCGCAGAAGCCAGCATGGGTGAGTTGACTCGCGTGTGCATGCGTGAACGCCCTATGATGTGATCCGATCCGAACCGTGACAATCGCTTCATTCAATGCGTTATTTATCCTGCGGAAGATGCTGCTTGTGCGAATCACCCTCCCGCCAGATAGGGAAAAAAACACACTCGTTGGTTGGAACGGATAACCTCCGTCCATTCAGCGACACGACCATCAACCACGATCAACCCAACAAAATCGCGCGCTAGGTTTACGCGCTTAGCGATGATGGCAGGCGTCAGTCCTTCTTCCGACGGGAATCGTAGGATCTGCACACCTGAATTAGGGAGTCCGGTTGAGAGCACCACTTCAATGTCCATCATGTAGATATACTTCTGCGTTCCACACATACAGAGTCATGCAAGTTATAAACTTTCTACTGCACGGGCCAGCTCCTCGGCGGTGACATCGAAGACGGCATTGTGGGGTGGAAGCGGCTCGTCTGTAAAAATCTCGGGCAACCGATCGTGGGCAGGCGTGAAACCCGCTCGCCGGTTGAACTCGCGTTCCATCTGTAGAACTTCATCTTCGGCTTGGACCAGGTCTTCCACCTTCCATGTCCATCCGAAGCGTGAATTCAATAATGTGACCATCAATTCGGGATCAGCGACGACTGGTGGCCGCGCGAAAAGACACAGCCCGGTCATGTCCAACATCGCCGCAGCACGCTGTAACTTGCGGGATTGCTCTCCTTTGCCTTCCGGTGAGAGAGGGTCGCATGCCTTCCGCTCACCGATGGTATTCCCGGCAGTGTGGTCGGCGCCCATGGCGGAGGTGGCGTAGGTCACGCCATTTCCCTTGAGAGCGCGGGGATCGTAGCCTGGGAAAGCCTGGCCGCGCGCAACCGGTATTCGCGCCGCGCCTAAAACCTGACCAGCGATCTGCGCACCGTTGCCCAGGATGCGACCGAGCGGCGTTCCCTCAGCAACTTCCCGCAACAGCCGGGAAGCAGCTTGGCCATCGCCAAATGGCGCTAGTCCAGCTTCCATTGCAATCCCTAAGGTAGCGCCCATTTCAATCGTGTCTAATCCCAAATCATTGCATGTGCGATTCAGGAGAGCGATCTGATCCAGGTCATTAATCTCGAGGTTCGATCCCATCAATGCCAGGGTTTCGAATTGCAGTGTGGAAACAACCGGTTCACCCTGCGGATCAACGTACATATTGCAGCATTGGATCACGCATCCAGCCATACAGCGTTGGCCGATTTTCCCGCCCCGTTCGAGGATCACCTCGCGCAAACGCTCGGGGCCGATACGCTCCACGCCCTCGAACTGCCCACGGCTGAAGTTGCGTGTAGGAAGCGCACCGATCTCTTGGACGGCGCTCAGAATAGCCGCGGTGCCATAGCGATGCATCGAACCCTCACGACCGGTTTTAGGGCTTTCGATCAGTTCTCGCGTGAACCGGCGAGAGGCGTCAGTGAAGGTCGCTGGATCGTGCAAGGTTGGCGGTTTGGCATCGGAATCGTCGATCACGATCGCTTTAAGCCCCTTTGCTCCCATCACCGCGCCCAGACCGCCGCGCGCAGCCATGCGTCCCGGTTGTCCAAAGAGATCGTCCGTCACAGCAATGCCGGCGCCACGCATGCCCATCTCCCCCGCAGGACCCACAGCGAGGATGCTCACCTCAGCACCGAAACGAGATTGAAGCGAAGAGGCCAGAGCATAAGTGCCCAGGCCTTTAAAATCGCCAGCAGGCAGTAATTTCGCTCCTTGAGAATTCACATGTAAGAGGTATAGACTGTCCTTGGATGCGAGACCTTCCACAAGGATGGCTTTGATCCCCAATCGTCCAAGTTTGTCTCCCGCATTCCCGCCGACATTGGATTCCTTGATGCCCCCGGTAAGCGGGCTCTTCCCCCCTACGGAAAGCCGCCCAGCGGAGGACAGTAGGAGCCCGGCAAGCAGACCCGGCGCAAGAATCAACAGATTCTTCGGACCGAATGGATCACATTGTGGATCCATCTCATCCAGCAGCAGACGAGCAATGAGAGCTCGTCCCCCATATTGGGCGTACGCCTTTGGAACAGACTTTGTCTGAACAGATCGCGAGCTTAGATCGACCCGAAGGATATGATTCACCGTGCCATCTCCCTAAACATTAACACCGACCATCACTCAAATTCGGTGAGAAGACCAACCCGGTCAAATGGGACAACGGTATCAGGCAACCAATGGCATTTGCGTTTTGTTTTTCGAGTACGACCTCGACAAGAACACCCCTTCTCTATGGAGGATAGGCAAGGGTATAAATATGCTGCCCGCCCCGTAGGGGTCCCTTCACCACCCGGTCAATCTCATCCGCCGAACGCTGCGTGACCTTATCCACCGGGGGCAGCTTTCCGGCTGGGAAGGTGGTCATAATATCGTTGACCAATCGGGTTAAGTAATCCAAAAAGGCCTCGATACCTGGACGCGCTTTCTCGGGATCCGCCAAGGAGGGCTTCCCTAAAACGCCCTCTGGATACGTGTTAGGGGCGATGCCCCCGAAACCGACCGCTTCATGACCGCGTAAAGGTTTATGGTATACATCCCCGCCCTTGTCCACATGATCGCCCGGGATAAAACCGCTCGGTTCGTTATCCACCACATGTTCCATCTGCATCATCTCTGGGAAAAGCGCCAAAGCGTAGGAGGCCTCAGCCTCATCTGCGTGCCGGAAAGGTGTTTTAAAGGGTCCCCCATGCTCCTCATCGAAGAGATGAGTATGGATGGGAGTCCACCAATGCAGGGAAACCAGAACCGCAGGAACCTGGTAGCGCTTGGCAAAACCGTGGAGCGCAAGCGGGATGACTTCCTCCTGACCATGGCCGTTCATTAGGATCTGCTTGCGGAAGCCTGCGTTCCAGAAACCGGCGATGATGGCGCGTAAATATGCGACGAAAACGTCCTCAGGAATGATGATGTTTCCGGGCATGCCGAGCTGGTTCTGAGGATGTGAGCCGTACCATACCGGTTGCGTCACAGTGCATCCGGTTTCTACTGCTACCAATTCTGCCAGGCGCGTTACGAGATGGACATCCTCACCGAACGGCTGGGCCATGCCATGGGATTCGCTGCTGCCGATTGGGATAATGATCAGGTCGTTCTTCTTCAGCCTCTCTTTGACTTCATGCCCAGTCATATTCTGGAAATAGACACCATCGACGCGATCCAAATGTGCGCCTTTTGCGGGAAAATTCCACTTGCCCATGTTGTCCCCTCTTTCAAGATATCAAAGCCATACGCGCTAACGCCGTCCGGATTGCTTGGCTTCAGGGTAGTAACGGTCAACCATCTCCAACACCAAGCTGGCCTGCTCGGCCATTCGGCGCGCGTTGTCTTCGGTCAACAACTGCCCATGACCGGCCAAAACGGAATTGCCTGTCTTGAGGTGGACCGGCGAGGCCAGGCGTGCAATTTCCGGGGCCTCGTAAGTCCGGATAAATCCACCGGATGCCGGCGGGTTATCGGTATGGCAGTCTATAGGCGTAGTAATGGCGGCTCGCAGCGCGGCGATCATCGGCAGCTGCAAATCGCGAACGGGGTTAATGCTATCCGCTCCCATATCCGCCAGAAGGCGGAAAGCTGCTGGGTTGCAGTGGCCACAGTGGGCCGACACTTTGAAGAACACACCGCTGGGGAACTCACCATCCTTGCGCATTCGAGTGACCACCCATAACATGCCTTCATCATAGATCAGGAAGCCTCGCACACCGAGTTCCATGCCCCGCTTGATGTCCTCGATAGCCCGCACGAGCTGCTCTACGCCGCGTAACCGGTAGCTGATTCGTACACCCTGTGAGGATAGAACCGTAGCGCTGGTGTCATACGTTGCTCGCGGACCTGTAGCCATAACGAGTTCTGCCCCATGTTGCTTCGCGATGGCCACGTAATCTTTGATCTCGTCCCGCGTATGCCGAAACAGGCCAAACGTCTCTGTAATGCGATTGATCTGAATACCTAATTCTTCCGCCCGCTTTACAAGGGCAGCTGCCGCTTCAGAAGTATTGATGGTGGGCACCTCGATCCGGAAATGGGCACCATCGGGAAAGGTAGCCCCCGATGTGGGAAGATCCCATAGGTCGCTACCTGGCAAACCCAGCTTTTCAAGGTAAGTGCGTGTATCTTTGAACATAAATTATCTCCTAATTTTTTTTAAGATTTCTCAGCACGATGCTTTGGTAATGGCGGCGAATAAACCCAGACCAGCTTTAACTCGGTATCGCCGATGTTCTCCAATCGGTGTGTCACGCCCACTGGCGAGTAGATGGCGGTATCTGGACCGACTTCATAGACCTCTTGTCCATCTTCAATCACCAGCCGGGCGTGCCCACTGACGATGTACATCAACTCTTCGGAATCCTCGTGTTTGTGGTTTGGGATCATGCTGCCAACTTCGGTTACATTCACACCCATAGAGGCATTTCGAGCACCAACGTTGTGACCAGAAAGCAACAATCGCGATACACGAGGCGGATCTCTATACTCTCCCTCTACTTCAGATAGGTGCACAATGATGGGTCGTTTCATGATCATCTCTTTTCCTTATCATCTTTTGTTACTCTACATAGATTTGTGAAACTCGGTAAGAGGTAAGCAGAAAAATGGAAACGCCCACGATGGAATATAAGTGCCATCCATGCGGGCGTAGAGGATTAAGGTTTCTGAAAGTATTAATGATCAGCATGCTAGCAAAATTTATTTCTAGGATCGTGGTCAATCGTTTTACGTTTACACGTGGAAAGAAAACATCAACTCGAACCAATAAATATGTATCGCTATATGAAACCTATATCATATTGTGATACATTATACAATAGATACGACTCTTTGTAAAGCCCTCATTCCCTCTCCTATCTCATCCACTGGAGACCAGGAGCAAATAAGAACGTAACTTTGAGAATGCTTCAGGTATCGGCGGAGCTGGGCGGCAGGAGAGTATCGGCAATCGACGTTGAAGATGAGATGCGGGCATTCTGCGAGCGGTACGGCGGCCGCTACATCGAAGTGGGCTCGGCTTCCGGCGAGCGCATCAACATCCTTTACATCCCCCCGGACCGTGAGGACCCCCTCCTGGCCGGGACGGAACATCTGATCGCGTTTTGCCACGCGGTGCGTTGGCAACCGATCCCCAAAGGCATCGAATGGACCGCATTCTAACAGAATGACCTGCAAGCTCATTTACTGAAACAAGCGATAACCAGAGACGGGAAAGTCCAGCATTATTCTCGGGTTCCCTGGCCTGCTGGCGCAAGCCAGGACAGGCAAATCCCGCCGTCGCCTCTAGAAGTTGGTCCCCCGAAAAAGCGCGGTGAAGGGTCTCCGGAAAGGAGGATGCCCCTGAGCCGCTTTTTTCGATTCCGGCAAAGGGTTGTATGAAAACTTGTCGTAGAACTGCGAAATTGACATCTACACGGAGGTCATGGTTATTCTATTCACGACCTCACAACCTCTTACTATTATTAGAAGTGATCGCAGGTCTTTGGAGCGTCCGCGACTTCAGTAGCTCGATCACAGCCTCTGGCTGACGGACACCACGGTGGGTATGTCGTAGGGCTCCAGTTCTTTCAGGAATGGCTCGGGTTCGAAGGCCAGCTCGGGTGGGTGTACGCCGGGC
>CAYLOP010000132.1:0-2643 GCA_964385305.1 uncultured Anaerolineaceae bacterium | reverse complement strand
TGGCGCGGCACGACTGTCTGACCCGCCACCTCCACCGGCTCACTGCTGTTGAAGCCGAAGTCAGCCAGCACCCGCACCTTGGCCACCGTCTCGGGTGACATACCCCAGTAATTGATCTTGAAAAAGCACTCGCGCACGCCCTTCTCGGCAAAGGAGATCGGAAGGGTGGCCACCTCCGAGTGCAACGACAGGTGCATCGGCAGCACGCCGATCGGCGAGGTGAAGCTGTAATCCTCAAATCCGCTCAACGGAGGCTTCGCCACAAATTCGCCTTCTTCGAACACCATCGGATCGAGGGTAAGCTCGTCCAGGATGGTGGGGATGGCATAGGTGAAACGCATATCCTCGCCAGTCGGCGGCTTGATGCCATCGTAAATGCGGATGCTTTCGATCGTATCCATTCGATCAGCAGCATAGCGCGCCTGGATGTTGGGGATGCCTGGTGCCGACCCCATGCCCAGCACTGCACTGATCCCCGCTTCGCGGAAGGCGTCATGCAGCTCAAGCTGCTTGCGAGTGGTGTGGAACAACCCGCCCATATCGGTGTAGTGAACCCTGGCCTCAAGACAAGCTTGCATCACGGGCAAGTTGGTGTAGTACACCGTGGCGTTCAAGCAGGCGTCAGCGCCCTCCAGCGCCCCCGCCAGTGCCTGAGGATTGTTCAAATCGGTATGGGTGAATTTGACCTTAGAGCCCCCGATCGTCTCGACGACGGTTGCCGCGTTCTCGGGATGCACATCCGCCAACACCACCTCATCCACGCGCGCATCCCCGGCCAACGCCTGCACCGCGATGCAGCCCATCTTCCCCGCCCCGCCCAGTACGGTGATCTTCATGCTGCGCTCCTTCCAGCCTAGTAGGAGGGATCGGAATAACCGCCCGCTCGCGACTTCGGCTTGTCCTTGACTGCGGATTTACCTCTATTATGCATGATAAATTACGAAAAACACAAGATTTCTTTGACCATTTTCCGAATATCGTATATCATGGGGGTAATTCTGCCGTGGTTCACAAATAGGAACGATATGGACGAGCTTGATCTCGGCCTCGTACAACAACTTCAGCATGACGGTCGCAAACCCTTCACCGAGATCGCACAGGAGCTGGGTGTGTCGGAAGGCACCGTGCGTAATCGCTACACGCGCCTGATCGAAGATGGCGTGATCCAGGTCATCGGGATGATCAATCCCCATCAGTTAGGTATTGACGCCCCCGCCCTGGTGGGCGTATCGCTGGAGACTGGCGATTGGGACGAGGCGATCGCAACAATCGCCAAGTTCGACGAGGTTAGCTACCTGGTCCTGGTATCCGGCGAGTTCGATCTGATCGTCGAGGTCATGTGCCAGGATCGTGACCACCTGGCCGATTTTCTCCAGCGAACCTTGCGCCAAGTGCCGGGCGTGATCCGCACGCAAACCTTCACCATCCTGCGAACCTACAAGATGGCACTCGGCGCCAAGCCGACGCTCGAAAAGCGGGATTCGAAGGAATAATCTGGCATTCAAAGAGGAGGAGAGCGGGCGGCGCGTCGCAACCAATCTCAGGACCCTATCCAAGCAATCGGTGCCTAGGCTATGGTCAAAGAGGAGGAGCAGGGTGAACTCGAAGGTTCCCTCGGTTGAGCTTGTTACGGTCTCTAAATATTTCGGCGAAGTCACCGCCGTGGAAAACATCTCGTTGTGCATCGAGGATGGTGAGTTCTTCTCGCTGCTGGGACCCAGCGGCTGCGGCAAGACGACCACGCTGCGCATGATCGGCGGCTTCGAGATGCCCAGCCGGGGTGAGGTCCACATCTCCGGCGAACCGCAGGGCTTCAAACCGGCGTACAAACGGCCAGTCAACACCGTCTTTCAGAACTACGCCCTCTTCCCACACATGACCGTCTATCAAAACACCGCTTTCGGGCTCGAGATGCAGAAAGTACCAAAGCAGGAAATCAAAGCGCGCGTGTTCGAAGCGCTCGAGATGGTGCGTTTAAAGGGCATGGAGAACCGCAAACCGCAGCAACTCTCTGGAGGCCAGCAGCAGCGCGTCGCTCTGGCGCGGGCGTTGATCAACCATCCCAAAGTGCTTCTGCTGGATGAGCCGCTCGGCGCACTCGATCTGAAACTGCGTAAAGCCATGCAGCTCGAGTTGAAGGACCTGCAGTCGCGGGTCGGCATCACCTTCATCTACGTCACCCACGACCAGGAGGAAGCGCTGACGATGTCGGACCGCATCGGGGTCATGCGCCGCGGGCATCTGCTGCAGGTTGGCATGCCGGAGCAGGTTTATGAGACACCCGCCACACGGTTCGTGGCCAACTTCATCGGCGACAGCAACTACCTCCCTGGCAACGTCACCCTGTGCGACGGGGAGCGCGTCTATGTCACGCTCGATTCAGGCGAACGCATGTGGGCTGTGGCTGCTTCCGAGTTGGCAGTCCATGAACGGGTGACGCTCGCCTTCCGGCCTGAGAAGGTTCGCATCTGCCTGATCAGCGATCCGCCACCAGGGGGCAATGCGATCGAATGCCGTGTGAGCGATGTGGTCTACACCGGCTCTTTCACAACTTACTTACTCTGCACCAAGACGGATACCGAGATCATTGTGCGCTGGCAGAATGATGCGGAAATCTACCATCACCGCTTCAACCCCGGGGAC
>CAYLOP010000131.1:0-8695 GCA_964385305.1 uncultured Anaerolineaceae bacterium | reverse complement strand
GGGTTCAACAGGTCTTGTATCCCTACATTGGTGGACATCATCGAACAGCAGGGTGTTTTCTGACGTGCCCTCGAAGAGGTTCATGTCCTCGCCAGCCGGTGTGGCGCCATTCACTGTCGTATCGCGTAAATATAAAGTGTCGGGAGCCGCACTAACCAGAAATACTTGCTGAGCCAGGATTCCCAGCACGATCAGGAACGCCACACCGTAAATCGCTATGCGCGCCACCAGCCTGCGCCTCTTCATGAGGAGATCGATCAGGATCGGGATGAAGATCACCACAGCTGCGAACAAGAAGGTCAAGTCGACAACGACCATGGTGGGTGTGTTGAGCGCGCTTGGATTAGCCGTGGAGTCATAGGCCAGCGTGAAACTGCCGCTCCCATGGACTTCCGTGACGTCGATGTGAACGCGTACCCGTCTTGGGTCCGTAGTCTGGAAGGTCTGGAGCGAGCCCGTACCAATGTTGAGGGGATAGGGATTGGGTGTATCGATGTTGAGCGTGATCGTAGAGGAGGTGACGATCTCCTGTGCGTCGCCGCCGCTATCGTCTGTATGGTAGACATCTACGACGATGTCAACCGCAGGCAAGGCCTCCTCAGCGCCCAGCGATTTGATGAATTTCCCACCGCCAACGCCCTGATTCTTCTGATTGTTGTACTCGGTGGAGATCCAGGCTGAAGGCCGGGCGATGTCTGAGACGCGTAGCTCATCCAGGAAACCATCGAAGAAGTTGTCGCCCCCACCACCTTCTGCGCCGATCTTCGCTGTAACACTATTCGCCGTCGGTGTGACCGTGAAAGATTGCCATCCGCCTGAATCCTGGCTCCCGTCGATGTAGAAGGTGACCTGTGTATCGTTTCGGACCACGGCAACATGGTGCCATGCATTCAAATCGACCGTATCTGTTGAATCGATGGATTCAGACGTGTCGGTTGCCTCTCGTGTAAACAAACGGAGCACATTGCTTGTTGAGAGCATCTCGAATTGCCAGGGGCAAGCGTCCGAGGCTGCTTTCGAGGCGATGTGATGGGTGGAGGTATTGCTCTCACGATATACCCAGCCCGATATCGTGAGCTGTTCGATGAGATCGAGGGGGCCATCTTTCGTATCTATGTAGTCGCTCGAGCCGTTGAACTCCTGCCCGCCGTCGATTTGCCCGCCTTGCCCCGTCGCGACGACATTGTCGTCGCCATCGTTTCCATAGAATGTCGAATCCTCGTAGAGCTCGGCAGTGCCTACGCCCTCCTGATCTTCATCAAGGTGCCATACCGCCACGTAGTTCTCATTGCCGTTCTCGTCCCACGTGTCGATGACATTCCATTGATTGCCGATTGTAAGGTTGCCATAGTACATGTAAAGTACGGTGTCGGTGCCGCTGTAGAGGGTCGGAACCTTGACCCACGCCACCAATTCGCCCGTCGACGGCTCGTACTTTTCGATCTGATGGTCCATCTCGTTAATGCCGTTGGATGCCGTGAAGACAATATCGCCGCCGTCGGACTGCGCTTTGGCCGCCAGTTGCGCGTCGGAAGGGAGACTGATCAATACGGGGAAGAAATCGAGATCTTCGGCAACCATGCCTGCATCGAGCGTAATCGTCTTGCGATATGGCCACTCCGGACTGTACCAATCTGAGGGGTACGATGGGAGTTGGCTGAAGTGCATGTCGAGTGTGTAGCCTCCGGCAGCAAGGCTGGCATCCTCCCCTCCCGACGGATAAGCAAATTCCGTATACCAATAAGCCTCATCCGCCGCATCATCGAACACCAGCGTATCTTCACTAGAGCCCTGGCCGTAGTTCATATCCAAGCCTGCAGGGGATGCGCCATTGTTGGATGAATCCCGCAGATAGAACGTGTCCGGCGCGGCATTCACAAAGATCACTTGCTGGGCTAACAAAGCTAGGGCGAGGATCATGGAGGTGGCTACAAGTGTGACTCGTACAGCCAAGCGGCGATTGCTGGTGAGCAGTGTGGTGATGATCGGGACCAGCACTACCACACTCAAAAGCATCAGCGCCACATCCGTCGCCGTAAGTGCTGGCGTATCCAACGAAGTGGCGTTGGCAGCTGAATCGTACGCCAGCGTGAAGCTGCCCCCTCCATTCACCTGCGTGACATCGATGTGGACGCGTAAGCGCTGAGGATCCGCTGATGTAAAGGTTTTTTCAAGCCCACTCCCCAAAGTCAAATCGAGGGGATCTATGCTGTTGGCATCGATCTTGACATCGGGAGCCGATACGATCACATGAGGGAGGCTGCCATCTGCCCGTGTGTGATAGACGCTGACATCGATCTTGACAAAGGGGGCATCCTCCTCAGAGGCGGCGATCCCGCTCAAGAAGGTTCCATCGTTGAAATCGTCCCTCATCGGGAGGACGTTTGCCCAATCATCTGGCAGGCTCGGCGCCGAAGATTTGCCGTAATAGAGGTAGTAGTTGTTATCTGAGCCAGGACTGCTGACCGGATCTACAAGCTTGAACCATATCTGTGTTGGGTCAACATCGTTCCAATCCGAATCCGGATCAAGTGCCCTCTCGAGTTCAGTCCAACTCGAACCATTCCAGTGCACCACGCGCACGTCGTCGCCGGAAGCCAATGACTTCGAAGCATCCACGAGCGCCTTGTGATCGAAGGCGACAGGAACCACGTAACCAGCAGCGGCAGTGGATTCATAGGTTGGAACCGTGATCTGCTTACGGTAGAGGTATTCGCTATCCCACCATGCACCCGGAAGCTGCCCGAGATGTAGGTTGAGTTTGTACTCGCCCCCTACCAGCGTTGTCTCTTCACCATCTGTTGGATAGCTCTCTGCTGTATACCAATACGCTTCATCATCTACGCTGTCGAAGAGCAGTGTGTCCTCGCTGACGCCTTGCATGTAATCCATGTCCTGCCCGGTCGGCGTTGCCCCATTTCCGTTCGTCCCTCGTAAATAGAAAATATCCGGCGCGGCGGATACCACCAGGATGCGCATGGAGAGGTACAGCAGCAGGAGAACACAGACCATCAAGCCGAATGCGACTCCGTGCCGCAACTGCATGCGGTTTGCCAATCGCCTGAAGAATGGCGGCAAGAAGCGCGAGAGCTCTTCCGTTGAGAAGCCAAGACGGAACGCCAGCCCGGGCGCGTGCCCTTTTTGCTTTGGTCTCAAGCGTGGCAGTCTACGGCGCATGCCCAGGCGTTCAAGGACTTCCGTGATCACGCCCGTCTTCTGCGTCCGGTGCCAGCCTCCCTCATGAGGTTCGAAGAGACCTTTGAGCGCGGCGTAGGCTTGGTAGGGCACAAGCAGATAGGTGAGGATGACAAAGGAAAGCAATCCACCGATATTTCGGCGTACACCCCGTTCGAGGAAGAGCCCTGTGAGGTTCATGATGACAAGCGATAAGGCGTTTACAAAAACGAGCGACCAACCAAGCGTTTCAGTCCAGAATGGAAGCCCGCTCTGGAAAAACAATTGTGAAATCAGCCAAGCTATCGTCCCAAGGATGAAAAATACAGACTGCAAGTAGTAGGGGGCATAGTAGATGAATTCAGCTTTTTCACGCGCGTTGATGCGGGGGGAAGTTAAGACCTGGATGAAGTACTTCTTGACGTTGAAGGTGTGCCCTTCCGCCCAACGCATACGCTGGCGAGCGAGCTGCTTAAACCGCGCCACACACTCCGCCGGCGCCTGGATAAACGGCGTGTAGAGCACCTTGTAGCCATGGAGGTGCAGGCGGATCGTGAGCTCCCAATCCTCCGTGATCGAGGTCCGCCATCCCACCTCCCGCAGCACATCCGCTCGGATCATGAAGACCGAACCTGAAATCATCTTCATGGACCCGACGAGCTCCTGGCCAGAGCGCTCGATCACGTAAGAGCCTGAATACTCCGAGCGAACGCCGCGCGTGATCCAATTCTCTGAGGCATTCAGGATGTGCCACTGGTAGCCCTGGACCACGGCGACTTTATCATCGAGGAGTCTCGGCTCTTGATCGCCGTGTTTGCTAGAAGCGTGATTGCCGTTTGTGCCATAGAAGTAGGCGAGAAATTGATGCAAGATATCTGGGGGAGGCACAAAGTCGGCGTCGAAAATGGCGATGAATTCCGTGCGAGGATCCATGCGCCCGGTGGCAACCTTCAGCGCGCCACCCTTAAAGCCGCTGCGATCCTCTCGGTGCGAGAGTTTAACCCGCGGGTGAGACGCCCAACGCTCTCGAAGGATTTGCGTGGTCTCATCCGTCGAGTCGTCGGCGACGATCACCTCATAGTTTTCATAATCCATGGAGGTGCAAGCCGTCAACAGACGGTCGACTACCTGCACTTCGTTGTAAAGCGGCAGGTGAATGGAGATGAACGGCTGCTGATGGGCTGGCAGACGTCCATTCCCCCCGTTCGCCTGTCCTAACCCATTCAGGCCTCCGGCGGACCAACCGCCTTGCCTCTTACCATTCCGTTTACCATTCATCCAACCGTTGATCTTGCGAGCAATATGCTGATTTCCATTCCTATCGCCATTGCCGTTACCGCTGGTCGCGAAGAGGATCAGCGCGACGCTTGCGTAATACTTCAAACCGTATGCGAAAAAGAAAAGACCAAAGAAAAGAGCGGTACGCAGCAGCATAAGCCGTGGAGAACGCACAAAGGAGAAGACGATTAAGGCGAATACGATGAGGACTACTCCACGCCATAACCACGTGTTCTTTAAGACATCCTTCAATAAACTACGGCGTGGTGGTTCTGCGCTGGGTCTCAGGCCTGCAAGCGGGTCTTGGATCGTGCTTAGGAGTTCGGAAAGATCGTCATCCTTGAGGAAGAAGCGTTCAGCGCCTGCCCGCATGGCATCGTTATGCCAGCGCCCCTCTGCGGCGATGAAGATCACACGTGTGGAGGGTAAACTGGATTTGATGCGGCGTGTGGCTTCAACCCCCGTGAGCTTGGGCATTTGCTGGTCCATGAGGACCACATCCGGCTGAAGCTGTTCTGCTTTAGCAACAGCTTCCTCGCCGTCTGCTGCCATCCCGACAATGACAAACTCGGCTTGGGTCTTTAAAAGCGAAGCCAGCTGATCGCGATAAGCTTGATTGTCGTCTACTATGAGAATCCGGACGGCACGGCCAGATTCAACGCTGATCCCCCCACGATGCAACGTGCTCTCTCCTGCTGCCGCCCTAATAGAATTTACGTCACTCTCCCAAGCGCACCCACTTATAAGAGCTTGAATTGGGGATTATTCAGCCGCGCTTGGGCGTAGTATATTTTTACAACTTCTTCATGCGTTAATCATCGACTAAGCCGGGTATCTTTATCCAAGCAAAAAGACCGATCCCAAAATCGGCCTTTAGTCTTAATTTCAGCCACTTATATCTGACTTAAGTCTTAAGACTTAAGTCAGATATCAGATCTTGACCAGCCCATGGCGTATGGCGTAGATGATCGCCTGAGAGCGCCCATTCACGCCAAATTTGCTGAAGATACTGGTGAGATGGGTTTTTACGGTTTTTTCTGAAATAACTAGCTCCCTAGCGATGCCTTCATTCGATAAACCCTGAGCCAATGCATACAAAACTTCCATCTCCCTGGGTGTCAAGCTGCCATGGGGCTCGCGCGACTGCTCATCCTGATGTGCGATCTCATCCAGGAGGCGTCGCAGCATCGAAGGGGTCACCAGGGATTCACCTTTCACCAACCGGTGAATGGCGTCAAGAAGCTCCTCGTTGGAGGAATCTTTGAGTAAGAAACCATGCGCGCCAGCTTCAACAGCGTTGAGGAGAACTTCGGTGTCATCATACCCGGTCAGGATGAGGATGGCGATTTCAGGGTAAAGTTGATGCAAGTGGCGCGTCGCCTCAACGCCATCCATCCCACCCATCCGAACATCGAGGACTACCAGATCCGGCTTGAGCTCTTGAACGAGATTCACGGCTTCTTGGCCGTCACCCGCCTCCCCTACAACCGATACGTCGGGCTCCATATCGAGCATGATGCTCAGAGCCTGACGCACAACAGCATGATCCTCCGCAATAACAACCCTTATCGGCTTGGCCTCTGTGAAGGTCATAACATCCCAGCTTCCTATAGAGAGCGTAACTGCCGAATAACGAGCCGAATTTGGCGCACCGTCTCACGTAATTGTAATTTGATCCGTTCAAGCTCAACTTCCGCCGCTTCAGGATCCTGCTTCAACCTCCGCTGGTAGGTTTCCAGCATCAGCAGGGTGGCGGACAACTCTTGGACGATGCCATCATGCATCTCGTCAGCAAGCTTAATCGGATCAAATGGCGACATTATGACACTACTATGTGCGACATGATAGACCAGTGTGAGAAAACTGTCAAATTGCTCCCAGGTTGCCTTAAATGACCATTTAATGCCTTTGCGTGTGCTCTATTCCTCACGTTCCGAGCGATAAAAAAAACCTGCTTTGAATCGTCCAAGCTTACGCAGCAATGCAATAGTTCGCAATCTCATCTGCTCTTGATCAGAATCGTCAGTCGGGAGGCCCAATATCAACAAAAGAAAAAGCACCCTCGAGAAGGGCGCTCCCTCTCTATTGAGTTGGTGCCCCCACGGGGGTTCGAACCCCGGTTTCGGCCTTGAGAGGGCCGCGTCCTGGGCCACTAGACGATGGGGGCGGCGGCGCGAATTCTACCATGCACGTCGTCCTACCGTCAACCTGACCCCAAATCTCCAAAGCCGCCGCACCCAATCCAGGCACGCCACGCCCGATCCCCCACGACGTGAGTTTTGGGTACAATAAGACCATGAAAGCGTCTGAGATCCTGTGCGCGCTGGATCGCGTGTTACCAAACGTCCAAAAGCCTGGTCGCTACACCGGTGGTGAGCTCAACCAGGTCGTCAAAGACTGGACAGCGATACCCATAAAGGTCGCCCTGGTATTCCCCGACCTGTACAATTTAGGCATGTCCAATTTAGGCCTGGCGATCTTGTACGACATCCTCAATCAGCAGGATGACGTCCTTGCTGAACGAGCGTACGCACCCTGGCCGGATATGGAACAGGAGATGCGCAGCGCCGGTATCCCGCTCTATTCGCTTGAAAGCAAACACCCGCTCGCGATGTTCGATATCGTAGGAATCTCCCTACCCTATGAATCGCTGTACACAAATACGTTAAACCTACTTGATATGGCTCACATCCCGCTCCGGTCGGCAGCGCGGAAAGCGGATGATCCGATCGTGATCGCTGGCGGACATGCCACCTTCAACCCAGAGCCGATGGCAACTTTCATCGACGCCTTCGTCATCGGTGAGGGGGAAGAAGTGATACTCGAGATCGTGGATTGTGTACGAGCCTGGAAGAAGAAATATGAAACCCGGGATACACTCTTTCTCGCCCTGGCACAGATCCCTGGTGTCTACGTCCCATCGCTCTACCGCGTGCATTACCTGGAAGATGGGACTGTCTCACATGTCGAGCCGCTCGTAAGCGAGGCGCCGTTGCCGATCCTCAAACGCATCCTGCCTGCCATGTCCCCACCCCCAACACAATTCATCGTCCCTTATATCGATGTCACCCACGACCGTATCCCCATTGAGATCATGCGCGGCTGCACACGTGGATGCCGTTTCTGTCAGGCAGGGATGATCACACGCCCCGTGCGCGAACGAACGGTCGAGGAGATCGTTGAAGCGATCGAGGGCGCATTAGCCAAAACGGGATATGACGAGATTGGGCTGCTGTCGCTCTCCTCCTCGGATTACAGCCATATCCTCGAGCTCGTGGAGGTCGTCAGCGAGCGCTTCCAAGGTCGTCATCTGAACATCTCCCTGCCGTCCCTGCGCATCGAGACAGTCTCAGTCGAACTGATGGAGGCTTTAAAGGGCAACGCCCATGGCAGCGGGTTCACGCTTGCACCGGAGGCTGCCACAGAACACATGCGCGAGATCATCAACAAACCTGTCTCCACCGACCAGCTTCTTCAAACGGCGAGGGAGATCTATGCTCGCGGCTGGACGACCATCAAGCTCTATTTCATGATCGGACACCCCTCCGAAACCTTGGACGATGTCCAGGCGATCGCCGACTTGTGCAAGGCTGTGCTGGCCGAAGGACAAGCCGTCATGGGTAAACGTGCGCAGGTTCATGCTGGGGTGAGCACCTTCATCCCTAAACCCCACACTCCCTTCCAATGGGTACCATGCGACACCATCGAGCAGATACAAAGCAAGCAAACCTTGCTGAAGCGAGCGCTACACGGACTAGGCATGAAGTTAAATTGGAACAGCCCGCAAGAGACCATGTTTGAAGCATGGCTCTCCCGTGGCGACCGTCGGCTTGGCCGTGTAATCGAAGAAGCATGGCAGCGCGGCGCCAAATTCGATGCCTGGCAGGAACACTTTAGCTACGACCTTTGGATACAGGCTTTTAAAGCAGTTGGCCTCGACCCCGATTTTTACACCCACCGGCCACGCTCACTTGATGAGCGCTTCCCGTGGGACCACATCGACGCCGCTGTGAAAAAAGAATACCTTATCGAAGATTACCTCATGAGCTTGAAAGGCGAAACGCGCGTCGATTGCCGTGAACACTGCTTTGCATGCGGCATTCTTCCGAAATATGCGGATCTGCGTCATACTCACCCCGGCGACGGTTGGAAATGCCCGGAGGTTCAGACTCCAAAACCTAAAACCAAGGTTGCTGTCGCCTCAATAAATGACACCGAGAGTCGATGACCGAACCTATACGCT
>CAYLOP010000130.1:0-8819 GCA_964385305.1 uncultured Anaerolineaceae bacterium | reverse complement strand
ATCAACGCTCATGAGACACGGCGCAATCGTTGCGGGCTTCGCCCGGGTATGCGCTTGATCGAACCTCGCACCTCCAGGTCAAGCTTGATCGAGGTTGTGTGCCAGCCTATGGATCCGAGTTCTTCAATGGGTGCTTTGGAGAGGAGATACGCCACATTCTCAGCAAGCCCCTGAAAGGGAATCTCTTATCATTGTAGGAAAGTATCTCTAGGATAGCCTCACTCACCATTGCACTTGCGTTTTGAGCTTCGCGGTATTTGCTTATTCAGATCCGGATGTCTGAGCTGGATTTTATAACCCTTCGCCATCAGCTCCCCCTTCCAATTGTTGACCTTTGCGAGAACATCTTCGATCGCATGGTTCCTCGCATCCCTCTGCGATGGCTTGTTTGCAGAGTCCAGCCCCCCCTGGCAATCATCAACATCGGGCACCGATTCGACGTGGCACGCCCCTATAGTGTCGGATAATCGTAGAAGACGAGCGTGGCGTTACCTCCCGTGACAACCTTCCAAGACCGTACCGTGAAATCAAGGCAATAGATGCTGCAAGGCGGCATGCTCTCAACCCACTCGCCCATCAAGTCTTGAGCGAACCGCGTAATGCCCGGGTTATGCGCAAAAAGCATGACGTTCTGAAATTCATCGTCAAGGTCACGGATGATTTCAGAGAGTTCGGTCATGTTTGCTAGATACAGCGAATCGAGAACCGTTATCACGTCTCTCGTAACATTTATTTGCTCGGCAATGACGTTTGCTGTGCGGAGCGCTCGCTTAGCAGGGCTGGAGAGGATAAGATCCGGTTTTGCACCACGTTGGTTCAAACGCGCTCCCAGCCATGCGGCTTGCTTCTCTCCACGCGCATCTAATGATCTTTGTACATCGCCCATTTGTAAATCCTTCGGGCCGGCCTGCGCATGGCGGACAAGATACAGCCTCTTCATGGGACCGCAAACCTCCAGGATAGCTCTGAAACCCATCACAACGCATCGTAACGACGTTCAATCCAGACGTGGTGACGTGGCGGAACGCACATGAATATAGGGGGGTGCTCTTAATAAACCTGTGGTATATACCACGAGCATGTGTTTGATGGCTTCTTCAAAGCCTCTGTGTGCCCTCAAGGAAATCTCGGCCTTTTCATCATAACCCGTCCGCATATTTCCCGCCACAATACGATCGACGTCTTTACGTTTAGAAAAAGGTGCCAAGATAAAGACAATTTTCTTGTCAGCAAATCCCACCCTCTTGTCGGAAGGGTTCTTACCCATGAGCTGTACGCCCAAAGGTGTTCGCATTGAAAGAATGCAAGATTCTATCTACACTTAGAAAACCTTTTTTCGAAGACCTAACTGCCGGGAGAAAACGTTCTAAACGACTGTCTCATGAATGAATTCACATAAATCCACACACATTCGCACTATCTTAAGGCACTACGGTAATCTGATAAGGCGCGGATTGCCAAGTGTGGCGTGTCGTACCCATCACAATTAACACGGCCTCACCATAGACTCCGCTCAGGTCTATTGAAATTTCTGCGTGATTGTCGGCGTCCAGTGAGATCTGACGCACGCGGGTTTCCAAACCTTCTTCCACCAGCATGACACGGAAGGTTTGCGGCAGGCGATTGTACAGACGCACGAAACCTTCCGCCTTCCATCCACCTTCACTCTCCTCGAAATCCTCTTCGTACCCGATGGCCTCAATTGAAAGATCGTCCAATAATAGGCCTTCACCGTGCACCGCTGCGTCCGTGATGTACTCGAGACGAAGTTGGATTTCCTGGCCAGTAAATGCTGACAGGTCAACGCTCTCCTGGATCCAAGTCGGCAATTCGCCGCCACCGCTGTAACCCGTATAGGCCCAACCATAAGCATTTCCAGAGGTATCCTCACCGGTCCCAGAGGGTGTCGTCAAGATTTGCCAAGTGTCCCCATCATCAAGCGAAGCTAAAAGATAGAGATAATCCCACCCCTCTTCGATGTCATACCACACCCAGTAATCCAACTCGGCGGAACCTTCCACACCGCTCAGGTCGAAGGTTCGGGTGAGCGTCATATCGGATTCATCCCCTCGATTCGACCAGAACATCGATTGGCCAGAATGTGGTTCTACGGGTACGACCGTGACAATCTCCTCACCGTCGAAGATAAGCGTGTGCTCCCCTTCGCAATCGAAGCGGACGTAGTCGATGCCGTATTGGCTCACTTCTCGTGATTGCGCACTCACAGGGCAAGGAAACGTATCCGCAATGGATGGTTGTGCTGGGCGATAGGATTCGTAATCGTAGCGCCCATCGTCAACGGATGAATCTTGAATCCAAAGTGCGGCAGCCCAATCCCCATAGAGATCGTCGGCGCGGAATGGCGCGCCCTGATCATCCACCATCCCCAAGGATGCGAGTGTGCGATCGATCGATTCCAACCCATTGACTGGATCTTCAACGACGCGGCGAGTGACCTCTGCGCCAAAGCGATCCATGAAATATGTGACGAATAGGAACGCTTGTCCGTAGTGCCTCCCACTCTCACCAGAACCAGGCCAGAAGGATAAGGTCTGATCCGGATCTGAAAGGTAGGCATTGTCAAATCCACCTACATAGTAGTCGTTTAACAAAGCCGCAAGTTCAGACATCCCCTCATTTAACCAGGTATCCTCGTTGCGATCGTAATACCAGTGGATCATGTGCTGAAACTCATGCGCCAGAACACCGTAGGCAAACTCCTCCCAGAGGTAAACATTGTCCGAGTTGAGGTAAAACATTTCGTGACCGTTAGAGTATTCGTGGGCTAAGGGAGAAAGCTCATCTGCTGGGGAGTAGTAGCCGGCAACAGAATACCCCAGATTGCCGGCGTAGAGAATGTAAAGATGCGGATCGCCATCCACACCTGGTTCCCATTCATGCCCAAAGAAATCCCGGTTGGTCGGATATGCTTCTGTATCGAAGAACTCCACCAACGCCTCAAGATCCGTTTCTTGGTAATCTATGCCCTCCTCAACCCAAAAATATACATGCTCGGTTGCGTATGCCAGTTTAGCTTGAACCTCAAAATTAGAGTTGTCGTCCAGGTTGCTGACCCAGAAAGATTGCACGGTTCCCACGGGAATCGGCTCAGCGCTTTCCGCTAACACCCGCGGGATATCCGTGTGACCGCGAAAACGTTCGGCGAGAGAAATCGGATCGTTTTCCGGCACGTTGGTGTTCGACAGCAGCTCTTTGGTCTGATATGCCAATTCGAGTTTGGACTCGCCAAGGGGAATACGCGTTTCTTGTTCGGGGGTCGAACTGGGGGATTTTGTCGGCGAAGGAGAGATCTCTAAAGGTGTTTCTACGCTCATCTCCTGGGAAGTCAGCCAGCCTACCGCTTTGGTGATCAAGCCGGCTCCCAAGAGACCCATCCCCAGGCAAATGCACAACAGCATAGTCGACACCATCCCAATCACAAACCACCATGCTGTGCTCTTTCGATCCGTTTCCATGGACATCCTCCCAAGAATATACCGAAAGGATTATATCGGATTTAGGGAGTAGATTTACGGCTGAGTGTCTGATCATCCGGTTGAACGACAGGGAGCTGAACGGTGAAGCGGCTCCCGCGTCCCGGTTCACTTTGCGCAACCAGGCGCCCGCCATGCGCCTGTACGATCTCACGTGAGATTGCCAATCCCAACCCCACACCCCGGCCCGGTCCGCCAGCCCGTGCTTTGTCCAACTGGTAGAAGCGCTCGAAAATGCGGGATAGTTCCTCAGGAGGGATACCCGATCCAGAATCGTCGACATGAATCGTGATCCAGCCATGTCTGTGCTCGCCATGCAGCTTTACCACGCCGCCCTCAGGCATGTGCTTGATGGCGTTGTCGACCAGGTTGGTGAACACCTGTGCAAGGCGATCCCCATCCCCAATGATGGGGGGAAAATCGGTGAGCAGATTCTCGACACGGACTGCACGCTCCGCAGCGCGGACGCTTAAGCGTTCCACCACCGCCCCCACCAGACCCTCCAACTCTACAGGCTGGCGCTCAAACATCACTTGCCCGGCATCGAAGCGAGCGAGATCCAGCAGGTCCTCAACCATCCGGCGAAGACGATCGCTCTCTTCGTAAATAACACGAGCAGCATGATGCACCGATTGGATGTCCTCCGCTGTGCCATCCGTAATCGCTTGTGCAAAACCCTGAATGGAGGTGAGAGGTGTTTTCAGTTCGTGCGAGACATTGGCGACAAAATCGCGTTGCGCCTGCTGGCTGGCTTGAACACGATCGACCATTTCGTTGAAAGCCAGTGCCATGCTCTCCGCCTCCGCTGGCCCTTGCGGTTCAAGCTGTTGATTGTAATCACCTGCAGCAACTGCCCGTGCGGCTTGGGCTGTCCGCCCCAACGGCGCTGCTACCCAACGCGCCATCAGCCAAGCCAAGATCACGGAGAGCACAAGAGCGGCTGCGCCAGCTTGCAACACAGGTGTCAACAGCTCATCACCGAACAACCCGAGGCTCCGCAGTGCGGGGCGTGGTGAGGAGAGGACCAGGAGGTTACCCTCCGGTAGGGATTTAGAGACGTAAAGCCACTGACCACTCCCAGGAAGGAAGTACCTTCCCTGGGCGGTCGCATCTCCGGCTATAAGCTTTCCTTGGACTGTCACAGGAAGAGGGGGGTCGTCAGGCCGGCTATCCGCCAAGGTTTCACCATCTGGATCCAGCAAGATCACACGTGCCCTCGAAACCTGATCCATCCGTTCTAGAACGCTACTCTGGCGTGCCGGTGGTGTCTCAAGCAACCTGGCTGCTTCCTGATTCACATAGCGGTCGAGCCAAAAGTTCAACAGCCGGTATTCCAAACCCTCCACAATCGGATTACGGATCAAGAACAGAACGAGACTAATGGCAACGAGGAGCAGCGCGCTCCCAGAAACAATGAAGTAGGTAATAAAAAGGCGTGATCGCAGCGACCGAAACACGATTTCCTCAGCCCACCAGCTTATAGCCCACGCCGGTCACCGTCTCGATATGCACGGATGCGCTGCGCGCGAGGTGTTTCCGTAAATGAGCCACGTGCACATCGATGGTGCGTGTCTCGCCCATAAAATCGAAGCCCCACACAATGTTAAGCAATTGATCACGTCTTAGCACAAGTCCTCGATTCTTCGCGAAAGCCATTAAGAGGTCGAATTCCTTCGCCCGCAATTCCACGGATTCACCAGCGACCACCGCCTCCCGTCGAGCGGGATCAATCGTCACATCACCTATATGGACCGGTTGTTCCCCCATGTGCGAGGGGGTCTCAACACGGCGCAGGATCGCCTTCACACGCGCTACCAATTCCCTCGGGTTGAAGGGTTTGGTCAAATAATCATCTGCCCCCAACTCCAAGCCCACGATCTTATCGATATCTTCATCGCGCGCGGTGAGCATGATGATCGGCACATCCGAGCTTGCACGCGTCTGACGGCAGACCTCAAAGCCATCAACCTCGGGCAACATGACATCGAGGACAACCAGGGCGGGCTCCAGTTTCTGGATCTTTTCCAACGCCTGGGCTCCGTCGGTGGCACTATCCACACGGTAGCCTTCCCGCTCAAGATAGAGTCGTGTCAGATCAATAATATTCTCTTCATCATCCACGACAAGAATACATTCCCCTGCCATCTATGCATATCTCCCTTTGGCACGCCCCGCCCTTCTGTGCGATCCGCCGGACACAGGGAAAATCCTGCACCAGGAAGTTGGTGCGGGATCTCCCCTTCGCATTAGTCCGCTTGAGCAGCCGCTACAACGGCAACCGCTTCGATCTCAACGGCTGCCCCTTTCGGAAGCGCGACCACCTGAATGGTAGAACGCGCCGGCGGCTCATCGCCGAAGAACTCGGCATAGACCGTGTTCATCTTTGCAAATTCACTAAGATCGTGCATGAACACCGTCGTCTTAACAACAAGGTCAAGAGAGGAACCACCGCTTTCCAAGATATTGGCGAGGTTCTGCAGTGTCTGGCGTGTTTCCGCCTCCACACCTCCAGGGACGAATTCGCCGGTGTTTGGATCGATACCGATCGTGCCCGAGGTGAAGATCAATCCTTGCGTACGGATACCGAGCGAATAGGGCCCAATCGCCCTTGGCGCTTTATCGGCGATGAGAACTTCACGCTTGTGGATAGGCATATAACGCCTCCTTCGGAATGAATTTGGCCTGATTGTACGTCGCCCGTCTCTCTGGGTCAAAGGTGCAACGCAAAGGGAGGCCCATCTTTAATGGACAAGAGCGGCCCAGTGGCCGCCCCTGTTAAATGGCTCAACATGATGTACTTGAAGGAGTCTAAACAACAATATTGACCAAACGACCCGGGACCACGACGATCTTGCGCGGTTCCTTGCCCCCCATATGGCGTTGGACGATCTCACTCTCCAATGCTTTTGCTTTGGCCTGCTCTTCGGAGATGTTCGCCGGCACCGTGATACGATCGCGCACTTTGCCATTCAACTGAACCACCAGGGTGATCTCATCCTCCTCAGCGAGCTTGGGGTCGTACTCAGGCCATGGCTGATTATGGATCGAATAAGGTTTGCCACATCGAGCCCATAGCTCCTCGGCGATATGCGGTGTGACCGGCGCCATCATCAGCAGCAGGTATTCGATGGATTGGTCGAAAGCCGGACTGCCAGCGATGCCCGCATCGCGAGCTGCCGCGATCTCGTTGCTCAACTCCATCAGCCCAGAGACCACCGTGTTGAACTCGAAATGCTCGAGATCGTACGAAACCTGTCGAAGCGTCTGGTGAACTTTGCGCTGCAGGGCGCGCGTTGCGGATGGGTCATCCTTGCTAGGTGCCGCTCCGTTTGTTTCCAAGACAAGCGTCCAGATGCGATTCAACCAGCGCACGACACCATGGATGTTATCAGGATTCCAGGGGCCGCCTTCCGACCAGCGGTAGCCAAACATCAGGTAGGCGCGTACAGCATCGGCACCATATGCCTTCACTTGTTCATCGGGGTCGATCACATTGCCGCGCGACTTGCTCATGCGTTGGCCATCGGGGCCCAAGATCTGACCTTGGTTGCGTAATTGCAGCATAGGCTCATAGCCCTTGGTGATACCCATGTCGCGGCAGGCCTTATGGAAGTAGCGTGTATAGATCAAGTGCATGGTGGCGTGCTCCACGCCGCCCGTATAGGTGTCAACCGGCATCCAGTAGTCATACTCATAGGGGTCGAACGGGCCTTGATCGTAGTCCGGGCTCAGGTAACGCAGGTGGTACCAAGACGAACACATGAACGTGTCCATGGTGTCTATCTCGCGCTCGGCGGGACCACCACACTGAGGACAGGTCGTGTTCTTCCAGGTCGGATGAAACTTCAACGGGCTTTCGCCCGTGGGTCGCCACTCCACATCGTCAGGTAAGATGATCGGCAATTGATCCTCAGGCACGGGCACAATCCCACATGCCAGGCAGTGCACCATGGGGATTGGGGCTCCCCAGTAGCGCTGGCGCGAAATCAGCCAGTCGTGCAGGCGATAATTGACCGCGTACGCTCCGATGCCCTTCTCTTCCAAGTAGGCGTTCGTGCGGTCAAACGCCTGATTCCCTGGCGTGCCGGTTAATGGGCCGGAATTGATCATAGCGCCGTGCTCAGGCAGGGCTTCCGTCATCGTTTCTCCATCCAACGATTCATATCCTGCCGGCAAGATCACGGGGCGCACTTCAATGTTGAACTTGCGCGCAAACTCAAAGTCGCGCTCATCATGAGCGGGCACAGCCATGATGGCTCCCGTACCATAGGTCATGAGCACATAATCCGCGATCCACACTGGAATGCGCTCATCATTGACTGGGTTGATGGCATAACCGCCGGTGAACACGCCGGTCTTTTCCTTATCGATCGCCTCACGCTCGATATCGCTTTGCCGTTGAGCTTGATGGATATAGGCTTCTACCGCTTCCCTTTGCGCCGGTGAGGTCAGTTTATTCACAAGGGGGTGTTCGGGCGCGAGCACCATGAAAGTTGCACCCCAGAGCGTGTCAGGACGTGTGGTGTAAATCTCAATCGGATCACCGTCCTCGGTGTAAAAAGTCACACGGGCGCCTTCGCTGCGGCCAATCCAGTTGGTCTGAAGAATTCTTACTGGATCCGGCCAATCCAGGTTGGAGAAATCGAGCAATTCTTCTGCGTAGTTGGTAATGCGGAAGAACCACTGCTCGAGATCTTTCTTGATGACGGGTGTGTGGCAGCGTTCGCAGTGGCGATCCTCACCCCAGACCTGTTCACGCGCCAGGGTTGTGTTGCAATTCGGGCACCAATCGACTGGCGACATCTTGCGATAAGCCAAATCGTGATGGTACATCTTCAAGAAAAACCACTGTGTCCAGCGGTAGTACTCAGGATCTGCCGAGACCGCCTCACGCGACCAATCCCACATCGCGCCCATCGAGCGTAATTGCCAACGCATGTTCTCAATGTTCCCGTAGGTCCATGTTTTGGGATGGATATTTCTTTGGATGGCAGCGTTCTCTGCCGGCAAACCAAAGGCGTCAAAACCAGGGGGGAACATGACGTTATAACCACGCATGCGCAGGTAGCGCGCCCTTGCGTCGGAGGGTGTCATGGCATACCAATGCCCGATGTGCATTTTCCCCGAAGTGTAAGGCAACATGGTCAAGAAGTAGAATTTCGGCCGCTCAGAATCGGCTTTCGCTTTATAGAGTTCGTCAGATTCCCATCGAGCCTGCCAACGTGGCTCAATCTCTGCCGGGTTATAGCGCTTGATCTTCGTACGCCCTACAGAGCTTCCCTCCTTCTCAGAATCTCTGCTCATATCCCTACCTCCATCAGAGCT
>CAYLOP010000129.1:0-9005 GCA_964385305.1 uncultured Anaerolineaceae bacterium | reverse complement strand
ACCAAAGTGATACAATCTGCAGCGTGCCGATCATGGCATCATAGTACGTTCCACGATGCTAAGCGCGGACGCTGGGTCATCGATAGATTTACTTGAACCTAATAGTGAGGCTGCAGGGTAAAAATGATGAATGGATCGATCGGTAGATTGCATAGAAGAAAAGGATGCCAAGTATGAGACTATATCTTCGTCTGGCATGGCGTAATGTCTGGCGACACCGCCGGCGTACCCTGATCGTCGTTCTGGCTATCGGTTTATCGATGGGGCTGATGATGTTCTACGATGGTGTGATCGCCGGCTTCGAACAGGCCATCTACGGCAATGCCATCCAGGTCATGGGTGGGAACATTCAAATCCATGCCGAAGGGTACGCTGATGAGATCGATCCCAACCCGCTCCTGCCGCTCTCGGACGACGATGCAATCCTAGAAGCCGCCCGGGCGCAGCCACAAGTCGTGTCGGCGACGCGACGCATTAATACCGGTGGCATGGCAAGCAACCGGGAGGGCGCCTTCGGCGTCACCATCGTTGGCATCGAGCCGGAAGAGGAACTGCCGATAAGCCTGATCGCACAGCAGGTTGTCGAAGGACGCTACCTGACGGCAGAGGATCAGGACGTGATCTTCATTGGACGTGGCCTTGCCGTTGCCATGGATGTGACCGTGGGAGACCGCATCACGCTGGTCGGCCGTGCAACACACAATCAAATGCGCAGCCGCACGATGACGGTTGCCGGCATCTATGACGTGGGCATGGCCGAGATCGAGAAACGCACGATCTATATGTCCCTGGGTGAAGCGCAAGACCTGTATGGTCTCAGCGGGCAGGTCACCGAAGTGATGGTTTCGCTCAAACAAATCGGACAGGAACCTGCCGTGCTGCGCGCCCTGGAGCCCCTCCTGTCTGATTATGAGCTCGCTTCCTGGCAAACCAGCCTTCCGGAGTTGGAGCAAACCATCGAGACCAAGAGCGGGGTCATGAACATCTTTAGCGTGATCATCCTGATCATCGCCGGGATCGGTATCCTCAATATGCTGCTCATGGCCGTCTACGAGCGCACACGCGAGATCGGATTGCTTGGCGCGCTCGGGATGAAGCCGCGCCAAATCTCCAGCTTATTTCTTTTAGAGGGCGCATTGATGGGCGTTGTCGGTTTGGCCTTTGGCGTTTTGTTTGGCCTGATCCTCAATATCAGCCTCGGACAGATTGGCTTCGACTATACACAATTTGCCTCCATCACAGAATACACCGCCCTGATCAATGAACGCATATACCCCACACTTGGGCTGGAGAAAATCATCCAGCGCGTGTTGACAGTGGTCATTATCGCCACCCTGGCAGCCTTCCTGCCTGCACGCGAAGCCGCCCAGAACGAACCTGCAGAAGCTCTGCATTACGTGTGAGGCCTACGATGAAACATCTCTTCAGAATGGCAATACGTGATCTCGGGCGCAATCGCCGCCGCTCCTTCTTCTCCGCATTGGCCCTGGGGATGGGGCTGGCTCTCTTGCTATTGATGGCGGCTGTCATCGAAGGGGAACTGCGTGGCTCCATGGACAACACCATCAAGCTGCAAAGCGGTCACCTTCAGGTGCGCGCCGCGTCGTATGACGAGGATAAGACCAGCCTGGCCTGGGAGGATCTGATCGAGAATCCCGGCTCCATCGCAGCCCAGATCGCCACCTTATCGCCGGTGAAAGTGGCCACACCCCGCCTCTACGCCAGCGGGATTGTTGCAGCACGCGATGTGACCATGGGTGTACGACTGATCGGCATCGACCCGTCCTCTGATGCGAATGCGCCCTACCTCGAAGGGTTAATCAGCGGCGAATTTCTCACCGCCGACGATCGCGGCGGCCTCCTGATCGGAAAGCCGTTAGCGGATCGATTGAGACTCCAACCTGGAGACACGCTCAATTTACTGGTCAACACATCCAACGGCAATGTGGACGAACAGCCTTTTACCATCCGCGGTATCTTCTCAACGAGCACGCCCTCCTATGACAAGAGCACGGTCTTCATGCCACTCTCCAAGGCACAGAGCTTCACCCAAACCGAAGACCATGCCAGCACCATCTTCGTGTTATTGAGCGACCGCGAGCAAACCGAGGCCGTCGTGGACGCCTTACAGACCCAACAGTACAAGGTCCTGACCTTCGCACAGATGAACGACCTTCTCGTGCTGGCTGACAAGTACGCCAACGCTTACATGATCGTGCTCTACCTGATCATCCTGGGCATCACGGCCACGGTCATCATCAACACGCTCATCATGGCCGTCTTCGAGCGCACACGGGAGATCGGGATCCTATCCGCCATCGGCATGCGCGGCGGCCGCATCATGGCCATGTTCTTTGCCGAATCCAGCCTGCTGGCGGTGGGCGGCGTCATCATAGGGCTGGTGTTGGGGGGTGCGATGGTCTTTTACGCCACAAAGTATGGTATCTATATCGGCGATATGGGTATCACCGGGTTTATTCTCGGCGAGCGGATTTACGCCTACCTGACACTGAGCGATACCATCAACCTGACCATCACGGCCTTTGCCGTCACCTTGCTGGCAGCGCTCTATCCTGCGTTACTGGCGGCACGCATGGAACCTGTCGATGCCCTACGCGGCGGAAATTGAGGGCGAGGAGACCATCATGGAAGTTACAAAAATTGAAAATGTCACACGTGTATATAAGACCGGCGAAGTCGAGACCCATGCCCTGCGTGGAGTGAATCTTGCGATTGAAAACGGTGAGTTCACCGCTCTGGTTGGACCTTCCGGCTCGGGGAAGACGACCCTCTTGCAGTTGATCGGCTGCCTCGACCAACCGACTAGCGGGCGTGTATTTATAAAGGGTGTGGATGTCAGCCACCTCAACCGCAACCAGCGGGCGGACATGCGGCGCGGGACGATCGGCTTCATCTTCCAGTTTTTCGCCTTAATCCCAACCCTGACCGCGTTTGAGAACATCGAATTGCCCCTGCTCTTGAATGGGCAGAGCGGGTCCGAGCGCCGCGAGCGCGTGATGAAATTGCTTGAATCAGTCGACATGATCGACCGTTCCCACCATCGCCCAGACCAACTGAGCGGTGGCGAGCAGCAGCGTGTCGCGATCGCCCGCGCGTTGGCACCGAAGCCTATGCTTATTCTAGCGGACGAGCCAACGGCGAATCTTGACACGGCTAATGGCCAACAGGTGATGGAAACCATGACGCGCCTCAACCAGGAGACCGGTGTAACCTTTGTCTTTGCCACACATGACCCGCGCGTGATCCAATACGCCCGACGGGTTGTCACGCTGCAGGACGGTCTTGTTATCGAAAACAACGTGCAGACGTAGAACTCGTTAGGAGCAAGCGATGAAATGGCATGCGATGTTGACTGTCTTGATCGCTTTGTCCCTGGCCGGGTGCGGTGCTGCCGACCAGAGCACGGGGCAGGCGCTTCCGACTGTTGTGCTTGACAGTGGCGAGACAGCTTCCCAGGCCTCACCCGGTGTGAGCCGCGGCGGCGTGGTCGCTTCAGGTTTCGTCGTTCCTGGGCAAAAGGCCCAATTGGCATTCTCTCAGGGTGGAGAAGTTGAAGAAGTGCATGTCGTCGTCGGAGATCCCGTAGAGGCCGGTCAGGCGCTTGCCCGCCTCGCCGGCGCCGATCAATTCCAAGCCGCCCTATCGATCGCCGAGTTGGCGGTCCTGACAGCTCAGCAAGATCTTGACCAGTTTCAGGAAAACGCCAGCTTAGCCACCGCTCAGGCGCAGCTCGAACTGGCGAACGCATTGGACGAACTGCGTGAGGCGGAGTATACCCGCACAGTCCGTCAGGAAGGCAATCGCGCCAGCCAGGCCACGATCAACGCTGCCAGGGCTAGCGTGATCCTGGCAAAGGACGAGCTCGAACGCGCCAAAGGCGAATACGACAGCCATTCCGGCAAGCCTGAGGATAATCCTGCTCGCGCCTTGGCGCTGACCAAATATGCGGCGGCTCAGCGGAAGTATGATTCAGCCCTGCGTAATCTGAACTGGTACACCGGTCACCCCACAGAGCTCCAGCAAGCGCAACTCGACGGTGAGGTCGCCCTGGCGGAAGCTCAGGTAGAGATCGCTCAGCTTGCTTGGGAACGGGTGAAGGACGGTCCCAATGCTGACCAGTTGGCTGTATTGCAGGCCCGCCTGGCAAGCGCCGAGGATCAAGCGGAAGCCGCCCGCGCCACCTTGGATGCGCTGACGTTGAAAGCGCCCTTCGCCGGGACAGTGAGCAAGGTCGCCATTACCCGCGGCGAGTGGGTTACACCGGGCACTCCGGTGCTGGTATTGGCCGACCTGGAACACATGCGTGTCGAGACCACCGACCTTAGCGAACTCGATGTCCCCAAGATCGAGCTTGGCATGGCCGTCACAGTTATCATCGAGGCCTTGAATGAAGAACTTGCGGGACATGTGATCGAGATCTCACCCCTGGCCGACACACTCGGTGGGGATGTGGTCTATGCTACGATCGTCGAGTTGGGCATCCATCCCACCGACCTGCGCGCTGGCATGAGCGCCGAAGTGCGATTCGGAACGGGTCCATGAGATGAAAGGTGGTCTGTCCCCACGAAAGGACAGCCCTCTCAAGTTGATTCCCCATGCAGCTTAGTTCCATGATTATGGGTTGGTTCGTCTGATTGGAGCCTAACCCAAAATGTGACGGGCGTGCGTGCCCCGAGCTACGTCCTGGCAATGTTACATTCACACCCCCAAAAGGCCATGGCGATTCAATCTTCGCTCACCTGCTTCAATTTTTCCAACGCCGCTATTGCAGAAGGCATATCGGGATTCAAGGTCAACGCCATCTCATAGTTTTCGAGCGCGCGCGCCGTGTCCCCGCCGAGCATATAGGCCTCGCCAAGACTGTCGTAGGGATTCGCTGATTGCGGATAAACATGGACATTCAATTTGAACACTTCGATGGCCGCATCGAACATCTCCCGCCACAGAAGTTGATATCCAAGCATGTTCAACTCGTTCTCCCCAAAATTGTAAGCATCTGCTTGGGCATCCTGCAAGATATAGTATTGCTCTATGGCGGCTTCGATCCCTTTCTCCATGATCGTATAACTGAGCGGTTCTGCGATCGACTTTTGCGCCTTACCCTGTAGACTCTCGCAAGCCTGTACGATCCAGGCTTCCGTGGTAAAGTTTGGATTGCTCCTCTCCTCCCACTCGGCCAGAATCCCTTCTTGGACCATCTCCTGGGCGTTCTTGCCCTCCGCTATACCCTTCTTGATCAGCTCTGTCGTGGCCACAGCCATTCGATGGTGCTCCCTCAAGTCATCCATGGTGTAATCTCGACCGTGCCCCGCGATCAGTTTAGCATCGGAGGGAAATTGGTCGATCAACCAAGCGATGCTCTCAACATACCGCTCGAGGTCCCCACCACGCCCCAAATCCAGGCCGGGGTAGGCATCCGAGAAGATCAGATCCCCCATGCAAACCACGCCTGAATCGACAAAGTAGACAACCATATCGCTGTGGGTATGCCCAGGTGCAGGGATGATTCGGATGTCTTCGCCATTGAAGCATAAAAAGAGTTCATCTTCCATCAAGATAGTGGGCATAGCTGATCCAGGGATCGGAGCGAGACCAAAATATCTTCCTGCCAGGGCATCTCTGGCGTTCATATGTGCGATCACCGTGGCTTGCTCGCCGAAATGTCCCACCCCGCCATAATGATCCCCATGCGGATGGGTCACGACAATCAACTTCACATTACCATCACTCAGCTCTCGCAACGCTTCTTCAACTTGGCCAGCAGTTTGCGTCCAGCCTGCATCGACCATCAGGATGCCATCCTGCCCCACCGAAGCTGCCAGATTGACCGTGAGTGCGTCAGGCTCATCATAAAGCGAAAGGGTTAATTTGTAGATTGTGTCGGTGACACGTTCAACCTGCATGGCGCTCACCTCCATCCACCTCTTCTGATTGTCGTAGGACGTCAATCCATCCGTTCATCTTCATCGAAATCGGTATGGACCCACCCCTGAGGAATTTTTCAACCTTGAACCTCTGGAAGGTACGACCGTATCTGACAGGAAGGTATGGCAAGGCTTCCCCGGCTTCCATCACGATGGGATCTACAACATTGGCCCAGATGCCACTGGTTTTCAACCGGTAGGAACCGCGGTTCAATACGTTCTTCAACCAATCGACGTCGTCCCCGTAAGGAAGCGGGGTGTAGAAGGAGTCCCCCACAGCGACGGCGATAACCGGTGTCCTATAGCGCTGCCCGCTCACCCTGCCCTGGTGCTCGATGATGGACCACAGCGTGAATCGGCCGCCTGATAGTTTGATCGTCATGCGGTTGAACACGCGTTTGTTGAACTTGCGTACGGCGTGATTGAACCTCGTGCTGAATGATTTCTGTATTCTCATAGAGGATTGTCCTACTTTCAGTGCGTCCAACGCCGGCCTGTGATCACCTTAGCGTATCAGGTCGCGCAGGCTGTCTCGCGCATCCATCGCCCTGCCGATGAGGAATCCTATGACGATCAGGAACGGCATGGCCACTATGCCCGCCATCAGCGACCAAGTCTCATCCCACACGTACGGCAGACCGACGATGACGATCGCACTCAGGACTGCTCCGTAGAGAATACCTTTCCAGCGGTGTGGGATCTCGGACCACATCTTGCCGAGCGAGAACGGTTCAACAGCCTGGCTGCGGCGCTTTGTGATCGTACGTTGTAGCTTGCGCCCTTTCTTGTGCGGATCGCGCAGCTCCAGCTGTCGATCTCGAATCCGCTTCAGCCGCTCTGCCTCCGGATCACGCGAAGTCATGCAAGTCCTCCAAGCAGATGATATCTCATCACAGCACAAAAGTTGGCCTATTCAAATACACCTAACCTAAGGGATTCTGTGACGGCGTTAATCAATGCGATATAACGTTGAGAATCGTACTGACAACGAATAGGACCGCACACACATACCACAGTGGCTTGCCAAAGCGGGCAAGCGGCCACCAATAAAACATACTCGTCGCGAGGTACAAGATGACATACGGCCCGAAGATTGGCCAGTTTATGGGGTCGCGCCATGGGATTTTCACCAGGTATTCGACGACGTAGCCGAAGACACCCCAGATGAAGAATAGAAACCCACCGATCCAGAGATACCAGGGTCTGCCACCACATAGGAGGATGATGCTTATCAGCAATGCGGGGATGCTCAAGACGTAGAAAAGCCAGCCGTACTGATGAATGTAGGCTTCGAAACACCACTTACGAAGCGCAAAATGGACGATCAGGGCTGCTTGAAACACAAAGGCCCAGACGACATACAGGGTTGACAGATTGCCCAGCTTCGTCACGGTCCTGCCTCCTCAGACAATTCTTGGGTCTACATAATCTTACAGGGTACGCGGCCGCCCTGCTATATCCTTCCGGTAGATCGTGATGCCCTCTTCCATCGGAATCAGCGGATCGGATTCAACCTTTGAGAAACCGCATTTTGTATAGAAATGGTGATTCTTGGTTGCCCAGGTCGGCGTAGCCAGGCGCCAGCTTAAAGTCTCTGGATAGGTATCCTCAATAAAGCGCCAAATCGCCTCGCCGACTCCTCGGTCCTGCATGTCCGGTTCGACAAAAACCGTCCCCAAAATATTGTGTCCCTCCGGCAAGATCCACACGATGATCCCGCCGATCACTTCACCACCAGATATGATCTTATAGCCGAGGCTTTCTCGGTAGCCGAACAACCACTTGCGAAAGAAATCGCCGTTGTCGTACCCTTCAGGTCCACCTTGCTCGACCCCCTGATGCTTCTGTGCATCGTCATCGAAAGCTCGGGTCATCACCGACGTCAGAGCTAGGATATCCGACTCTATGATTTCTTGGAATGTAAGGTCGAGCTCTCCGCGATCCATGAGACTTGCCTCCTTTCATCCTCCAGCGCTACCGCTGAGGCGTCGAGCGCTGCAGCCGCAACACGTTGTTCTTCCGCACCGGCTTAAATTGATTTGGCTTCATGTGTAAGCCGTCACGCACCAGAATGCGCGGTGCGTATCCTCCCTCCGAACTGAGTCCCCTACACGGAAGCCTACACCCTCCAGCATCCTTTGAACTCGGTCGACATCGTAAAGGTTGATCTCACGCGAAAAAGATCTGTTCTCCAGCCCCTCATAATCCGTGAAACACATTACAAATCTGGCTCCAAACTGCAGAACACGCCGCACTTCCAAAATGACGCGCGGCGCATCTTCCCAGTAAAAGATCGAATTGACACTGCACGCCCTGGTGAACGAACGGTCTTCGAACGGCAGTGTCTCGGCTGCGCCGCAATGAAGACTGAGAGCGCCCGCGTGGACGTACACGCGATAACGCCACCGGCAGTACCTGACCATGGCTGGTGAGTGGTCGATCCCCGCCGCACGGATGCCGGCCACGCCATCGAGGATCTTCCCCAGCAGGTAGCCACCGCCGGAACCCACGTCGAGGATGCTATCAACTGGGGATAGATCGAGCGCATCGAACGCAGCATCGTTGAGCGCGGCATTCCACCTATTCCAGAATGGTGCAAGGAATACCAAGCCCAGGACGCTCGATGGCGAGGTCAATTCTCTTGCGATGAATCGACTGAGCATAAGAGCGCGCTTCCAGGGTTACCAGCAAGTCATATCGTAGCCTATACGTTCATACCGTAATGTGGCAATGCGTGAGCCATTATAGTCCGCCACCCATATGCATGCGACTAGCCATTCGCCATAGATCAGACCGGCGTCAAACGAAGTGTATTTCCACAGGGCTCGCCCCTTACGGGATCGTTACACATCGAATACCGATATCGAAGGTGTAGTCCGGGGCGCTTCGCTCGCGCACGGTCGTACGAGCGTACTTACTCGTGCTGCGCCAGGAACCGCCCCGTACAACCTTCTCCTCCCCGGCAATCGGTCCCGTGGGATTGGCGTACGGTGAGTTGGCATAATATTCACGATCGTACCAATCCGCAACCCACTCCCAAACGTTGCCGGACATATCCAG
>CAYLOP010000128.1:0-9007 GCA_964385305.1 uncultured Anaerolineaceae bacterium | reverse complement strand
TTCCAGAAGCCAAATCGCCGAGCTTAAGATCAAGCGAAGCTGGAGCAGGCGCGCCATTTCTCGAGGAGTCACCCCTCGAGCAACCTCTGGTCAGGACTGACTAATACTGAACAATCTCCGGCGGGGACGAACTCAAGCGCAGATTGCGCGCCGGACCATCGCCTTGATTTTCGATGGTCGTCTTGAGCACAAAGATCGTGCAGGGCTCATCCGGCAAGGGCAGTTCATAGGTGATCACCAGATCCGGCGCGGGATACACTGTGATTAATTCTGGCGGGGTCTCGATGGAATAGGTCAATCCCCCCCAGGAATAACTGATGATGGCTCGAATTGCAAAGTTTTCACCCTCCGATGATGTAATCCCGAGATCCTTGGGCAGGATAAGCCAATCCTGAGATAGGCTGCCTCCGGCGGATACATCTCCCAAAGTGGTGACCGTTTCAGGCTCAAAGCGGAATCCATCGGTGCGATCCTGGTTGGCTTCATCGACCAAGCGAATATCCACACTCATATCTTGAATGGTTGAACTCGTGATGTTTGTAAGTGTCAGGTTGGCCGAAAACCCTTCGCCCTCCAGCATCAAGTGTTGACTTATCTCTAAGCGGACTTGTTGATGATCGTAGCCATAAATTGGGGGCGGAATGTATTGTGGAAGCGAAGGAACTGAGGGAAATGGACCTAGCAATACCCCATATATGCCCCCAGGGAAGGAACCCCATATCCAGCCCCCAATTTCAGGCTCTCCGCAGCCTGCGAGACTGGCGACGATTCTTCCGCTGTTTTGACCTTCCTTGGTGATGTATGGGATTGGACCTAGCTCAAATGTGGTGTGAATGAACAAACCGTCGGCCGTCTTGATGGCCTCGACGGACAAAGTGCCATCCCGGTATGCTTTACCTCCGGCAACGCTGATAGTGGCTTCGTCATGGTAAGTACCTTCAGCCAGAAACTCTGGTGCCACCGCCGTCAACGTCAGCTTTATCTGGGTATCGCTTTCCCAAGGCTGTGGGTTAGGAGGATCAACAGACAGGCTAATCCAATCCAGGTCTTCAAACTGACCGATGGAGTGGGTGTACGTTTGACCGGGTTTGAAATCTGCCGGTTCGAGCAAGAATTCTCGGGTGTATTCATCGCCGGGTTGGAGCGAGGGTGAAGTGGAGCTGCTAGGATTAACCGTATAGGTAACGATCTCCTCACCAACTGCGTCGTAGGTGAAGAGGAACAGATCTTTACCCTCACCGGGTTCCCCCTCGAGGGTCGCAACCACATCCACCTCGATATGACTTTGAGGGAGAATGGACTCAGGAAGCGCCCCAATGATTTCGACATTTACCCCAGGCACAAAGAATTGGAGTTCACTCGTGTCAAGGCGTATCGGCGTGGGGTTGTGGATCTTGATCGTGTCATAAATCGGTTTGAGGTCACACTTCTGGAATGTCCAATGACGCGGCTCAATGAAGACTGCCGGGGCAGGCGCTTTGGTGTCGAATGTCAGGGTGAGCGTGATTTCGTACTCCTGCTCGATGGGTACGACTTCCCAGGAATAGAGGAAGGGCGCCGGGATTAAGGCGATTGTTTCTTGTTGTATGTCAGAACCAGGCGAAACGATGATCGTGCCTTCCGCCTGCTCATAGCCCTCGGATTGGACGATGTAGGTGTACTCTCCAGGTTCCAAACCAGCGAAGAAAGCGTGACCGCTCGCATCGAGCGCTTGTTTGAATTGCTGGTTGAAGGTCTTCTCTTCGCCTCCTGGCAACACAATCGTGGTCAGATTTTGTTGAATAAGAACGAGCGTCCCCCCAACGGTGATCGGATTTCCCAAGGTATCAAAAACTGAGCTCTCGACATCTCGGCTCACTTCCGAGGTCAATTTGATGGACAGAGCAACTTGAGCGGATATACCGTCATTGGCTGTCACGGTGATGAAGTCTTGGAAGATATCGCCAGTCTGCGTCTCAGAGGGGCTAGCGAAGATCGTGAAGCTTTGGCTTTGGTTGGGCGGAACGGCGGGGAACGGACTTGGGGCTACGATTGTGACCCAGGGGATCGATGACGGTTGGATTGCCACGCCGGTCAATGGCGCGGCTCCGATGTTGGTGAGCGTGATTGTCTGACCCTGGGTGTCACCCCGTAGCACAGCGATAACAGGCGAGCTTGGCGAGAGAATCATGCGGGCTTGAGCGATGAGGCTCAAGGATACCTGCTGTTGAGCTTCGCCTTCCTCCACCGTCAGGACACCCATTTTGGTCACATGATCGGTGGCCGACAGGGTGTAGTCATATTTCCCAATCTCAAGTCCTACGATGGATATGACCCCGACGCTATTTGCAGTGCCCTGTGCGCTTTGTTGAAAGGTCTCGACCACACCTTGGGTGACAATCACGGAGGCTTCCTGCTTGACAAGGGTAAGCACTGCGCTGGGTACAAGAGCCCCCTGGTCGTTGTTAACCGTCACTTCCAGGTTTCGCACCGGCGCGGTGACATGCACGGTCAGCGCGATGCGGCGCAGGTTGCCGTAGTCATCGGTGGCCGTGATGAAGTCGCGGTAGTAGCCGGGAGTCTGATCCGCGGGGGGCGAAGCTTGGATCATGAAGTTGACCTGCTCGAGAGGCAATACATCCCCCACACCGCTGGTGTCGACCGTTACCCAGGGTATCGTGGGCGGCGGCGCCACAGCAATGCCGCTCATCAGCGCCCCGCCGGTGTTGCGGATGGTGGCCGTCATATCAGCAACCTCACCGTGGAGCACGGTCACGGTTGGTCCGCTGGGGCTGAGAGCCATGGCCGGGCGTGGGAGTTCGACGGTGGTGCTGCGCGTGGCGCTGTTGTCGTCCAGATCGCCTTCAGTCGTCGAGGTGCTGGAGGAGAATGTGTTGGTGACGATCCCCAACACGCCGGAATCGATGCTCGCCTCGAAATCGAGGCTGACCATCCCGGTCATCGGGATCATGCCGATTTGCCAGGTCAGGATCTGACCGTCGACCAGGAAGGGGTAGCCGCTGTCTTCGGACGAAAAGACCAGCCCGGCGGGAAGGGTATCGGTGATTTCACCATCCTGCGCATCCAACAAGCCCTCATTGATCACCTGAAGCGTGTAGGTAATCGTCCCGCCTGACAGGGCGTGCGTGCTGGACAGACCCTCGTAGTTGCTGGGCGCAAGGGCTGATTTTATCGTCTTCAGATCAGCGCCAATGAAGGTAATCGTGGCGTCATCTTCAATCAGCACGCCGTCGATCGCTGCAGTTACCGTCACCGTCTCGGCAGTGGTGTCCGTGACCGACCCGGTCGTGTGACCCAAGCTGTTCGTAAATTCCGTCGGCTGCGTAGCGACGGCATCGCCTGTGGCGAAGATCTCGACAGGCAGACCCTGGATCGGGTTGCCGAAGCCGTCGCGCGCGGTCACGATGATCGTCGCCGGCGTGGCGCCATCCGCGGGTCTCACCCCAGGGCTGGCGTCCACGAAGGATTGGGTGACATCCATGGGGCCGGGCACAAATTCAACCGTACCCTGCTGTGTGATCGGCACCAGCCCGGCGCGAGCTTTGAATGTACGCACGCCTGCCGTCTCGGCACGCAGCGTGGCCGTGGCGATGCCGCCCGAATCCGTCGTGCCGAGTGCCACATACTCGTTGACCGTTACCAACTGCTCGTTGATGAAGGCGTCCCAGCCTGAGGCGAGTGCAATGCTCACGGGTGTGTTGGGAACAGGTTCTCCGTCGGAGTTCTTCAAGGCTATGGTGATCGTGGCGACGCTGATCCCATCCGTTGGAACCACGGCTGGATCTACGGCCAGGGTGGAGAGGTTGGGGTCAATATCTCCCAGGTAGATACCGCCCTCGCCGCCGGGCTGGTAGCCCACGCCGCCCAGCGCTTGAACCATGCCCGCGAATTCGCCGGAGGTCACATAGACTGCGATCCGGCCACCGCCCCCTCCGCCACCTTCGCCTCCGCCGTCCCCACCATTGGCCTTAATAACGCCCCCTCCGGTCAAAGTGTTGGCTTGGATCCACAAGCTGCCTCCGGCACCACCCCCGCGCTCGGTATGCGTGGACGGATCACCATTCGCCGCAAGGGTCCCGTCCAACAGGAAGATGTCGCTCACCACCAGGTGAATAGCACCGGCCCCTGCGCCGCTGTCTGACAAATCCCCGGCACCACTCCCTAACGTCGTTGGTTCAAAGACTGAGCCGTAAGCGATTCCGCCGATGGCGCCGGGCCGTGCCCCATCACCACCTTGCCCGCCGTGACCGCCGCCTCCGGTGCGGTAGTTGTCTACGCTCCCGGCTCCAGGTCCTTCGCCTCGACCGTAGCCCAGGCCGCTCGCGGTAAGGAGGCCGCCGGAATCCACTGTCAGGTTGTTCACCTGCAGGGTCACACCCTGGTCGTTGGTATAGATCCCTCCGCCTTCGATGTAGGGTACAAACTGGATGGTGCCGCTGTCAGCCACCGTGATTGAGTTGAAGATATACTGCCCCGTGTAGAAGGGTGTATCGCTGCGAAGTACTAGTCTCCCGTCGGTGGAAAGTGTGATATCATCCGGCCCTACCAATTGCCCAGCAATATCGAGCGCATATCCCTCGATGGTAAGCGTCGATGGCGCATTGATCGTGCCCTCCGATTTCAAAACAGCGGTTCCATCTCCAACAACAACATCGTTATCCAGAGTCAATATCGAAGCTTCCCCCAACACGTACAGGTGCCCGTAACTTGAAAGTTCGAGGGTGGTAAAAGTGTATTCCCCTTCCATCAGCGCAGCCGCCTGACCGTCGTTGCCGTTATTATTCACAACCAGCTTGTTATCGGCGACGTAGTAGATGGTTCCGGGGCCGCCGATCTTGTGGCCGGCTCCTCCGTAGGCGTGTACGGCTCCGGTGAATGCGTTGCTGGAGATATCGATGGCGATCCGGCCACCGCCTCCTCCACCACCTTCGCCTCCGCCGTCCCCACCATTAGCCTCGATGGCACCATTTCCGGTCAGAGATGCAGCTTCAATCCAGAGGCTGCCTCCTGCACCACCTCCGCGCTCGGTATGTGTTGACGAGTCGCCGTTTGCCGACAGGGTGCCGTCCAACTGAAAAGTTTCACTCACCACCAGGTGGACCGCGCCGGACCCGTTGCCGCTGCCGGCCATATTCCCGGCACCGCTACCTAGCGTCGTTGGTTCGAAGACTGAGCCGTACGCATTTCCACCGGTGGCGCCAACAGTCGCTCCATTGCCGCCATAGCCACCATAGCCGCCGCCTCCGGTACGGTACCAATCAAGGCTCCCAGCCCCGGGTCCCTCACCTAAACCGTAGCCAAGACCGTCAACCTTGATCTGTCCGTTCGGATCGACCGTGATGTTCCCCGCTTGTACAAACAGCAAACCGCCAGTTTCTCCGTCCCAAGGGCTGGCGGTCAGCGTGCCTCCGCTTTGCACGTGTATGTTTGGATAGGATGGAACACGTTGGACAACGACTTTCTGTGTCATCCCATCGTAGCTGTTGCTGAGTGGTGACGAGAGCGTGATTCCATCGGTGGCAACACTCTCGATCGTGGCGGTATCGAACGTCCCCAGTTCAGCTCCCTCCATCGTGATGATCACGATCTCATGACCTGGGAGCAGACCGGCCACCTCTGCAAGTGGAATGAAACTCACGCCAGCGGCGACGTTTTCGGTCATCGCGTAGCGGATGTCATCGATTGTGACGGTCTCGCCGTCTGACACCACGAGAGTGCCCAGCACGTCGACCGTCTCACTCGCTGTCACACTGGGATCGCCTGTTTGGGTCACTGTCAAAGTATGAGCGCCCGATTCGCCCCAGGTGGCCACCACCGTCGCTTTTCCACTTATAAGATCGATGGCGGTTGGGATATCTGCCAGGGGATCTGTGGTGCCGATCTCGATCGTACCGCTGAAGCCAGTTTCCAGATTCCAATTTTCGTCGACGGCCAGGATCTGGAACGAGACCGGCTCTCCTACAAAGAACTTCTCTGGAGTGCCATTTTTTCCAGGTGCCACGCCGGGAGTGGCTGTCTCGCCTGCCAAGAGAATCAGCAATTGATCGAGGAACGTCGAGGAGTAGGTGACGCTGGCGGTATTTGAAAGAGTCACTGGCCCACCCCGCGCCTGAATCGTCTTTACCTCTTCAGCCGTGGAGGCCAGTGTGGCGGTGATCGTTCCGTCCGCGGCGGTCTGCCCGATGAGTACCCACTTACCATCCGGGACCGCCTCGCCGTTGATGATGTTCTGCGTGCCGCTGACATGCAAATAGACGGGGGTGTCTGGCAGCGGCTCACCATCTGTTCCGACGAGGGTCACGGTCACGTTGCTGGACGTCGTCCGATCCGGGACAACGGTATCTGGAAAGGCTTCAAGGGTCGATAGATCAGGATCGGTTAGGCCAAACGCTACTACCAGATGTGGCAAATTCTTAGAGAATTCGTCACCGGCCGCCTCGAAGCTGTAGGCGCGCCGGTGCAGCTTAGAACCGCTGGCGGGGGCGACGTTTTCGATGATGATCGCCAGTGCGTTGCCATCCATCCAACCAGGACGGTCTACGATCTCTTGAATCACGTTGGAGAGGTCGGGCGTCTGTCGATTCTCGCCGTAATTCCACGCATCGCTGGCAGGGATATCCCACGCAACGGATGCGGTAGTCTCCGGTCGTTGATCGGGACGGTTGGATTCGCTGAAGGTCTCCGCATTGTCCGCTGCTTCTCCGAACACCTCGAGCGTGAGCTCATCCGTATGGACGGCGTCAATCCTGAACGCCAGGTAGGCATCTGTAATCGTCGCCCCTTGTGGAAGCGTGGCGCCCGAAAACCTGAAGCCGCTGGTGATGGGGTCGCCGTTCGGGCACTGCCCGAAGTAGATGAGGGAAGCATCGGTTTGGAAGGTGCATGCGCCGGACTGGGGATAAGGGGACACCCAACCTGCGTCATCGCTGCCGGTGGAGATGGTGAAGACGCAGTGGTCATCCTGACATCCGGGGACCACGGCGTAGTCAACAAATAGTGACAGATTACCGCCCCCCAGTCCACCGAATTGGGCTACTTCGATCCAATAAGTCGTGCCGCCTTCGACGGTGAACGCGAGATCGGGATCGATTTTGCCGGGATGCCTGGCGCAGGCGACCTCGTTCAGAGAGCCTTTGGCGCCTGTCCACACACCAACCACGGTCTCGTAGTCCGTATACTTGGTGCTGATCTTAAAGCCCCCACTCATGGCAGGCGTGTATGAGAACCAGACCGTGTTCGATTGGGTCGCCGGTTCCACTGCGCCGCAACTGAGGGGAGGATCGTCGGGGGCAATCGTCGCCCCCATCGTGTTCGTGCCCATACTACTGGGGATCGTATCGATCACCCATGGACTATCGAAGCTATCGAAAAAGGAAGGGTAGATTTTGCTGATATCAAAGCCAAACCGGCCGCCGCCAGGGTCACCGTATTGAACAGCCTCAATCCAGTAGGTCTTTCCAGGCTCCAGATGCATGCTCATGATTTCTAAATCACCTATGGGTATAACAATGCAGCCCATCTCTGTCAGCGAGCCAGGCTCGCCCTCCCACACGACAAGTGCAGCCTCGAATGTACTGGAACCCCACATTCGCATCGGGAAGGCTTCGGTGGCATCAAAGCGGTACCATACGCTGTTGGATTGCGATGCGGGTGAAGGGGCGCCGCAACTGACCGGCGGATCATTCGGGTCGCTGGTGGCCAATGTGGTGTCGAGTTCATCGTGAAAAGGAACCCCATCAATCGGGGAGGCGTTCTCGATATCATCATTCGGAGGTGGAACAACTGGAGAGATGAGCAACATGAGCTGGCCATCTCCTGATTTACCGTTCTGAGCTACTTCGATCCAATAGGTCGTCCCAGCAGAAACCTGCGAGGAAAGATATACAGAATCAAGATAAGCGCCAGACCAGAATGTACTGCAGGCCACCTCCTCCAGGCTGCCAGGTGATCCGGTCCAGAGGGCCAGTACGATATCATAGTCCTCCCCGATCGTGGTTTGGACAGCAATCAAATCATCTTCGAGCGGTGTGAACCGGAACCACACACTGTTGAATTGCGAGGGGAAATCCGGATTGCCGCAGCTCGTTGGTGGATCATCAGGGGAGGTTGTGGCCAGCGTGGTGTCGACGAACTCGACGAAGGGCAGCCCGGGGATCTCCGTGGCGTTATAAATGTCGTCGTTGGGTGGCGGCTCACCGACATCGGCATTCAGCTGCATCATCCCGCCTTCTCCTCTATCGGCGACTCTGATCCAATAGGTGACCCCGGCCTGCACTAGCAGTGTGACTGCTGATTGATCGGTGTCGGTGTCGTCATTGCAGATTCCCTCCATCAGCGAGTCAGGCTCGCCGGTCCAAACGGACAGCACGGTGTCGTAGTCGCTGCCATAGGTATCGATCGCTATAGCGCCGTCCGCGGGTGGCGTATAGGAATACCAGACGGTTCCCTGCATGCCGCCATCACACTCTGCCCATTCTTCATCCGGCCCGATTGTTGCGCCGCTCGTGTCCTGTGAATCGGAAAATGGCAACGATGAAATGACAATCGCGTCGGCGATATCATCATTGGGCGGCGGTGATGACATCTGAGCGGCAGGCAAGGGGATTTCGCCGATACCCAACGAAGAAGAACCGCTTCCGATGCTGATCACGGCCTGCGCGCCTTCACCTTTGGCTTCGTTCATAGAGGGCTGATCAGGATCAACCTCTGTGAATCGTAAAGCGGGAGGTACTGCCCTCTCTTCTAAGGACAGTTCCGCAGCCGCGCTGGAGGCCGTCACGCATACAAGCGCTAATAAGGTTAGGCTTTTTAATGACCTAGCCCATAAGAAACGATGGCGTATGTCCTGTGTGTGGGATCGTTCAATCAGCCGCGACGACGTATCGTATCGATCTTGGTCGCGGGTCAAGTTAATTTCTCCGTCGGTGCGCTTGGATAGATCTTTGAGGTAGTACATTTCCCCCATCCTTTCGCATTTTGGTCATTAACTACCATCGGAAAGGCAACA
>CAYLOP010000127.1:0-9020 GCA_964385305.1 uncultured Anaerolineaceae bacterium | reverse complement strand
AGCCGTGATTTCGACAAGGTCTTCTATATGATATATGCCCGTGTCCTCGAAGATTATTGGCTCAATAGCCAATACCATCCCCTCCTGCAATTCAGTGTGATCCGAGGGGCATAGCATGGGATGCTCGTGCAATACCAATCCAAGAGAGTGCCCGATGTGAGGTAAGTTGTTGTGGATCCCTCGTTGGGCAAAACTTGACTTGCATTTCCAGTACAGGTCACTTGCTAGTAAACCTGGTTTGGCTGCATCAATTACTTCTTCTTGGACTTCCCGCAGCTTCTTATACATTTCAGCCTGTTGAAGGCTCGCCTTGCCAACAACGGCTGTGCGTCCAATGTCTGAATGATAGCCACCCCAGCGGCCTACGATATCGCACCTTATGATGTCACCAACCGAAAGCATATACTCGCTAGCAGAGGGGTGGGCATGCAAGGCATTGGGACCCGCACCAAGAACGAGAAAAGCCAAGCTATCTGCTCCGTACATAACAAGGTCATTGGTCACGGCATAGAGAACTTCAATCTCCGTTGCACCAACATGAGCTGTTTCAAAGGCGTGACGAATGGCTTTGTCCGTCGCGGTGGCAATATCGCTCAAGAGCTTGATTTCTTTAGGCGACTTGATCATACGCATTCGATCTAGCACATGATCCAGCGCTTCGAAAGTGACGTTGGGTAGAAGCTCTTGAAGCATATTGAGGTTACTTGATGAAAGTGTCCTCATCTCGACACCAATGCGACTCTTTGCCATTCCTTTTTCGCGTACGATGTCGGCAATGACCGCCAGTGGTGACTCTTTAAACTCCTCGTAACCTCGAAGATCCTCGATGCTAGTTTGTTCAGCCGCAAGAGTTTCTTCTATCGTACATACCACGAAAGTGGGCTTACCAACCGGGGCAGAGATTATAAGGGCCGCAAGCCTTTGGGGAATGTGTATCTGGGTATAGATGGTTGCTCCTGTGAGATAACGTACATTCTCAAACGACGTGACAATGATGCCATCAAGATTCTGTTGAAGGGCCAGCTTCTGTAGACGCCCAATAGGCACTATATATCTCCTTAATCTTGAGTCAAATGGAAGCTCCAATCAATTTGCCCAGAGAATGGTTATCCCCACCAATTCGAGATAGGGCATTGTAAAGGTGATCCTCCATCAAACTATGAGCTAGTTCAGCATCGCCCGCGATTATGGCGTCAAGAATTACCTCATGTCGCTTGGCAAACTCATAGGGTTCTAGTTCTTGCCCAAGCGCGACAAAGAAGAAGTAGTGGCGCAATGGACCATCTATCTTAGACCAAGCATGCCATAGGCGTGTATTTCCGCTAAAACGGCAAATTGCTTCGTGGAACTGCATATCCAAGTCGTGAAGGACTACGTGCTCCTCTTCATTGTCCGCGTCTCGCATGGACTCAATGAGATCACGCATTAGGTTCTCTTGTTTTTTAGTGATTCTTTGACAAAGCTTGCGGGTTGCCAAAGTTTCCAACGCAAAGCGCATCTCATAGATTTCTCGGATGTCTTCCTCCCTAAGATTAACGACATGAGCACCCTTGCGAGGTCGTATTACAATCAAACCCTCATCAGCCAAATGGCGGAAGGCCTCTCTTAGGGTTGATCGGCTGACACTCAGTTCTTTAGCGAGATCGCTTTCAATAAGGCGCTCACCTGGAAGGAAGTGGCCAGACAGTATAGCCTTTCGTACAACTTCCGTTGCCTCAAAGGCAAGCGTTTTGCTCTCAATACTGTAAAGCGCTTCCGAGCTGCTCATATATATTGCACCAAAAATCTTAGTGGAGATTCTAGAAAAAACTTACACTGTTGGATCCCAAGAGCAAGTTGTTATATATTGAACGTGAGTATGGTCGACCGTCGACCGTCGACCGCCGCCTATCGACGATCTTAGCACAAGAACACCTCCGGGTCAATATGGCAAACTCTGAGAATTGTTGAAAAGTAAAAAAGGGGAAATTTAACCAATCCGAAGGTAAAACAAGGAGAGGGTCCATTGATATCGCATTGGATGACATAAGCCAGTATATGAACCGTTTTGATAAGGTAACTGAATGAACACTTTTAAGCTCCAACACATCAGGCAGCGGAGGAAATTTCGGTCCGAAGGCTGCATCTTCACCCAAACCAAACAAGGTGAGCACATCCAGCTTTCTAGTCTCCTGCATCCCAAATGCGATCGTTTGGACTGCAACGCGATGCTATGTCTCACCTCCAAGTAAAGTGCATCCAATCATAAAGAATATTCCCCTTAGAATGGTTGATTGTGGAACGCATCCATACCCTTGTACAGCTCCCTGTGGATCCGGAAGCCTTTTCTCTCCCTTTCTCCCTTATACAGCCTACTAAGATAGGTCTTTCGACCCAGACCAGGTCCGAGGCATTCAGCAGATTATATGCTTTTCGCGCACTCACCCCTTAAACATATGGGCTTTGCACAACAGTCAGTGGCGTTTTCACTACTCACTACCTCGACTCAAGCAAGCTGGGAAAGTATGGCCCGCTTAATGATTTGGTTTTATTCGAGGGGAATTTCTCCACTCGCGTTTCCAAGGTCCGTCCAAGAAAATGGTTGTGATAGCTTGTAGGCTCTGCATTATGCAGTTATGGATCGCCGTCAATCTTCTGCTCAGATTCAACCTTCATAGCAATCAGAACCAGCAACAAATACCTTCTTTCACACCGTCCCGATCCCCTACCGAGAAAAAGTTGCCATCCAGATCAATTCCGTCATTGTGATTACACTGCACAAGATATTCTTAGCTTGATCATCGTGTTGTTCCTTTAGCAATATATTGATCACTGTGAGGAAGTACAGGACGATCCTTTTCGCCGTATGAGTACTACACGACTTATTAAGACATTATTACAGAACCTAATAACAGTCTCTTAATGTAGAATACGTTGACCTCACGTTTTGCGTATTCCGATGAAAATGGACACCTGTTCCAATCGATGGTGGACACTTGTTCCAATTGATGGTGGACACCTGTTCCAATCCATGGTGGTCAGCGGCACTGGTTGAGACATCATACACTCAGCCCATCGCCAAGGGCAATGCTGAGTGGGATTTTCGCATGGATTCACCTCGCAGTTCCAACCGATAAGCGTTGTGAATTAGACGATCGAGAATGGCATCGCCCAGGGTGGGATCCGGGAAGCGGGCATGCCAGTCTTCCACAGGGACTTGGGTGGCCACCAAGGTCGAAGCCCGGCCGTAGCGGTTGTCGATGATTTCCAACAGGTCGCGAGCCTGGGCAGCGTTGAGCGGATCTCGCAGCCAGTCATCCAGGATCAGCAGCGGCACGCGAGCCACGGTGGCTAATAGCTTGGGGAAGGATCCATCGGCGTGGGAGAGCATGATCTCGTGCAGCAGACGGGAGGTGCGCTCATAGCGCACCGGGAAACCCTGCCTGCAGGCAGACTCGCCGAGTGCACAGGCCAGATAGCTCTTCCCTGCGCCTGTAGGTCCTAACACCAGGATGTTTAGGTGGCGGCGGATCCACTCGCCCTGGGCCAGCTCCAGGATGAAGCTGCGCTCGAGGCCTCGAGTGGAGGAGAGATCCAGATCTTCGATGCTGGCAGGCAGGGCGAAGCGGGCGGCTTTGGTGCGGCGCTCCCGGGTGCTGTTGTCCCGGCGGGTGCACTCCCGGTCCACCAGCATACCCAAACGTTCTTCGAAGGATAATTCAGCATAGTGGGGGTTCTCCCACTGCTCCTTCAGTCCTTCCCGGAACCCGGGAAGGCGCAGGCGGGTAAGGTTCTCCAGAAGGGGTTGCTTGAGCATTGTTTTCTCCTCAGCGGTAGTAAGACGGTCCACGGATGTTGGCATGGGGATCAAGAGACACGGAAGCGGGCTCTTCCAGGGGCACCTGGTCGAGGCCAGAGTCGAGGATGTTCTCATCGTCCCGATGTCCTTCGGGATTATTCCCTTGTATGAGCAGATGCCGGAGGCCAAGGCGCGCCCTGAGGCCGCTTCCAGGCGCTCCTGGGTGAAGCGCCTGGCCAGCCCCAGGATGCCCAGGCAGGTGCGGTACGCCTGCTGAGGATGCCTGCGGGAAGCCAGGGCAGTCTCGATCAGCGCCCGGGTCTGAGGACCGATGTCTTCAGCCCATTTTAGAAAGCGCTCCGGAGACCACTCCGCATAGTGGCGGTGGTTTGCTGGCATGTGTTCCACCTGGGTCGTATGGCGCCCCCGTGCTCGAGATCTGGGATGTGATGCCACCCGGCGGTGCTTGTGGAAGATCTCCACGCTGTGCTCTGTGGCCCGTATGAAAACCTTCTCGCCTATGAACTGATAGGGCACGCTGTAGTAGTGCTTGCCGAACTCGACGTGGTAGTCGATGTGGACTTTGGCCTTCTTCCAGATGGCGAACTGATAGGGTTCGGCCGGTAGGGGCTTGAGAGCCGGGCCGTCAAGCTCCTCGAAGAACTCCCTGCGGGACTTCCCCAGATGCTCCATCGTCCGGTCGTTGAGCTCTTTTAGCAGCTTGCGGATGGCCTGGTTGAGCTCGGCCAGGCCGAAGAATCGCCGATTGCGCAGCCTGGCCAGGATCCAGCGTTCCACGACCAGCACCCCCACCTCCACCTTGGCTTTGTCCTTGGGCCTGCGGATACGCGCAGGGAGCACCACGGTGCCATAGTGCTCCGCCATGTCCAGGTAGGTGGGGTTGATGTCAGGCTCATAGCGAGAGGGATGTTTCACGCCCGTCTTAAGATTATCCGGGATGATGATTTCCGGCACCCCGCCGAAGAAGTCCAGCACCCTGACGTGGCCGGTGATCCAGTTGGGCAAGTCTTCGGTCCACTGCGCCTCGGCATAGCTGTAGTTGCTTGCAGCAAGTACCGCCACGAAGATGTGCGCTTCACGGATCTCGCCGGTTTCCGGGTAAACAACGCGCACCGTTTGCCCGGCGTAGTCCACGAACATCTTCTCCCCCGCTTTGTGCGTCTGCCGCATGGGAGGATCCAGTTTCTTGGCCCACAAACGGTAGATCTCGCAAAAGCGGCTATAGCCGTAGCCATCGGGATGGGCTTCCCGGTATTCGAGCCACAGCAGGCGCCGGGTCACACCTTTGTGCCGAAGGTCCCGATGAATGCTTTGCCAGTCTGGCTCCGGGATTTCCCGCTCCGAGGGTGGCGCGGCTTGGGGGAAAAGCAGACGGTAGAGCTGGTCTTCGTCCAGGCCTTCAAGGGGCGGCCAGGAGAGCCCGGCCGCTTGGGCTCGGCGGATGTACTCCTTCACCGTTGTGGGGGATATCGAGCAGCTCCGGGCGATCGCTCGATTACTGAGCCCGCTCTCCCATTTGAGGCGAAGAACTTCCTGGATCTTGCGCACGGACAATCTCTCCTGGGGCATCGGTCACCTCCTGTGTGATCAGAAGGCCGAGGATGCCCCAATAAATCGGGATTATCCAGCGCCGCTATAGTGCCCTCAGGCGATCATGCCTGAGGGAGAATATGTGTCCACCATGCTCCGGAATCGGTGTCCAGCATGCGTCGGAATCGGTGTCCAGCATCCGTCGGAATATGCACGTTTCCCACATTAGTTGTTATAATAACCCGAGGCGACGAGCGCGCGATGGCTTAGGAAGCTACCAGCTCAGTTGACTATGAGCGGACGGACAGGAGAGTTGCGTGCTCACTTGTTACCAGTATATTGACATCGGCGGCCACATAAGAGGGGGAGGTAGCCTATAATAGCTTCGCTAGTCAGCAGGTTCTCCTACTTACCCTGATAAGAATCTATATTGGAGCGATAACGCAATTGGGGTTCAGGACACAAGCTATACAATGAAAGAATGTTTACAAGACAACATGCATAAACACTTTTCCCGGATTATTTACCTCATGAAACTTAGAACGGCTCATTACGAAACTTTCTTAAATCGAATATGGAGGTCACCCCATGTCGTCGCATGAAAACGAAGTCCTAAAGGTTGAAGCCAAGATACAGAAACTTTGTCTAACTCTCCCAGAACCGCTGAAGACACCGCCGGGGATGAATTTACCTTTCGTGCCAGTGAGGGTGCGTGACAATCGGGCTTATATCGCGGGTCATGGTCCTCAGAACCCGGATGGATCAATCGCAAGTCCAATAGGCAAGGTTGGGTCGGACCTATCGCTAGAGGAAGGTTACCAGGCAGCGCGGCTAGCCGCATTATCGATCCTGGCCAGCCTCAAGCGTGTGCTGGGCGACCTGGACCGGGTAACGGCCTGGCTAAAGGTGTTTGGCATGGTGAACTCGGCGCCTGGTTTTAATAAACAACCACAAGTAATCAATGGTTTCTCCGAGCTGATTCTTGAGCTGTACGGACCCGAAAGGGGACTTCACGCCCGCTCTGCCGTGGGCGTGGCAGAGTTGCCATTCGGTATCCCGGTTGAAATTGAAGCCGAAGTCGAGATCATCGATTAGCAGTCAGAACAGTCAACACACGGAATAAGTTTCTTGATTGCGTGACTACGCTTGGTAATAACCTGGTCAGAGAAGAGATGGAGTATGTTGCCGAGAGGAGTGGAATGGGTGTTGTATTGAACATAGTTCTGAATAAAGACGGTAAGTGCGTAAAGGCGTTATTTGGAGACATTCGAGTTGCCTTCCGTTCTGCAGTCGAGCTATCTTGTAATGTGCATGGGATCACTTATTCTGAACAGGCGGATATCGTGTTTACGAGTTCCTACCCCATGGATATCAAATTTTTACAAGCGCAGAAGTCGCTCTATCCATCAGAATAGGCGGCTCAACTGCATGGAACGATCATTGTCGTAACGCCTTGCCCCGAAGGTGTTTCTAAGACTCATATAGACATGCTTGAGTATAAGGCCTGGCCTCCTTCATAAATTGAGGCTGCCATTGACGAAGGGGAAATTACGGATATTGCCGCCGCTGCGCTGGCAATCGCGTGGGCGAACGTCCGTCAAAATAGACAAACCAGTATCGTGTCGGGAGGTATCTCAGATAAAGAGGCAGCAAGGCTGGGTTTTTTGCCCTTTGGAAGTGTGGAGGACGCATTGAAGGAGGCGTCCGAGCGTCACGGATCTGACGCAAAAGTCTCCATCCTTCCCTACGCACCAGAGACCTTACCCATTTATGTGCCTGTTTGATCGTAGTTGGTTGGTCGGGTACATAAGTGCAGGGCTTTTATCGTCTAGACCGTAACATCCTTGAGGGCCACATTTTTCATTAACACATAAGTAGATTGATTTATGCGTAAGGAGCGATCGAATGCGGAAAAGTCATGAAGTAACAAAAGGTGCGCGGCGTGCGCCTCATCGAAGCCTCTTATATGCAACAGGTCTGACCGCTGATGAAATTGATCGTCCTTTCATTGGAGTAGCGAATTCGCGCACCGATCTTGTTCCTGGCCATATTCATCTTGATCGTATCTCCTTGGCAGTGCAAGCTGGTATTCGCATGGCAGGGGGCACTCCCTTCGAGTTTTCCACAATCGCAGTCGGTGATGGGATTGCAATGGGACACTCAGGAATGCATTACTCCCTTCCAAGCCGCGAGCTTATTGCCGATAGTGTCGAGACAATGATGGAAGCCCACAAACTGGATGCGGTTGTTTTGATTGCAAATTGTGACAAGATCGTTCCTGGAATGCTCATGGCGGCTGCCCGGATAAACGTTCCTGCGATCCTTGTTAGTGGTGGACCCATGCTTGCGGGAAAGGCAAACGGGAAGTATCTCGATATTATGCAAGTAAATGAAGCTGTTAGTCAATTTGATGCTGGTGAGATTACGCTGGAAAGGATGCAGCAAATCGAAGTTGAGGCTTGTTCTGGTTGCGGTTCATGTTCAGGCTTATTCACTGCGAATTCCATGAATTGCATAGCCGAAGCGCTTGGATTGGCATTGCCTGGGAATGGCACCATCCCTGCCGTTCAAGCAAAGCGCATGAGGCTCGCTAAGCAGACAGGAGTAAAAATCCTAGATCTTGTAGAGAAGGATATCAAGCCGAGGGATATACTTTCCCATGAGTCATTCATAAATGCCATCGCGCTGGATATGGCTATAGGTGGTTCAACGAACACGATCCTGCACCTACTAGCGATTGCGCATGAAGCAGGGATCGATTTGCAGCTTGAAGCCTTTAATGAGGTAAGCAAACGAACGCCTCTCCTGGCGAAGATCAGCCCATCAAGCGATCTTCATATGGATGACCTTGATCGTGCGGGTGGCATACCGGCAGTCATGAAGGAGCTCCTGAGCCATAAGCTTATAGATCCTGAGCCGTTAACCACGACTGGAAAGACAGTAGGAGAAAACCTATCCCAGTCAATGGTGAACGATCGGGACGTGATCCGACCCATCTGCAAGCCGCATCGTATCGACGGCGGTTTAGCCGTACTCTATGGCAATCTTGCCCCGGAGGGCGCCATCGTCAAGACCGCAGCAGTTGCTGAGAATATGATGGTTCATGAGGGTCCGGCACGAGTTTTCGATTCGGAAGAGCGGGCAGCAGATGCCATCCTTACGGGAAAGATTGAACCTGGTGATGTTGTGGTGATTCGTTATGAAGGACCAAAAGGGGGACCGGGAATGCGCGAAATGCTGATTCCTACTGCGGCCCTGATGGGTTCAGGTTTGGGTGAATCAGTGGCGCTCGTAACGGACGGTAGGTTCTCTGGCGTATCGCGTGGCGCGGCTGTTGGACACATCTCACCTGAAGCAATGGACGGTGGCCCAATAGCAGTGATCGAAGACGGGGACATCATCAAGATAGATATTAAAAAGCGCAGGATTAATGTTAATGTTTCAAAGCAGGAGTTCGATACCCGTCGGCAAGCGTTGATTTCCCCAGAACCAAAAATCAAACATGGCTACCTAGCTAGGTATGCAAAATTTGTATCCTCCGCATCTCGAGGGGCAGTACTCCTGGCATAAGTCTTTGATGTACATATCACGTGTGGGACAGGAGCGCGCCGAACGGGTGGTGCAGAATACCATCACACACCAGAGAGGGTTAACTAAGCGCTAGGCTTACGTTTCGGCCAACCACAGGTCA
>CAYLOP010000126.1:0-9048 GCA_964385305.1 uncultured Anaerolineaceae bacterium | reverse complement strand
GGCGGCCAGTGGCGGGAGATCTTGCTCTACAATAAATTCCGGGTGTTCGCCTTCGTCTTAGCGCTGGGCGAGGTCGACGATCTCAAGTATGCGACCGCTGCCGGCGCGATCTCATACGGGTTTCCAGTCATCGCCGACACAGTGATCCCGGAGATTCTGCCCACGGGTGTCACCCGCTACGAGCACGTCATCTCAATGCCCTGGAACGAGATCGAGGGCAAAACGGAAGAGGAGAAAGCCGCTAAGCTGGTACAGAAAGCCATCGAGGTGCGCGGTGTCAAGGTGCAAATCACCGAGGTGCCCGTGCCGGTTCCCTACGGCTCAGCCTTCGAGGGCGAAGTAGTCCGCCGAGCCGACATGCGATTCGAGTCTGGTGGCAAGAACAGCCGTGCCTTCGAATATCTATACATGACCGACCTGGACAAGGTCGAGGATGGCAAGATCGAGCTCGTGGGACCTGGCATGGATGAGGTCGAAGAAGGCGGCTATATGGATATGGCAATCCTCGTCAAGGTCGCCGGCCGGAAGATGGAGAAAGACTTTGAACCGGTACTCGAACGTCAGATCCACTACTTCATCAACGGCGCCTCAGGCATCCAACATATCGGGCAGCGTGACATCGCCTGGATCCGGATCAGCAAGGGCGCAGCCGATAAGGGCTTCAATTTGAAGCACTTTGGTGAGATCTTGCACGCTCGCTTCCACGCCGACTTCGGCAGCATCGTCGATAAGGTTCAGGTGACAATCATCACGGAACCCGAACTTTACGCCGAATGGCTCGAGAAGGCTCGTGAGGCCTATGAAGAGCGCAACATACGCATCGGCTCGATGACGGATGAAAGTGTTGATGAGTTCTACTCCTGCACACTCTGCCAATCCTTCGCACCCGACCATGTGTGCATCGTCAGCCCCGAACGGCTCGGATTGTGCGGCGCCTACAACTGGCTCGACTGCAAGGCGTCCTTCCAAATCAACCCCACTGGCCCCAACCAACCCATCCGCAAAGGGGATTGCCTAGATGAAGATTTGGGCTACTTCACAGGCGTGAATGAGTATGCCGTCCAGGCCTCGCATGGGAGCGTCTCCGAAGTCTCGATGTACTCCATCATGCAGAACCCCATGACAGCCTGCGGCTGCTTTGAGTGCATCGCTATGCTCGTACCTGAAGCCAACGGCATCATGATCGTCAGCCGAGAGGATACCAGCATGACCCCAGCCGGCATGACCTTCTCTACCCTGGCCGGTGTGGCAGGCGGCGGGCTTCAGACAGCGGGTGTGATGGGCCACGGAAAGTTCTACATCCTGAGTCCAAAATTCATCTCTGCAGACGGCGGGTTCAAACGCGTGGTTTGGATGTCGTCCATTCTCAAAGAGCAAATGGCTGAACAACTGAAAGCCGTAGCCGAGCGTGCAGGCGATCCCGACTTGATCGACAAAATCGCCGACGAGCGAGACTGTACGGAAGTCGAGCCTTTGGTTGCGCTCCTCACAGAGAAGAACCATCCTGCGTTGGCGATGGACCCGATATTCTAGTTATGTAAACACGCTACGGGATCAGGGATCACACAAGAAAAACCCTGATCCCGTCTGACCGTTAACTTTCAGGAGGTCTGAAATCTCATGACCGTAGAAATCCCCATCGAGAAATGGACCGGAAGTGTACGTGAAGTCACGCTCGGTGCCACTGCTGAACAGGGCGGTACACGCGCAAAGACCCTAACCATCGGCGGCGAGACTTCCATGCCCTTCCTGTATCACGAAGGCAACATCCCGCACCCCCCTGCCCTGGGAGTTGAAATCCTCGATCGCAAGCCGGATGATTGGTCCCCCATACTCCTTGAAGCCTGGGGAGATGTTGTCAATGATCCTGCCGAGTGGGCAAAAGCCGCTGAAGAGGCAGGCGCGGATATGATCGACCTCTGCCTTAGCGCAACCATGGCCGACGGAGAGCCGAACACTGCCGAAAACGCGCGCGCCGTCGTGCGCAAAGTCCTTCATGCCACGGGGCTACCGCTTGCAGTAATTGGCCCTGGTCAAGCCGAACTTGATAACGAGTTCATCGTTGCTGTTGCGGAAGAGGGAGTTGGCGAACGATTGCTGCTGGGAACCTGCGAAGATAAAAACTACCGCACGATTGTCGCTGCAGCATTAGCGCATGACCACTTGGTACAATCCAAAACACCCATGGATGTCAACCTGTCGAAGCAGTTGGTGATCTTGATTCACGACATGGGCTTGCCGCTTGAGCGTATTGTCATGGACCCGACCACTGGAGCGCTTGGATACGGCATCGAATATGGTTACTCAGTCATGGAGCGCCTTCGCATGGCCGCACTACAGGGCGACACCATGACACAACAACCAATGATGGTCAATCCGGGTTTCGAAACCTGGAAGGTGAAAGAATCCAAGGTCGGCGAGGGGGTGCCCGAAGCCTGGGGGGATTGGACACGTCGCGCGTTGGACTGGGAGGCGGTCACCGCCACCGCATTGATTCATTCTGGCGCAAACCTGCTTTTAATCCGACATCCCGAAACTATGCGCCGATTGCGTCCGATCATCGAGGCGCTTACAAGCCCGACGCCCACTTCGAGCTGAAGGCGGAGGTAGAAGATGGCACTCTCTGGCCTACAAATCTATAAACTCTTACCGCAAACCAACTGCAAAGACTGCGGCTATCCGACTTGTCTCGCATTCGCCATGAAATTGGCTGCAAAACAGGCAACGCTTACGGATTGCCCGCACGTCAGCGAGGAAGCTAAGACCCAACTCGAAGCTGCTTCTGCACCCCCGATCCGCCTGATTGAAATCAAGGGAGATGGGTCCGAACTGGCGGTCGGCAACGAGACCGTTATGTTCCGACACGAAAAGACCTTCTTCCACAGACCGGGCCTTTTCTGGCGACTGCGCGATACCGAGGATATGGATCAGATTAAAAGCAAGGTCGCGGAAGCCGAAGCCTACAATGTGGACTACGTTGGCATCGACCTCTTCCTCAATGGCTTCGCCGTTGAGGCGGCATCAGGCGACGCATCCACCTACAGCTCCATCGTTGCTGCAATCTGTGAGGCAAGCAAAAAACCGCTGATTCTCATCGCCCCCACGCCCGAACTCGCGAAGTCTGGTCTCACAGCGTGTGAAGGCAGACGACCGCTTCTGTACGCTGCCGACGCCGACAACTGGGAGGCCATGGCTGAAGTCGCTAAAGAAGCGGATGTCCCCCTCGTCGTTCGCGGGGAAACGCTAGATGCTCTGGCTGAACTCACACAGCAACTCAAAGGGGCAGGAGTCGAAGACCTGGTGCTCGATCCGGAGATCTCTGGATACCTTGACTCGCTTGAAAAATTAACCGCATTACGACGCCTGGCGATCAAGCAGAACTTCCGGGCACTGGGTTATCCCATTATCACCTTCCCTGGGGCATCTGAGGAAGTGGATGAAACCCTGCTGGCTTCGGAACACATCGCCAAGTACGGTGGATTCATCGTGCTTGAATCGTTCAACCCTGCCACCTTGTATGCCCTGCTCGTCCTGCGCCAGAACATCTACACCGATCCACAAAAGCCCATTCAGGTCAAGCCGGGCTTGTACGAGATCAACTCCCCAGATGGATCTTCGCCTTTGATGGTAACAACTAACTTCTCCATCACCTACTTCTCTGTGGCCAACGAGGTGGATGGCTCCGGCTTTCCTGGGTGGTTGCTGGTCACCGATTCGGAGGGCATGAGCGTACTCACGGCCTGGGCTGCTGGCAAATTTGACGCCGAACGCATTGCTAAGGATGTGAAAGCCTTCGACGTTGAGAGCAAGGTCCCACATCATAAAATCATTCTTCCTGGACATGTGGCTGTCTTATCTGGTGAGCTTGAAGAAGAACTTCCGGGCTGGGAGATCATGGTCGGCCCAAGGGAGGCGGTTGATATTACATCCTATCTGAAAGCGATGTGGAAAAACTGACAATCCAGGATACGATATTGGTGGGAGCCGCTGGTGTTCAGCGCTAAACCACCATACTTAGACCTAATGTGTGGGGGACCTATTATAGCCGCCGCTTCCATACCAGCGGCGGCTTGGGCAAACAGGAGGTAAGATCACTCATGTATGTATCTCCCATATACCCAAGGATCCCTATCTGAGATACGACGCCGTAGGTGTGGCGTATATAGCTGCTACATGCTTGAACAACTCCCACCCTGCCCCATGTGCACGGGCATATCCGCGGAGTATGCGTTTTGCTGGTCAGACAGCTCGTGATGGCTTCCCCGTGATACGCTGGTTCTGGGATCGAGAGCGATTCAAAGCGACGCACATCAGCAATGCAATCACAGAAACCTTCAACCAAACAGGGTCGGATTAATCCACTCAGCATTTGATTGGATGAAAAACAGGAATGGCAAATCATCACGTTAAACTCCTCCCAGCGGATCTCATGGTCGAGGTGCCAACCGGTACCTTAATCTCTGAGGCCATTCAGAAAGCGGAAATCGAGATCGCCCAACCCTGCGGGGGACAGGGACGCTGCGGGCGCTGTGCGGTGATCATCGAGGGCGAGGGTGTGCGCGCGCGCTCGACGATTCGCCTCTCGCAAAGCGATATCGAGGCTGGCTATGTGTTAGCCTGCCAGACGGTGGTTGAAGGAGACATCACGGTCACGATTCCTGAACAGGAAAAGATCCAACGCCGATTAGTAACCGACAAAGCTGCAAGCGAGATTGAAATCCCCTTCGAATACCAAACCGAAATCCATCAAAGCATCCGGGCTATCCACCTCAAGCTCCCCCCGCCGACGCTGGATGATAATATCGATGACCTTACGAGGATCGAGAAAGCCTTATCGCAGATTGGTTTCGAGCCTCTCGACGTTCCGCTTTCGACATTACGCAAGCTCGGGCTTGTCCTGCGCGAGGCTGATTGGTCACCTTGGGTGGTGCTTGAAACGCATGCGCCCTCCTCTGGGCCCGCTCGTATCCTCGATCTACGCAAAGATGCACCCGAGATATATGGGCTTGCAATTGATATCGGCACGACCACTGTCACCGCCCATCTTGTCGACTTACGCAGCGGCGAGATTAAGGCCTCAGCTGCCGAGTACAACGACCAGATTGCACGAGGTGAGGACGTTATCTCCCGCATTATCTACGCAAGCAAAAATGATGGTCTCCCGCAACTGGGAGATCTTGTCCGTGAGACCATCCACACATTGCTTGCCCGCTTGCAAAAACGCACGGGGATCTCTCCCGAGGATATCTACAAAGTCACAGTGGCTGGCAACACCACCATGATCCACCTCTTTCTCAAGCTTCCGCCTGAAAGCATACGCTTGGAGCCCTACATACCAACAGCCAACCATCCGGCGCCAAGCACCGCCGCCGAGCTTGAACTGGGCGTGAACCCCCTTGCTACCGTTGACTGCCTGCCGGGTGTGGCATCCTATGTCGGCGCTGACATCACAGCTGGCGTGCTCTCCAGCCACTTGCATGAAATGGAACCCCTGACGCTCTTCATCGATGTTGGCACCAACGGCGAGATCGTCTTGGGTGGACGTGATTGGATGGTAACCTGCGCGTGCTCTGCCGGCCCTGCCTTCGAGGGTGCTGGCGTTGTAAACGGCATGCGCGCCACACTAGGTGCCATCGAAGAGGTTTGGGTCCATTCTGAGACCTTCGAACCTACTATCCGGGTTATCGGGAATAAGCCCCCGCGTGGGATCTGCGGCTCAGGCTTGATCTCGCTCCTGGCGGAACTCTTCGTGACGGGTGTGATTGATCGCAGCGGCTATCCCAAACTCGACCTGAATACCCCCCGTGTCCGCATGGGCGATCACGGACCAGAATACGTCGTCGCCTGGGGCAAAGAGACCGAAACCGGGGAAGACATCGCCCTGACGAAGGTTGATGTAGACAACCTCATGCGCGCCAAAGCTGCCATCTATGCGGGGTTCAGCGTCTTAGCCACCAGCGTCGGTGTCGAACTCGCGGATGTCCAGCAGGTCTTGGTTGGAGGTGCTTTCGGGAAATACATCAACATCGAAAACGCCATCAAGATTGGGTTGCTTCCGGATCTCCCTTGGGATCGCTTTCGCTTTCTCGGTAACACTGCTGTCCGGGGAAGTTACCTTGCGTTGCTATCCCGAGAGTCTCGGGATCAGATCCGCGAGATCGCCGATAGCATGACGTACATTGAGCTCTCCGCGGACAACACCTTCTTCGAGGCGTTCACCGCTGCGCTATTCTTACCGCACACAGAAATAGCACGTTTCCCAAGCGTGGCAGAGATATGGGAGAGAGAAAAAACACTTTGAAGATAACGAGGGCGCATAACCCACCAGGCAGCACTCCCTACAATCTAGGAGCCCACTGACGTGCATGTCGGGAAGCCCCTCTAGAACACATGTAAACATGAATGAGGGTTTTGAATGACAAAAACGATCGCATTTGCGGGGAAGGGTGGTACAGGAAAAACTACCGTCGCCGCGTTACTCCTGCACACGCTGACGCCGAGAGTTCGAGGACCGATGCTGGCGATTGACGCCGATCCGGCTTCGAATCTTCACCTCGCACTTGGCTACCCGATGCCTAGCACAGTCGGAGAGATACGCGAGGCGATGACCGAAGCCGCCCAGTCTGGCAAGCTTGGGGTTTCAATTTCACGCCATGACTACCTTGATCGAGAAGTGCGCATGGCTATCGAAGAAGGGCAGAAAATGGATCTCATCGCCATGGGGCGCCCAGAAGGACCCGGGTGCTACTGCGCCTTCAATCACATATTGAGGGAGATACTGGATACCATTGGCGGATCGTACGAATATGTCGTAATCGACAATGAGGCCGGCATGGAGCATATCAGCCGCCGAACCACGCGAGATGTCGACCTACTGCTGCTCGTCACAGATCCTACAATACGTGGTGTGCGAACTGCGGCGGGAATGATTGATCTTGCCAAAGAGGTCGACGTCAACATCAAAGACATCATGCTCATCGTCAACCGGGTTGCGGGTGAACTGCCCCAACCCCTTCAGGAAGCCATCGACGGACTCGACGTGGGGATCACCGCCATCATCCCGACAGATGAGAATGTGAACCGGCTCGACGCTTTAGGCCAACCGCTTGTCAATCTGAATGGAAACTCACCAGCCTATCAAGCCGTGGAGGAGTTGACTGGAAAGATCATCAATTCCTTATAACCGTCTGTTCGATCTAACGACCCAACCACAGGAGAGGAACTATGTATAAGATCGGAGAGAACATTCATATCGTCTCACCGAAGGTCAAAGAAGCCCTCAAAGAGAGGGACGGGGGATTCTTCGTCGATCTAGCCCGCAAACAGCAGGCGGCTGGCGCTGACGTCATCGACCTGAACATCGGTCCACGCAAGAAGGATGGACCTGAGGTCGTCGATTGGCTGCTCGATTGCATGCAAGAAGCGGTTCCAGGGATGACGATCTCCTTCGATACCACAAATCTGGCTGCCATCGAAACGGGCCTCAAGAGGATGGGATCGAACGCCGTCGTCAATTCAACATCCGCCGAAGAGGAGCGCCTGGCGAATGTCCCGCCATTGGCGGCCAAGTACGGCGCCAAACTCATTGCACTTTGCCTGGAGAAAAGCGGAATCCCGGTGAGCGCGGACGCTCGTATTGGCATCGCCATGGAAAAGCTCATCCCGCGTGCTGAGGAAGTCGGCATTCCAATGGAGAACCTCTATGTCGACCCGCTTATCCTGACGGTCTCGGGTATGCAGGAATTCGTCCCTGAAGCTATCGAAACGGTACGCATGATCAAGATGTTGATGGACCCGCCGCCGATGACCGTCGTCGGGCTATCCAATGTATCCAATCAGGTTCCATTTGAGATGCGACCCTTACTGAATCGTGTTTACTTGGTTATGCTTATGGCTGTCGGACTCGACGCTGCCATTATGGATCCGTTGGACTCCAAACTCATGGAGGCCATCCGCATCATAGAGACACGCGACACCAGCACCGGCGCTGGCGCGCTATACCTCAAGCTGTACGACGCTATGGCAGCCATGGAAGAACTCACACCCGATCAAGTTGACATGTCGGATCCAGAACAAGCCGAAATCTGGAAAACCGTTCAAGTTTTCCTCAACAAAGTGATCTATGCCGATTCTTATTTGAAGCTATAGTCTCAAGAGACTTCGCCTGTAATGAAGCTCCGCTTCAGTTGTGTATAAAGGCAACCTATTTCCTTTACCAAGGAGGTTCTGGATATGGCCAAGATGGCCGAATCAGTCAATGTAGATGAATTGCTCAAGAAAGCGCAACAGCCTTCAGAAGATGCGTTGCGTCTTCATCCCTTCTATAAGGGAAAGGTAGAGACCGCGCTGAAAGCCTGCGTCCGCGATTTTAACGATTTCGCCATCTGGTACACACCGGGTGTCGCGGCCCCGTGTCGTGCGATCGAGAAGGATCCGGAGTTGGTGTACGAGCACACCCATAAAGGGAACACTGTTGCTGTCGTATCGGACGGCACTCGCGTTCTAGGTTTGGGTGATATCGGCCCTAAGGCAGGCTTGCCCGTGATGGAAGGCAAGGCTCTGCTCTATAAATACCTAGGCGGTATCGATGCCTGGCCTATCATGCTCGACACAAAGGACCCAGATAAGATCATCGAAACCGTACTCCTCATCCAGCCCGGATTCGGTGGTGTCAATCTCGAAGACATCTCTCAGCCGAAGTGCTTCCACGTACTAGACACCCTGCGCGAGCGGGCAGAAATCCCCATTTGGCACGACGATCAGCAAGGGACGGCGACAGTCACGCTTGCAGGCTTAATGAACGCGCTCAAGATTGCCGGGAAAAAGCTCGAGGAGGTTTCCATTGCATTCGTCGGCACCGGCGCGGCCAACGTGGCCTGTGCTCGCTTGATCTATGCCTCCGGAGCCACCCCGGCCCTATGCCGCCACGTGGACAGCAAAGGCATCTTGCACAAGGATCGCAAAGACCTTGAGATGCGCAAAGCCGAGTATGTCTATAAGTGGAAGTTCTGCCAGATCTCCAATGAGGAAGGCCGCGTAGGGGGAATC
>CAYLOP010000125.1:0-9205 GCA_964385305.1 uncultured Anaerolineaceae bacterium | reverse complement strand
GCTTCTTGGTGGGTTTTGGGGTGGGTGTCTTCGTAGGTGTTTGGGTCGGGATCCTGGTGGGCGTATTCGTGGGCGTAAAGGTTGGGGTCGGTGATGGGGTTATCGTTGGCGTGTAAGTCACCGTAGGAGTAGCCGTGTAGGGGGCGTCTCCCTCATAGTTGAGCGCCGTCGCCGTTGGGACGGGCTCGTTCATGGCGATCTCGATCGCCTTCGCTCTCTCCTGCGCTTCTTCCTCGGAATACCCGCGGTCTTTCAGCGTTTCGCTAATGATGGATAGGTTGAAAACCCCCAACGGCCTCACAACTACATCCGGGCTGTAGTCCGCATAGAGATCGGAGTAGACATGCATCGAGATGGGAAGGGCTCCTTCCGCGGTGGCATTCAGTACCATCGCGGCAACTACCCACACGATGAGCAGAAGACAAAAAACAGAGAATGCGCGCAGAATCCATCGTCGACCGCTCATGCCCAATCATCTCCCCCATGATGTTGAGCGTCCTCGGTGAGCCCTGTACTCCCCTTGCGAATCTTGAAGCGTTCCACGGATTGATCCCCACGCCGAAAGTTGATGTAGCCTTGATGAATTAACCGAAGTTGGACTTGCTTCTACGCAAGCGAGCCGAATGCCCCACATCGATCCACAAACCACCGCTGTGAGGTTCTAGCACGGCTTTTGGAAGTTTTTCGCCTGTCTATAAAGTATCCCTATTGATGCCGAAATGCAAGCGGTCTGTTGCTCCTATCCACCAACGGCCACCAAACAGGCGGAGAAATTTCTACCCGAGAGGCGAGGTTGGGAGATATCCTCCCCGAAGGATCCGATCGTGGCGCGTGCTGACTTCGGTAAAAATAAAAAATGGGCTAACCTTGGTCAGGTCAGCCCAGTCGGCTTCCAGTCATACCCAAAAGGCGCTCGCCACCTTAACGTATGGAGGGCTAATCCCCTATAAAACAACCCTCCGGCAAGGTGTATGTGCCCAGTATTTTTTCCTCCATATTCCCAGCAACATCTTGCACCCGTAATTTTAACTCAACATTGGTATCGATCATGACGGGCAATTGCAGCGCAAGCCCCCCCTTGGGACCTTTTCCAGATTCCTCATAGAGGCTGAACGCAGCTCCCGGTTCGATGTTCATATTAATTTCCATGGAGTAAGTAGCATTCCAGGTATCTCCCAAATCCCAATCGGGAGGCTCGGGAGGATCCCCCATGCAGGAGCAAATCCACTCATCCTTCACTTCGTCGTAATACCTCAACTGGATCCAATCGAGCCCGCTGGAGTAGGTTGGGTCGACGATATGTAATTCGCTAACCTCGATGGTAAACTCACAATCTCCAACTGCTCCTGGCGCAGGGTCTAAGGTCCAGCCATTGATATTTGGCTTCTTTGTATCCGTTTCAGGTGTATCTGTTGGAACAGGCGTATCGGTGGGTGGAATGGGTGTATGGGTGGGGGTAGATGATGGGCAAACCGCCTCTTCGGTAGGTGTGTTGGATGGTTTGGGCTTCTTGGTTGGTTCTGGCGTGGGTGTCTTCGTTGGTGTTTTGGTCGGGATCTTGGTCGGTGTATTCGTGGGGGTCAAGGTTGGGGTGTGTGTAGCGGTTGGCGTGTGTGTCTTGGTAGGCGTCGCCGTTGGCGGCGCATCGCCTTCATAATTCAGCGCCGTCGCCGTTGGGACGGGCTCGTTCATGGCGACCTCGATCGCCTTCGCTCTCTCCTCCACTTCTTCTTCGGAATACCCGCGGTCTTTCAGCGTTTCACTAATGATAGCCAGATTGAAGACCCCCAACGGTCGCACAACCACATCCGGGCTGTAATCCGCATAGAGATCAGAATAGACATGCATCGAGATGGGCAGTGTCCCCTCCGCAGCGGCATTCAGCACCATCGCAGCTGTCACCCAAATCACAAGCAATACGCAAAACACAGAAAACGCTCGTACGATCCACCGTCGACTGCTCATATCAATTTATCCCCCGAGTAGGTTGTGTGTCCTCGACGAGCCTTATGCTCGGTTTGCGGACCTCGTAGAACCCATTGTTAATCTGAACGCTTTAGCTGGTGCATCCCCAATGCCCGAACACCATTAGGGTTTGGTTTGACGCTTGCGGTCCAAACATACCCCCACTGATCCGCAATCAACCGTTGCGAGGTTCTCCTTTTCCATGTTGAGAACATCTTATCCCTTCAAAGATAAGGCCTATGATGCTGAAATACAACCAGTCTCTTAATCCTATCCCCCTTAGACATACGTAAAAGAGCAATTCGCTAATGACGGCTAGATCGAAAACCCCAACGGCCGCACAACCATATCTGGGGTGTAATCCGCATAGAGATCGGAGTAGACATGCATCGAGAAGGGGAGGGATCGTTCTGCAGCGGCGTTCAGCACCTTCGCAGCAACCACTCAAACCACAAGCAACATGCAAAACACAGAAAACGCACGAACGATCCACGTTCGACCGCTCATGTACCCTTATTCGCCCTGATTACCCTGGGGAAAGTCTACGAGCTTTGTGCTCCGATTGCGGACCTCATAGAAACCTAATCGTTGATCCTCGCTACGCAGGGTAATCTCACCTCGATGTCCAAACACAAATTGGGATTGCGCAGTTGCAAGCGACGCGTACGTCCCCTCACCAATTAACAATCGACAGTTCCGAGGTCGAATCGCAACACGCTGAATGTGTTTCGCGTTCTCAACAGTATCGCCAATGATGGTGAAGTGCAAACGGTCCATTGCTCCAATCCCCCCTGCGATCACCGGGCCGGTGGCTAGTCCTATTCTAAGCTCAAGGTCAGGATAACCCTCCGCCTGGCGGTCTTGATTCATGCTCTCTACGAATTGAAGCATTTCCATCGCCGCATGAGTCGCCTGTAAAGCGCTCACCTGAGGTGGCACTGGTTTGGGCAGAATCCCAAAGAAAGCGATCACTTCATCACCATCAAACGTCTGGATCGCCCCGCCATGTTGGGTGATGATATGCACGACCCCGCCAAAATAGTCATCCAGCGTTTTGATAACCTCTTTGGGTTTTGCCTCGATCGCCATTTGGGTAAATCCGAGTAAATTAGCGACCAAAACCGTCGCCTTTGCGGACTGCCCTTCCAATGCGGAACGGGACCCAAACAAGGTCTCGCGCACACGCTCGCGCGCAGGGAGAGGCACGGTCCGTATGAGCAGGTCGCGATACATGGCCGTCTCACGCATTCCATCGACCATGCGGTTGAAGGTGCGCGCCAAGACGCCGATCTCGTCGGTTCCCGTCGCGATCACCTGAGTGTCCAAGTTGCCGGTTGCGATCTGTGTGGAGGCATCCGCCATATCGATCAGCGGTCTTGTGATCGCATTAGAGATGAGGAGCCCCGTGAGTACAACCAATAACAACACAATTGCACCATTGCGAACGATCATCCATGCATCTTGTTGATAATTCTCTGAGATGCTCTCCGGATCATCACCCGCGAGCAAGGAGATGCCCAATACGCCCAATTCCTCCTCGCCGTGTTTGACAACAAAAGGCGTTAAAACCTCACCGTAGTCTTTTTGGGCGATCTGTATCGTACGATATGGGCTCTCTTCCAGGTTGAGCTCCTGAGCCGATTGGATCAATTCACCGCTCAGTGTCAAATCACTGGGTTGCCAGGTCGCATCGGGTTTAAAAACGGTCTCCAGGAGTTCACCACTTGAGGCATCATAAAGCGAGATGTGAGCATGGGCATAGGTGCTCAAGCCATCAATATAATTCGTTATGTATTCGCCGGCCAGCACAGCGCCGAATATTGTCCCCTCCTCATCGATGAGGGGACCGCCGATAAAGAAGACAAGCTCCTCCTCTTCTCCGAGCATGATCCCTTGCATACCAGCGTGTTTGCTGAGTTCAGCGCTCTCCTGAGAATCTGAGTGGGTCTCAAGTTGGAGGAGGCTCTGTACGAAAGGCCACTCCGCATAGATGGCCTCCCCGCGCAGGATCAAGTAATCCCCTTCTGGCGCATCCGGACTGCTGCGGCGAGCGGCGAGCAGGCTCGTGCCCTCGCGATCGAGCACAACAGCCACATCGACGTCGGCATTGATCAATGTGCTGATGATACGGTCCCGGAGTCCCTCGGAGTTGCCCAAAGCAACCGCTTCAGCGACGCCCTCTGTATAGGCGATCGCTCTCTCGATCTCCAGCAGTCGATCTTCTATTCGCACGACCTCATCGACAGCCTGTTGTCCGCAATCCCGTAATTGACGAAGAAACCGAACTGCTTCCGCTTGCACCACCAGCTTGTTGACAAATAAAGTCGCAACAAGTGCGAACGCAAGCGCGAGGAAGATAAATGGAAGGATGATTTTCCATCGCAAACTGAAACGGACCTGGGGACGATCGGGCGTATTCGCCATGTACACTTTCCCCTTCAAAGAGCCAGAGTTTGCGCCTCGTTTAGCGTAGGAAGAAGGACAGCACGATTAAGATAACGATGAATGATCCCGCAAGAGCACCAATCCGCTTAAGATCTTCAACCACATAGGTATAGTCGGGGTTGAATGCTCTTCCGCCTTGTGTCACGCCAGATGACGCCCTACTTACACTCTCAGTAGCCCGCTGTGCATCCGTTGGGAGATACGGTTGGCGCTTCCTTTTCTTACCGCGCTTCTTACTCATAAAAAAACCTCCTGATTATTCCAAACATTCAAGAAGCTGATGCCCCTCAAGGGATATAGTTTACCAGTGAAACCGCTCCATGCATAAGAATTAGCTCTCCGCCAACTCCCCGACAACCACGATGCGTTGTTTGTCCACCATGTATGGATAACACGAAATCAGGGTGATGGTGGGTTTTTCCGTCGGAAGCATGACGCTGACGTCGGTGGGTTCTACAATGCGAATTCCTGTCACACGATACAGATACTCCTGGGTGGCCGTGCTCACTCGGATTTCGTCTCCAGGCTTGAGGCGATCGAGATCTCGGAACAACTCTCCAAAGATATCGTTATGCGCGGAAAGGACGATATTGCCGTTCTGGCCAGGATCCGTACTGCCGACATGCTGCCCCACGCCGCGCTTCAAAGCCTCCCAACTATCACCTTGGATGACAGACACAGGAGCGTTCCAGATAGCAGGGATATAGATGTTGCGCGCTTGTTCAGCACCCGGCGTAGGAATGGCAACCGTAGGCAGGGATTGGACAACCGGCCGTAAATTTTCCGGTATCTCAGACTCATTCGGCTGTGGGCCGCCCGGTGAGGTCGGAGGGGTATGCCCGGAAGGCAAGACCACGGCAGTGATCAGCGGCGTTGGTGTCACCGTCCCTTGATTAAGGAGTTGCTCCGTCTCGCGATTCAGGAGTTGGTAAGCCCCGGTAAATTTGTAAATGATAAAGATCAGTGCAATCACGGCGAAGATCTCAACGATAAGAAGGAGGCGATTAAATCTCGTGCGGGGCATGCGCTGTTGCGCAGAATCTTCCGTCCGCGCTTTGTCGTCAGCTACCGCAATCGGCGCTGCGTTATTCCCCGCTTCTGGCAAGGCTCGATGCTGATTCGTCTCAACGCGTAAAGCTCTGCCGCTGCGCCTAAATTGGCGCAGGCGTTCCTCGCGCGCGTCCAATCTCCTGCGAGCCAGGATTGCTTCAAGTTCCTCCACTGAGAGCTCTTCAGCAGGTCGCCGGTCTCTAGCCATTCACACATCCATATCACAATTTCGCCAACGGTACTGTTGCACGAATGATGCCAAGGGTCATTTTGACATTATACCTTGTCGCTCGTGGTGAAAGAACTAGACCGTTCCTACCATTCGGAGGTCACCACCGAAAAACTAGGTCTCCTGACCCCTACCTAACCCCAATACGCAATCCCCGTTATAATCCTCTCTATGAACCAACCTAAACGTATCTTGTTCATTTGTCAGGGCAATATCATTCGAAGCCCACTCGCGGAGGCGCTCTTTAGAAAAATAAGCGATGAAGCCGGCATGGATGATCACTACCAGATCGACTCGGCCGGGACCAGCGCATACCACGTTGGAGAGGAAGCAGACCCGCGCATGCAACGTACCGCGGCGGCGCACGGCTTTCGATATGATCACCGCGCTCGCCAAATCCGTGCTCAAGACCTTGACAGCTACGATCTGATCATCGTCATGGACGCTGAGAACTACAGTGATGTCCTCGACCTGAGCAACTCGCCGCAACAGCGCAAAAAAATCCGCTTGTTGCGCGAGTTCGATCCTGAGGCCTCCGCGCACACAGCCGTGCCCGACCCCTATTATGGAGGAGCACAGGGGTTTGAGCGCACGTACGATGTCGTCGAGCGTGCCGTGAGCGGGCTGTTGGATGCGCTTGCGAGGAACGTCGTATGAACATCCCGGAGGCAATACATGCGTGGTGTCAGGCGGAAGGCTACGGTACCGTGCAACGCAGCCAGGCCGTCGGCGGCGGATGCATCAACAATGGCGCACGTCTATATACCGATTCTGGTGAGACCTTTTTCGTTAAACTAAACCGGTCTGCCCCCACCGACATGTTCGCACGTGAAGCGGAGGGGCTGGACGCACTGGCTGTTGCAGATGGACCTCGCGTTCCAGCCGCGTATCTTGCGGGCGATAATTTCCTCCTGCTGGAGGACCTCAAACCAGCTGCCCCCCAACCCGGCTACTGGGAGGCGTTTGGGCAGCGTCTCGCCGCGCTGCACAATCACATTGGTGACCGCTATGGTTTCGAACATAATAACTACTGCGGGAGCACACCGCAGCCTAACACTTGGTGTGAGGACGGCTACCACTTCTTCTCCGAACACCGTCTGCGCTTTCAGGCACAGCTTGCATTCCAACGCGGCTTACTTCAGCGCGACGACCTGCAACGCATCGAAAGGATTTGCGAGCGCCTCCCCGAACTGATCCCAGCCCAACCAGCTTCTTTAATCCACGGAGATCTGTGGTCAGGCAACGCAATCGCAGGTCCGCAAGGTGAACCCGCCATCATTGACCCCGCTGCTCATTACGGATGGGCGGAAGCTGAACTCGGCATGACCACGCTGTTTGGCGGTTTCCCGCACAAGTTTTATGATACCTATGTGGAAGCCCGTCCCCTAACACCCGGATGGCGCCAGCGGCTCCCCCTCTACAATCTGTACCACCTGCTCAATCACGTTAATCTCTTCGGCGGCGGATACCTCTCGCAGGCGCGGCGCGTGCTGCGAAGCTACACTTGAGATCCTCAGATTTTTTTTATGGAAGTTCGCCGATTCAGCAATTTCAAGGGGTAGGATCATTTGAGCGTCGTTCTAAGTGGGCTCAAGTACGGTGCAGCGTGATAAAGCGTTATCGCTGGACTCCACGATTCATTCGAGCCATGATCTGAAAGAAGTAAAGAAGAAAATAGACGAGGCGTCGTCCTTAGGAGAGAAAGCCGTCAATGCCGTCGTTAATAAGAACACGCAAGCGCACGACCAACCGTTCAGCTTGATCGTGCGCCATCTTGAGTCGTTTTTGATGGGGTTCCGTGCCTGCCTGCAGACTGTCACGGATGCCCAGCACCTGTGGGATGAGCACATTGTCTACGAAATTGAGGATGTCCTGCGTGTCATTGAACTCCTTCGTGTGCATGTATTCGAGTACAGAGAGGAAGTCCGCGAGATCTTTGGAAGCATCTTCCAAGGCCGTCTCAATATTCGCGGACGATTTCAAGAGCTCGGCTAGCCGTTCAGCCGCATCCAGGGTTTCTGAAAATGTAATCATCGTATAAATCCACCCTTAGAAACCGTTCGAGAACCTATTACAAAGTATACCTCGGATCATGATTCATCCGCATGCCTGCTTGTTAGTACCCTTGTACAGAATATAATCGAGCGTTGACACTTAAATCAAGGCACAACTGCAAACCAGCACGCGAACCTGTGGAGATTGGCGTTTAACGGGGATGCCCGATAGGAATCAAGTATAAAGGCTGGTGATTAGGAGGGAGATGTAAGACGGACTGTAAGCGTGCATCCTCAAACGCGCCGATGGGCACCGCTCCCAAGCCAAGCGCAACGGTCTGGAGCAAGACATTTTGTGCGGCATGCCCCGCCTCCATATGCACATAGCGAGGCCCCCGCTCCCGGCCGTATTTCACCGCAATCCGCTCGTAAACTGCGGCGATCACGACCGTCACCGGCGCTTCCAACAGTGATTCTTGCCGCAGCCCGGCAGCATAGACCTCACGGCGCAGATCCCCCTCCAGGGAAAGCTCAAGCGCATGTCGCTCAACGTCATAGTGGTAAACACCCTGCTCCGTGATGACATACACTTCAAGCGGATACAGCGCGCCTGCGGAAGGTGCCGTGCGGTAGCCACGCGGGTCCGAAATACCCTGCGCAGCCCAGAGCAGTTGAGAGATCTCACGGTCGCTGAGGGGTTCATCGGTGAACGAACGGATCGATCTGCGACGTTGCATTGCCTCCTCGAGTGAAATCGAGCCTTCAAGGGTCGGACGGGGAAGTGCTGTTATCTCAGGCATCGGGATCTCCGCTGTCGGTAGAGCTTGCTCTGGTTGAGAGATGGGAGCCGCGCAGTTCGCCAGTGTTCCAACAAGAAAAAGCCATGCTTTCAAACGCATGCTAGATTGGCGCTTCCCTCCCTTGGACAACATGCTTGCTCAACCTATTCAACTGCTGCGCCCTTGTGGTACGACGACTTGACGCACCCACGCCAAGATATCCTTGCTTTCGGCACTGCGAGGGTACCTGAGAGGTGCGCATCTCCTGATGGGGTATGTATGGTAGATGGGCCATGAAGTCAGCTACACCCCCCATGACCGGCTGTGTTTATCCGCTATGGGTTTCCTGTTTGAGTTCTGCGATGAAAGGAAGCGTACGATGCTTGTCGGCAAAATCCAGGCCGTACCCTACCACCCAAACGTCCGGGATCGTGAAGCCCAAATAATCGACCGGAACCTGGATATGGTTGCTTTCCTTCTGCGTGAGAACACAGGTCCGTAGAGATGCTGGCCTCCGCTCTTCAAGCAGATGGTAAAGGTAGTTCAACGTGCTGCCCGTGTCTACGATGTCCTCCACGATCAAGACGTGCTGACCCTCGATCGGTTGCCGCAGGTCCATGATGATACGGACCTCGCCCGTGGAGGTGGCGGTCATGCCGTAGCTGGAGACAGCCATGAAATCCACAATATGTGGCATCGTGAGCTTTCGTGAGAGGTCGGCCAGGAAAATGAAAGCCCCTTTT
>CAYLOP010000124.1:0-9279 GCA_964385305.1 uncultured Anaerolineaceae bacterium | reverse complement strand
CAGCCAGACCTCATATTGCTCGATGTCATGATGCCGGATCTCGATGGGTTTGAGGTAACACGCCGCCTTCGAGATGATCCTGCCCTTTCCCACATTCCCATCATCATGTTCACTGCGAAGACCATGGTGGATGACAAAGTCGCCGGTTTCGAAGCTGGGGTTGACGACTATCTCACAAAACCCACCCACCCTGCAGAACTCACCGCACATGTTAAAGCCGTTCTAACACGCACAGCTCAAACACGCATTTCATCCTCGGACAGAGCCCGAATCATCGGTTTTATCGGCTCTCGCGCGGGTTTAGGCACATCAACACTTGCCATGAATGTCAGCATTCTTCTCAAACAGCAATCCCAGGATGTGATCCTTGCGGAATTAAACCCCGGGCATGGCACCATCGCCCTCGAGCTTAATATTCCACACTCAGATGGTGTTTCGAATCTGCTCAAGCGATCCCTCAAAGACATCCACCTGCGATCGGTCGACACGGAAATCATCAACCATCCCACGGGATTACGCCTCCTTCTTTCTTCCTCACAACCCAACGAAAGCATGCTCCAGCAATCCGTACCCCAGATGGAGGCGATCGTTAAGAACCTAGCAACCATGTGTACGGCTTTGATCGTGGATTTTGGCAGCGGGCTCAAACCATTCGCAAGCCCTTTGATCCAGCTTTGCGATCACATCATTGTGGTTGTCGAACCGGTCTTCCCCTCTAATGTCATCGGCCGCACCCTCATTGAACAGATCGAGCGCGATGGCGTGCCTCGCCAAAAATTGAGCCTTGCACTTATCAATCGAGTCAGAACGAGCTTACAAATTCCTTGGCGGCAGGTGGAGACCGAATTAGGTATTGAATTGGGAGGCATCATCTCCCCTGCTCCCGAGCAAGCCCATCAATCATCCCAATCTGGGACACCATTAGTGATCTCACAGCCTGATAGTCTTGTGAGTGATCAACTCCGCAAACTTGCTGAGCATGTGGCGGTTCACCTGCATCCTAAGGAGGATAGAGTCGCCTCGTGAGTATGGCTATCCCAGCCCAAAAGGTTCAGCAAGCTAGAGACCTATTTCGAGCGGCCAAACACACTGCTGCGCTGACAGGCGCTGGTATATCGACTCCTTCGGGTATCCCTGATTTCCGTTCCCCCGGTTCAGGTTTGTGGGAACGCTTCGACCCCATGGAAGTTGCTTCTCTCGCTGCCTTCCGCTACAGTCCCGACCTATTCTATGCTTGGATACACCCGCTCGCACGAAAATTGCTCGACGCCGTCCCAAACCCAGCCCATCTAGCACTCGCGCAACTTGAAGAAGCCGGCTACCTTGCAGGCATTGTCACACAAAATATCGATAATCTGCACAAACGCGCCGGATCAAAGATGGTGCTTGAAATCCATGGCCATCTGCGCGAGGCCACCTGTGTTTCCTGTTATACGAAGTACCCAACAGATGAAATCATCCTCGATTTCGCACGATCCGGTATCGTACCGCGCTGTCCAAAGTGTGACGGCATCTTAAAACCAAATGCCGTGCTTTTTGGCGAGCAGTTGCCCTATGAAATTGTATCCAAGGCGCATCAATTATTCGCCCGTAGTGATCTCATCTTAGTAGTGGGTTCATCTCTTGAGGTAACACCTGCATCGTTGCTGCCGATCGAACCGCTCAATGCTGGAGCAAAGCTAATCATCATCAACAACGAGCCAACCTACCTCGACGAGCGAGCGAGTGTCGTATTCCGCCAAAATGTTGCCGTTGTCTTGCCATCGATCGTGGATGAGGTGCTACGTGAGTGATCCACACAATGAGCGTTCAGCGCGCGACGACTCAGCTATCCGGAATTATCCCCGTCTTCTGAAGCGTTATGCCAGGCTTGTTGAACTTACCACAGACATGGTTTCAACACTGGACCTGAGGACCCTGCTGCAGCGGATCGTTGACGCAGCGCAGGAGATGACAGAGAGCGAAGCCTCCTCGCTCTTGCTTTATGATCCCAAGACAAATCACCTCTACTTCGAAGCAGCAACCGGCTTACGGGGAGAGGGTTTTTCCCGTACACCCGTGCCTGTGGAGAATAGCATTGCTGGCTGGATCTTCAAGAATCGAAAACCTCTTCTCGTCCATGACGCCCAAGGTGACCCGCGCTTCTTCGTAGAAGTCGACGTCCAGACTCATTTCTACACGCGAACGCTCATGGGCGCACCCTTGGTAACTAACGATAACACCCTGGGTGTCATTGAGACCGTTAACAAGCGCGAGGGATCCTTTGACGAAGAGGATCTTCGCATGCTCCAATCCCTTGCGGCACAAGCAGCGATCGCAATCCAAAACAGCCGCCTGTTCCAACAAAGCGATTTGATTGCTGAGATGGTCCACGAACTGCGCACTCCGCTTTCTTCGCTCATGGCGGCATCAAATCTCTTACAACGACCGGATCTGGGAGAAGCCCAAAGCAAAAAACTCTGCACAACAGTCTACCGCGAAGTCCAACGTCTTCATGAAATGACCAGCGATTTCTTGGAATTAGCACGTCTCGAATCAGGTCGAGCACAGTTCACGCATGAACCCGTCCATATTGAGGGTTTGATCTTAGAATGCCTCGAGATCATCCGTTCGCAGGCAGAAGCCAGCCAGGTCATGCTGGAAACTAGAATCGACCACGACCTCTCTCCCGTGCAAGGAGATCGCAACCGGCTCAAGCAACTATTGTTGAATCTCCTAACCAACGCCATTAAATACAATAGGCCAGGCGGGTATATTCGTGTGCATCTCACACATGAGAATGCTGAACTTGTACTTGCTGTCGAAGATAATGGTCTCGGTATCCCTGCAGAGAGTCTGCCGGTAATATTTGATCGTTTCTATCGAGTTCCGAATCACGCAGAGAAAACTATCGGCACCGGTTTGGGATTGGTCATCGCACAACGCATTGCTCATTCGCATCAGGGGCTTATTGAGGTCGAGAGCGAAGAGGACAAGGGGAGCACATTTACGTTGAGATTGCCGACAAGCCGTCGCTGAACCGGCTCCTCCATATCGCGTATAACCGCTCATCACCCCCGGCGCCCAAATTGCCTTTCAAGCGTTTCAACCGACAAGTGAATCATTGTGGGCCTGCCATGAGGGCATGTCCTCGGTGAACGGCAGGATTCCAGATCCCGCAGCAGCTTTTCCTGCTCAGCAAGCGATAGCACCTGTCCAGCTTTAACAGCACCGCGTTTGCACACCCTTGCTGCGACCCGCGCCTCAATCTCATCTGCCAATGGTGATTCATCTTCCTCAAAATCCTCGACCACAGACCGTAACACTTGCATAGGATTCCCATCCGACAGGATTGCCGGGATTGCACGCAGACGAAACGACCGCTGTCCAAAGGATTCCACTTCGAAACCTAGCTTCTTCAACACAGCGATGTGTCCCTCAAATAGGGAAGCTTGATCAGGCGTAAGATCGACTGTAGCAGGCTCCAACAGTGTCTGGATCATCACCTCTCCCTGTTCCACACTCGTCATGAGCGCTTCAAATAGCACACGCTCATGGGCGGCATGCTGATCGATCAGGTATAGGCCGTCTGGGCCTTCCGCCACCAGATAGGCTGCCCCCACCTGCCCAACAGCACGGAGCAAAGGAACGTCGCCGCCTGGCAACGCCGGTTGCAAATCCACGCCAGGTTCTGCGTGTTGCTCCTGAGGACCACCATGCCAGAGCGCCCAATCGGGGGTGATCGCGCCGCTCTCACCCTTCCATCCCTCAAACCCCCATCGCCGTTCAAGGTTGAGACTCGGTGCAGGTGCCTGTTGAAGCAGTGTCGCTCGGACAACCCGCTGTAATACGGAAAAGATCTTGTCTTGCTGCCGGAATCGCACTTCTGCCTTTGTTGGATGGACGTTGACATCCACCCAGTTTGCAGGGATTCCAAGAAAAAGTACGGTTAGAGGGAAACGTCCAACCATCAGCAGCGAGTGGTATGCTTGTAAAACCGCCGCCGAAAGGCTTGAGTCATACACACTGCGCCCATTCACAAAAAAGTTCATCTGCCGGCGGTTCCCACGATGGACCGAAGGAGGGCTGATGAACCCTTCAACCTGGAATGGTGTGTCTTTCATGGGTGGAATGGAAATCATCTGGCGTGCGGTCTCCACACCATAGATCGCCGCCAAAACCTCACGCCGATCACCTTTGCCGGACGACTGAAAGCTGATCCTTCCCTCCTGTGTGAGTCGGAAGCGCACATCCGGATAGGCAAGCGCGTAATTTGTCACCAGCGAACTGATATGTCGCCGCTCCGTCGTCTCAGACTTAAGGAATTTACGCCTTGCGGGAACGTTGAAGAAGAGATCCCGTACGCGAACGACCGTCCCTTGAGGTGCTCCGATCGGCTCAGGCTTTCCCACCCTCGAGCCTTCAACGAGGAGCCGGGTGCCCGTTTCGGTCTCGGCGGTCTTAGTGATTAACTCCATCCTGGCCACTGCACCGATCGAGGCGAGGGCTTCTCCACGGAATCCAAGCGTCTGTATATAGAACAAATCTTCTGCCGTCTGAAGCTTCGATGTGGAGTAGCGAGCCACAGCAATCGGCACTTCTGCTGCGGGGATACCCGCACCATCATCCGCAACCTCGACCAAACCGCTCCCACCACGCTCAACGACCACTTCGACCCTCTTGGCGTTTGCATCGATTGCGTTTTCTACCAATTCCTTTACCACGGACGCAGGTCGCTCCACCACTTCACCAGCTGCGATCGCAGAGGCTACCTCTTCAGGAAGAATATGAATTGGCACAGTTACCTCCTACTGGGAATTGGATTATAACCTTATCGCTGAATGTTGACACCTTACATCCAGATCTCTATACTGCTCTCAGGTTTTGGGAAGGGCGAATTTCTGAGCGCATGGCTTCACGCTTTCCTCTCCCTTTATGTTTCGCAATGAACCATGCGTGTATCTGATGACTCTCCTGCTCCTCTTTTTTTGCTGTTGGGATAATAAGATTGTGGGTGGCTGTATAGGTGCCCGAATAGCTATAATGAGGTCAAAACTGAGTGCATAGCCCTTGGATCCGAAGATCTCCTTGACTTGTGCAAAGCAACGTTTTTTCCAGCTGCAAACAGCGGTGTAGGCAAATGGACGGAGGTTGATCTTTCAGAATGTCGTCGTATACAACCCTCTTCCTAGATCTCGATGAAACCCTCTACCCCAAGTGCAGCAGTCTTTGGGAAGCCATCGCAGAGCGCATCCACGACTTTATGACAGGGAGAATAGGGATTCCCCACGAGGAATCGATCATCCTTCAGCAGGGATACCTCCTAAGCTTCGGAACAACATTGAATGGCTTAATGGCAAACTATGACATTGACCCTTTCGATTATCTGGCCTACGTTCACGACATTCCGTTGGGTAAGCACATATCGCCCGACCCGATCTTACGAGCAATGTTGACCAAGCTCTCCCAGCGGCGCGTGATCTTTACCAATGCGAGTTTCGAGTACTCGGTGCGCGTGCTCGAACAACTTGATATCGTCGACCAAATCGACCAGGTTGTAGACATCGTCGCGTTAGACTTTCGGAATAAACCAAGGCCAGAAGCTTATCACGCCGCACTTCAACTGACGGGTAATCCCGACCCTCCGCAATGTATCCTCGCAGACGATCGCACGGCGAATTTGCTTCCTGCTGCTGCGATGGGTATGACAACTGTGCTGGTTGGTGATGGATATAGAGACCCAAGCATCGACATACATATGGCCTCCATAACTGAACTTATTCGATTCGTGCCCTCCTTGATCGATGCACCCTATCCGGAGACACCATGACCTGGGATAAGGGGTGGATGATCGTATGTGGTGTACTCACACTGGTCGTCCTCTTCAATGTCGGTATCGCGCTCGCCTTCATACGCCAACGCGGCGGCTTTACACAAGATGCATTACGCAGCTTGCGGAATCCCTGGCATAAAGAGGATGACGCTATCGCACAGCTCCGAAAGCGTGTTCAGGACTTGACTTCCTCCGAGGAGCCGCCCAATGAAGACAGATAAGCTAACGTCACTGGAAGATGCCGCTAAACTTATTCCCGAGACAGATTGCGTCCTTGCGTTTGGCGGTGTAACCCTCTATCGCCGACCGATGGCCTTTGCACTCGCGCTACTTTCGCGCTTCCATGCACAGGCGACACCCAATAACCTCACGCTGCTCTGTTTCACGGCAGGCCTTGAGAGCGATATCTTGGTGGGCGCCGGTATGGTCGCCAAGATACGAACATGCTATTTCGGCCTAGAGGCTTTCGGACTTGCGCCGCATTTTACGAGCGCGGCGAATAAGGGCGAGATCGAAATCATCGAGGAAACCGAAGCGAGCCTTGCATTTGGCCTCCGAGCGACTCTCGCAGACGTTGGATTTATGCCTTCAAAAGCCTGGCAAGGGACGGATTTGCTTAAGTTGCGCCCTGATGTAAAAACCATTGAAGACCCATATACCGGAGAGCTTCTGACAGCCTTACCTGCAGTCAAATGTGATATCGCCGTCCTTCATGCGCTGGAAGCCGATCGTGACGGGAATGCCTCCATCGGTACGCATTGGGGCGTGGACCGTGAACTTGCACTCGCTGCCGATCAGGTGATTCTCACCGCTGAGAAGATCGTCCCCCGCTTGAAGTCGGCCGATATCTTTGGTGGAACGGTACATACCGTTGTTGAAGTGCCCGGGGGAGCCTGGCCCACTTCCTGCCATCCCAACTACCCCTTCGACGGTCATGCGATATTGGAATATACGGACAAGGCAAGGGGTGATGCGTACGATTCCTTGCTCGCATCCTGGCGAGATCGACATCATACGCTGCCTAAAAACGAATCCTAGACACTCATATAATTCTTATAGAAATATGGTATCTTTCGAATGTGTCCCTCGAGTGGGGACACAAGGAGCGATGCTATGCAACCTAAGCTAAAGCTGGCTTTTCTTGGTGGTTTGGTGGGTGTTCTTCTGGCTTCATGCCTGTTTTCAACCGGGCTGGCCGTTGGCGCAGCCCTCCCACTGCTCCAGGATCGCGATCTTTCAGACCAACCATTCCAGCTGCCCTTTGGAGAGCGTACATCCACAGATACCGATGTCCCGGCAATCTCATATCCATCCGAGGATCTAGACGCATTATACAAACCCTACTGGGAAGCCTGGACCATCGTCCACGAGCAGTTTGTCGATCAGCCTGTCGACGATGCGGAATTAATGCGTGGTTCAATTCGGGGGATGCTCGATTCGCTCGGTGATCAGCACACCTCCTACATGGACCCCCAGGAGTATCAACAGGCCACCGGCTCACTAGAGGGCTATGAAGGGATCGGTGCTTGGGTGGATACGGAATCGGCGTTCCTGACCATCATCGCGCCCATCCCTGGCTCGCCTGCAGAGGAGGCCGGCCTGCATCCGGGCGATGAGGTCACAGCGGTCGACGGCCAGGACATGACCGGCGTCGATGCCAGCATCGTCATACGCTACGTACTCGGGCCAGCCGGCACCAATGTACATCTGACCATTCGGCGTTCCGGCGTTCCTGAGTTGCTGGAATTTGACATCGTTCGAGCTCACATTGTGATCCCCAGCGTCGAGGGGGAGATCATCGAGGGAGATCTTGCCTATGTGAGGCTCATGACTTTTGCTGAAGACACCCGGAATGACCTGCGCAACACCCTTCAATCCCTCCTCGATGAGAATCCACGCGGATTAATCCTTGATCTTCGCAATAATGGCGGTGGCTTTCTCGATACAGCCATTGACGTTGCTTCCGAGTTTATCTCTGAAGGCGTTGTCATGATTGAGCGTTTCGGTGATGGCGAAGAGATCGTCATGCAAGCTAAGGAGGGTGGATTGGCAACCGATATCCCGCTTGTGGCGTTGATTAATGGCGGATCAGCCTCCGCCTCCGAAATCGTCGCCGGTGTCATTCAAGATACCGGGCGCGGAACACTTATAGGTGAGGCATCCTTCGGGAAGGGCTCCGTCCAGCAATGGATTCCCTTATCCGATGAGCAAGGTGCCGTGCGGGTGACCGTCGCACGCTGGTACACACCGAATGGACGTCAAATCCATGGGATCGGTCTCGAGCCGGATGTCGAAGTCCTCATCACGGAAGAGGATATCTCCGAAGGTCGCGACCCACAACTCGAGAAAGCCATCGAGATTCTACGCGCAGATTAGCATACGGGCGAAGCCCGTGAGGAGTCACTTGAAATGTTTTTGTGGAACACCACTTACCTCGTGTATATGATCCCTGGGTTCATCCTGGTTTGGATAGCTCAGTTATGGGTGAACTCAACCTATCGAAAATGGAGCCAAATCCGCAACAGGAGCGGACTCTCGGGTGCAGAGGCGGCTCGTCGCCTTCTCAATTATGGTGGTTTAGGGATGATCAAGTTGGAAGGCATTCGCGGTACACTCTCAGATCATTATGATCCGCGCACGAAGACACTCCGCCTCTCGGAAGGCGTGGCCCAGGGACAATCCATCGCATCCCTGGCAATCGCCGCCCACGAGATCGGTCACGCAATGCAACAAAAGGAAGAATATACGCCGCTTCGTTTCCGATCCGCGCTCGTACCAGCCGTGAATGTCGGCTCAAGGTTGGGGTTCATCCTGATCTTTCTAGGCTTAATCCTGGGAGGCGTTCTGGGAACGCAGATGGCCTGGATCGGGGTGTTCGCTTTCGCACTCGGCGCGGTTTTCGCCCTGGCGACCCTGCCTGTCGAGCTGAATGCGTCCATGCGAGCTCGTGCCCTTCTATCCCAGAGCGGTCTGATAACAACCACCGAAGAGCAACAAGGCGTAAACTCGGTATTGAATGCCGCCGCCTTCACATACATTGCCGCCTTAGCGGCTGCTATCCTACAACTTCTCTATTGGATCACACTCGTCAGCGGCGCTGGAAGACGGCGCAAATAACGGCAGCCTACAAACGTATTTCATGGAATAGACGCACTTGCCCAGCCGCTCCATCATAGAACCTGATCACGAAAGGCTGAAAGCACATCGGACAGCTCACTCAATGAAGCCATCGGTGTAGCGCCAACCTTGATTGGGAGCTTTTGCTTATCAGCGATCGGTTGCGTGCACAGAGATAATCCCTCACCAGAAACGATACTACCCCATGGTTTACCCTACGTAAGAACAAACAATTTCTGTGTAAAAGCATTGAAAAGATCACAGGCGAGGATCTACTCAGCATGTTGCGTAATCTTGTTAGGAGCAGCTGAAAAGCGAACCGATTTTCGCTTCAAAGGTGAACTCCGAAA
>CAYLOP010000123.1:6826-9359 GCA_964385305.1 uncultured Anaerolineaceae bacterium | reverse complement strand
TCCGACGCTTGGCTCGTTGATCCTCGTATCGTTCAAAGCTATCCTCAAAGAATATACGTAAGTTGTCTATGTCAAGTCTGCGTCTAGAGCGCAATTCGGGGAAATCGAAGAAGACAGCCTGAGCAAATTCCCTGTTGTCGAATCGCTTGTCAATGTCTATTGACATGAACGGCTGGGGGTCGCCAATGGCTGCCCCTTGAACGAATACGAGTACATCATTCAAGTATGAGATGCATCTTTCTGCCTTGTTGATTGCAGCTATGGGGCCAATTGCGGTGGTCCTTGTGGAGTACTCCCAGGAAAGTGCGGTGATATTGGGGACAGCATGGGCTTCCACCGCTTCCCGTATTGTGATTGCGCAATCGCCGATAGTCGCATTCAGCGGTGCTCTAAGCTTCTGAGTTGAATCACAGTACGATATTATTAAATATTCCTTCTCTTCATCCATGGATCACGTCCCAGGCGAATTCTTCCGGCTAAAAATGATTATGTATCGATTCTTACCCATTATTCTCCCCGCGGAGGGTTTCTGCATCCTTATCACGCCAATAAGCCATGCTAAGCGTACTATTGCCAAGAAAGGATCGAGAATCACCCCCCAAGGATGTATAGCATCCCCTTAACAATACATTGGATACCTCTCTAAGTGCCAGGTGTAATTAGAATGATGAGTATAATTGGCGACCTACATCAGAATGCCCTACCCGCGCAGACCCGGAAAACCCCCTCAAGACCGTTTCAGTTCACCCTCCAGCATACACGCGCTCGGGGTCCGATGCAATATGCTGAAGCGGCCAATGGCGCAAGGCGGGCGAGCGTTTCTTGAATCCGACCCGCCTTCATTGTATGATGCAAGTGTCTGCTGAGGGGGTAGGCGTCAAGCATCGGTAGGTAGGGGGTTTGGCCGTCTGTCTTTTCTCGAGCTTCGTTGTTAATCCCATCGGTCGTGCAACAGATCGTGTTGAACGGCCTGCGCCGCCAGGCAGGTCGCGGCCCGCCCCGGGCTCGCGGGGCTCGTATGCGGGGTCTATGCCCCGTGGAGGTGTATTGTGGCGAAACGGATTCAAGCCATCTCAGCCTACCGTCCCAGGATCGATCTCGGCGAAAGCGTCACCGAAGATGAACTCTCGACCTATATCGCCCGCGGCACCGCGCTCAACGCCGGCGAGATCCAGAACGTGCTCAAGGAACTGAACGAAGCGCTCATTTTCTTCGCACGGCGCGGCTCGCCGGTCAAGATCAGCGGTTTGGGGACCTTCCTGCCGACGATCAAGATAGACGGCCGCTTCAAGCTGGGGCTGCGCCTCGATCGCAATCTGCATCATGGCCTCAACGCCAAGGGCGCATCCTATACGGTCATCAACCAACCCAACATCGGCATAACCCAGGCGGACATGATCGCACGCTGGGACGCCGAGCATCCCGATGATCCGATCGAGGATTGATTTGTAGTCTGGTGAAGGGAATCGCGTCATCGGAATACGGTAGGCTCGACCCTGGTCCCCGTTATTCGTATCTGTCCCCCTGACTTTGCCCGATTCCCTTCCCAGCAATCTGGATTCCTCGGAAGGGAAGGATCGAATCCCTTCCGAGGATTTTTGATTCCTCGGAAGGGATTCTTGAAAACGCTCCAAGGCATGTCCCCTCCCTCGGGCGGGTCGGCTCGATTCACACGCAGCCTGCCCGCATGGGCAGCTGGCCACGGTCTTCAAGAATGGACTCCTGCTCAACGGTTGATCCAGTCAGGTCGCCAGTCAGGATCCATATCCTTGGCCTCATGGTTGGTTATGCGCTGTTTTTGGCTGCCATCCGCGTTCATGGTGTAGATCTCCCAGTTGCCGTCGCGCTCGGAAGCGAAGGCGATCTGTGTACCATCAGGCGACCAGGTCGACCCCCAATCCTTGGCCGGATCGTCGGTCAGCCGCTGAACATCGCCGCCGCCGGCGTCTACCGCACCTTGATGAACAAGCGGGTGAATGTCAGCGGCTTCAAGCACCGCTTGTTGAAGCCGGGCTTCGGGATGGGGGTCATCGAAGGGCTGGCGCTCTCGCCGCAATACATCCTGTAGGTCCGCACGCTGGCAGCATGTTAGCCCGCATCCTGCCAGCATGTTCCCTTTTCGGTTCACCGCATATTTCCCCACACCTTCCTGTAAATCTATTCCATTCTTCCCCTGCGCCTGCTAGGGTTGCTGGTGCAGGGCAGGCACGATCGCTTCGGTGGTAAAATACGCATCTGGTATGATCGCAAGTATTATGCTGATATCCCTTCGTACATCAATACGCCAACTGATCCGACGGCCACCTACGTTCACTGCCCTGCAATATGTCCAGCAGCGCATGCACGCTTTTCACAGAAGAGGTTTAGATTGGAATGAACATCACTGAGAAATCCCAAGGCACACTAACATGGCGGCTTTGGTTCATCCATCCCTTCTTGTTCAGCTTGTACGCCGTACTGGGGTTGCTGGCGCAGAACAAGGGAGAGATCCCCCTGATCCAGGCCGGGAGGTCACTTCTCGTCCTTCCGCTGG
>CAYLOP010000123.1:0-6816 GCA_964385305.1 uncultured Anaerolineaceae bacterium | reverse complement strand
ACAGCTGATCCAACGGCCATCTACGTTCACTGGCCTGCGACATGTCCAGCAGCGCATGCACGTTTTTCATAGAAGAAGATGTAGATTGAAATGAATATTACTGACAACCCCCAAGGCACACTCACATGGCGGCTTTGGGTCATCCATCCCATCCTGTTCAGCCTATACGCCGTGCTGGGGTTGCTGGCGCAGAACAAGGGAGAGATCCCCCTGATCCAGGCTGGGAGGTCGCTTCTCGTCCTTCCGCTGGCAGCACTGCTTCTACTCCTGATCCTGCGCGCCCTCCTGCGTGAGTGGCCGCGCGCCGCTCTGCTGACCTCGATCTTCGTGCTGATCGGCACATCCTATGGCCACGTCTACGCCGTCCTGGAGCACATCCGTATCGGCGCATTCATCCTGGGCCGCCACCGCCACCTGCTCCCCCTCACGGTCCTTCTGCTCGGGTTATCGATCTGGTGGGTTGCAATCCGAAAGCCGGATGCTCGCCTCGCCAACCAGTTCCTCACCGTGACCGCCGCCGTGCTGCTCGTTGTCCCGCTGGTCAACCTGGCAATCTATCGCCTGAACATCCAGGACCAGGGCGACCCTCGATCCCTGGACGCCATCATGCTGCAGCTGCAGGTCGAACCGCCGACCGACGCCCCCCTGCCCGATGTCTACTACATCATCCTGGACGGCTACGCCCGCTCCGATCACATGTTAGCGTACTTCGGGTATGACAACTCGGACTTTCTCGACTTCCTCCGGTCGAAAGGCTTCTATGTAGCCGAGGGATCCCATAGCAACCACAATTGGACCTCCCTTTCGCTTGCATCTTCGCTCAATATGACCTTCGCACAAGACCTGGGTTTGGACCTCCTCCCTGGCACCTACCCTGGTATCTTCGCTGGTCGTATCAGCGACAGCTTGGTCCGCAAAACCTTGGAGGGACTCGGCTATACGACAGTCGGGTTTCGCAGCGGTTATATTAACACAGAAGTTGTCAACGCCGACATCTTTCTGGCGCCCGATGAAGTAGACCTTGAAAGGGCAACAGAATCGTTCTCGATGAACGCCTTCGAAAGCATGCTCCTGCGTTCCTCGCTGGGTTTGGTATTGTGGGATCTCTCGGTTGGCGACCTCCAAGCCTGGACGCGTACGCGAACCAGCGAGCCGTTCGACTTGATGCGTCAGATCATCCTCTTCCAATTTGAGACGCTTCCAGAGGTCGCGGCTATACCAGAACCGACCTTTACATTCGTCCACATCGTCTCCCCGCATCATCCCTACCTCTTCGACATCGAGGGAGGTGCACTGAGTCAGGATGGCACTTTCACCTTCGCCGAGCCACCTGCAGCGAGCATGGGATCCAAGGATGCCACCCACTATCGCGACCAGGCGATCTACATCACGAGTAGAGTGCAAGCGCTCATCGAAGCCATCCTTCAGCGCTCTGACACGATGCCCATCATCATTCTGCAAGCCGATCACGGCTCTGGTGCGGCGCCTGGATGGATGGGCCGCTCCGGCGAGGGTGTGCGCCAGCGCATGGCCATCCTCAACGCATACCTGCTCCCACCGCAATGCGCCGACGACCTCTACCCGAGCATCACGCCGGTCAACAGCTTCCGTGTCGTCTTTAATTGCGCCTATGGGGGAAATATCCCGCTGCTCGAGGACCGTGTCTACCACAGCTACTGGCCCACGCAAAACGACTACAGTTTCACGCTTGTCAACGATGAATTAGAGTAGCTGCACGGCATCCTTCAGGGAACACAATCCGCCGCGCGAAGTTTGCATTAAAAATAGATCAGGCAGCGCCGGACCCCTACGCTGCCTGAGCGTGATGTTGCCTGGATTTAGAGACCTTTTAGTGCCGTAGCCAATGCGAGTAAAACGAAGCCGATGACCACAAGCCAGAAAGCAAGTCCACTCAAAAAAGGAACGGTTACAAAGTTTACGATGATCCCCACCGCGCCGATGATGACCGCCATAATTACAAAGTTCAAAAAACACAATTCCCGATCTCATACCTCCAAGAAAATGCCTTGCATCACCCTTCCCTCAAGGGGGTATTTGGCAACCAAATGATTCCAACTTATAAACATGCTGCATGCTTTAGCCCACGTATTGCGTCATTCCAGCCGCGCCGTGATCCACGAGCCAACGCCACTTCGCCAGCAAGCGCACGCTCGTCATGTGCTGCCCGCTGATCGCCCGCAGGTGACCCTCGATCTCAGCCTGGCGCACGTCGCGCCGATCGTGCCATAAGTAGGATAGGTGTGGTTGGTGCGTCCTGCCGGTCTAGCAGGCATCCGGCCTCCGCTATGCCGGCGACACCGATCGCCGCCATTCGCGAGCAATCCACGCCACGCAATAGGTCAGCCAACATACGCTGGACTGCGTGCCAGCGTGTATTCGCACCCCAGCAGCCGCGTCCCGCTTCCTGCACTCGCAGCCGAGCACTGGAAAGGCATACCAGATGCTTGTCATAAACCCCAGCCTTAAGATGTGTTGTTCCGAGGTCGATCCCGATGAAAAGTCTGCCGGCTATGTGTGGCTCCCATCTGGGAGCTATTATAGCGATGCAGCACAGAGGTGACTATCGGGTGGTTTCATCCCCCTTCGATCCGCTGTGCGGTTTTCCTTTGCCGATCTCCTTCGTTCCTATCCCCCTACCTCCCCCATCCCTCCCAGTGACGAATCTTCATCACCTAAATGTCTCGCCAGCATCTCCTCGAGAAGCGTTTCGACGGCTTCATCGTTAATTGAATCGGCCTGAAAAGTTCTCCCGCTGGCAGGTCCATTCCATCGATTTCTAGCCCAATCCCGTACGCCGCTTCCGTCCGTTTCGTCCGCGAGCGAAGCCGCATCCATGAACCGTCCGAATCTCAGAAAGGCTTCCACACTGATGATCAGCTCTTTTGATTTTAGAAGAGATCGTTCAAGTGTCTCCCATTGGCCGCGCGCCCAAGCGAAGGGAATATCCTCGTCAAAACTTCTCAGGAGCTCCACCAGCACGTCGCTGGGGACATTATCCTTGCCGGCCATCTGGTATGCTTTGGTGAGCTTAAGCAGGCTGAGCATGCGCATCTCGAAATCCAGTACAAGCTGCGCTTGTGATGGCGTTTCCTGGAGTCGGTTTCTAAGATCGTTGATGTTTTGCACCAACCGGTCTTTGGAAATCCCGCCATCTCTCATATATGCGGCGATAATTCGCAACTCATTTTCCCAGTAGAAGAGTGCATCCTCGAGATGGAGCACACTCGAACCGGCAGTGACCGGCTGCCCCATCTTCTCACGTAAGAAAAGGTAGTGCAGCACCCTGATGAGTGCGTGTAAACTATCCCGAATATCGCTAACCGATTCACCGCCCGGTACAACCGACTCTTTCTTGATCGACTTGCCTTTCTGCATTTTGCTGTAGAACCGAGCGCCCTTCTTGGCCTTGTCCACAAAGGCGATGTGCTCATCGAGCTCAGCAACCAGGCTTTCATACTGTCTGATTCGCCGGCGGAGGAACCATGGAATCCGCATCCAGAAACGAAACTGGCTTTTTAGGAAGCGTTCCTTCTTCGCCCTACATCCTTCAACGTCTTCCCACAATGTCTTATCGATTTTCCTCGGGTGGTCGTAAAGCTCCATCAGCAAGAGCCGATAGCCCACCACTTCTGCCAAGAGTGATTCCCACTTCAATGTGATGGTTTCCGGCAAAGCGATGGCGTGATCAAGATGGGATTGATAATCCTCCATCTTAGCTTGGAAATACACATAAAGCTTGGACTTTCTTTTCTCTTGCTTTTGGTCGGATTTCTTGCTTTTTCTCTTCATCTTTGCACCGGCGCAGAGAGCGCCTATTTTGATTCTCTACCATGAAGAAGTTCGACGATCACCGGTTCCCCCTCACGCTTGTCCACCGAACGCTGTGCTACGCTCTCCAGGTTATCGAGTACTTCCTGAACAGTCGCGTTCCCGTCAGGGATGACAACCCCGGCAAGTGCAACGCGAAGTGGTGTTTCTATGTCCTCCGGGAGTTCAAGTGTGAGATCCTGAGTAGCCTCTTTAATCTTTTCCGCCACAAGGGATAAGTGCCGAGCAGGACATCCGGGCATGACAACCAGAAGCTGCCTGTCTTCAGGATAAACGGCAATCCAATCCGTTTCCCGTAAAAGCGATCGAAGTTTCAGGACAACGAGCTTTTTCGCGCGATCATCAAGCATCGATAGCATAGCGTCGTTGATCTTCGATGACAACTCAATCGTCAAGATCAAGACACTCAAAGCATAACCAAACAAGCGCGCTCTTCCGAGATCCGATTCCAGCCCTCCTTCAATCAGATCACTTGTAACGGCACCGGAGCGCTGATCTTTCGTAGCGAGCTCCATCACCTTTTGGTAAAGGGGAGGATCAAGCCGAATAGCAAGCGCCAAGAGTTCAGCCAGCTTTTGAATGTCTTCGTTCGGATCACTAGTCATGGTTCCTATCGATCGCTCCTCAACAAACTCACCGACATACTGACCTGTACAGCAGGCGTACCGTTCATCGCTTCTATAAATGGCGAGAGACGAAATCATAAACTTGATTCCGGCTAGAGCAAATTCAAATACGCCTCTCACTCATAACAACCCACCCTACGCCCTTGGGAACAGAGGCATACAATCTATTAAGTTGACTGTGGACGATTGCTATCCCCGCTCGCTTCGAAAAGTCCCCAGCATGAAAATTCATTGGATAAGAACACCGGGCATCGCAATATTAATCCACTATCGCTCGCTCAATCATACCTTAAACAGCAGAAACGTATTCTGCCGCAAATCACGATCCTGTTGTGAATGTTATCCTCCTACATCGACAGCCTGGTAAAAGGATGGCTGAAATCACCCCGCACAAACTAAACAGACTAGCCGCATCTCTCCCAAGCCGGGCAAAACGCTCCCGTAAACCCTGCCTAGGAACGGAATTCACACAACCTTAGCATAGCCTATCTTAATAACTTACACTATCGCCCATTCTACCCCCCCCTTTGCCCAACCCGAAAAGGAGATTTGATCCATCATCGTTGCAATTTGCGGGCCCGATACGACCAGACCGATTGACTTCGATCGGGGATTGCACTACAAATAAGCCCTCATCCGATAACCGTAGAAGGAGTGCGATCTTGAAACGCAGCTTAGGTTTCCTCGTGGCATGTCTGCTCGCAGCCTGTTCCACCCCAACCGCCATCCAACCGTCACCGTCTCCCGCTCCACCGACTGCCCCGCCAACCCTACCCCCCACCTCTCCACCGCCCACACCGACGCCATCTACCCTGGAGGTGGTAATCCCGAATTCGGAGGAAGTTGCGCTGGACTTCGTCGCGACGGTGTGCACCGCAACGTGGTCGAACAGCGGCGAGTACCTGCTTTGCCCGGGTGACCCGGCCGATACCGGCGCCGGCTATGTGGGACGGGTCGATGGGACAAAGACCGAAGGCGGCTTGCTGGTGGATGCTCCCGCCTTGCTTACGATCCCAGCCTACGAAAGCGATTTTGGCGGCATCTTCGGCGCCTACCCGCCCTTCACCGTATACCCGGGCGACGTCTTCCGGTCGACGCTGGCCTGCCAGGAGAGCGCAACGCCCTGCGATGTATCCTTCGCATTGGATTACTACGACGCTTCAGGTCTGTTCCGGCACATCCCTGAACCCGCCGGGTTTAGGCCCTTCGAGGATCAGGATACGGCCGCCGGCGCGACGAGCCAGGTCGATGTGGACCTGAGTTTTCTTGCCGGACAGACGGTCGAGTTTATACTCACCGTCCGCGGCGAATGGGATCAGAACGAGAATCAGGCCTTGTGGATCGCCCCACACATCTGGCGCGACCCGAACGCCAAACCGCTCCCTGCAGCTCCCACCCAGGTCGCGGCGGCCACACTCAGCCCGGAGGAGAGAGCCAGCAGTGTGCCAGGCGTGATCGCAGGCATGGTCGAAATGTCCTCCGCCCCGCCTTACCTTAATGATCCGGTTTCCACGGGCGGGGACGGTGTACCCGTCGCGGTGATGTTCTTCAACCTGGAGGACGCCACGTGGTGGTGGATCCACACCACACTCACACACCCCTACTACCAGATGACAGTCCCGCCGGGAAATTACCATGTAGTCGCCTACGCGAAGGGTGTCGGCGGTATCCCCTACGTCACCGGTGCATATACCGGTCAGAACCCCTCCTGCGGTCAGGCGCTGAAAGTTGTGCACGTCGGTCCAAACCAGCACCTCCAGGGCATCGACATCACCGATTGGAACTGGTCCTGCGGCGGCAACTCGTATCGCCCCGATAAACCCGCCGAAGTCCCGATTCCATAGGATACATCCGAGCGCGAAATATTCTGCCCAAGTATGCCGACAAGATTTCCTCAAACCACCGACAAGCGCCGTCGATTTCTAACCATTTCCCTGACGGTGCTTCTCCCTGTTCATTGCAAAGTCCTACCCATGGCATAGCAGTTTCTATTTTTCTACGTTTTTGATACGCAGGGAGCCTTCTTGCTACGTTTTTCATACGTTCATCATACATAGTTAGTACATTTTCGCCGTATTATTCGGACGTAATTAAACCCTAACGGAGGATGAAATGACAAAGGGGTATTGCCCGGAATGTGACGCCGATGTCCGGTTCGATGTCGCCCCGCAGATTGGGAGTCTTGTAACATGTCCTTCATGCGGTGCATCACTCAAAGTGGTCGGTGAATCTCCCATCGAATTGGACTGGGCAGAGGATATATGGGATGACCTAGAAGATGTCGAAGAGGAGGAATACGAGTACGACGTTTAGAGAATTTCGGGCAGCTAAAATCGATCAC
>CAYLOP010000122.1:0-9397 GCA_964385305.1 uncultured Anaerolineaceae bacterium | reverse complement strand
TAGAGGAATTACGCGGTCCACGCAGGGATGATCTGGCAAAGCGACTTCGTTCTGCTATCCAACAAGGGGATTTATCAGAAAATGCTGACTACATCGCTGCAAAGGAAGAGCAGGCTTTCTTAGAAGGTAGAATCCAAGAACTTGAGATCATACTGCGCGATGCGATCGTTCTCGAAAACCACACCCCCTCAGATCATGTCAAAATTGGAAGTAGTGTAACAATCCTGATCGACGGGCGAGAGCCTGAGACTTACCAACTGGTCGGTGTGAAAGAAGCAAATCCACGCCAAGCAAAAATCTCGTATGAATCGCCATTGGGCAAGGCATTACTCGGCAAGGGCGTAGGTGACATTGCCATCGTACAAGCTCCTGCCGGCGAAGTCCATTTGAAAATCGTAGAGATCAAGTAATTGGATTAGATGACGCTTAAAAAATGAACGGGCAATGTGCCCGTTCACGATTTAGTACGCTTCCTGGCGGTAGTAGTTCGTTCCAGTTTTTAGAACTCCATTGCAGTGTATGGCCAAGCTTGCAGTTCAATGGTGAGACGATCGAAAAAGCTCTCCTCAGGTAATGGCCCCTCACCAAAATTCATATCGACAATGCGGGCTTCAACTCGCAACGTATTCGTCTCCAAAATGACCACGCTTCCACTTTCGGCTTTAATCGGATCCCCTTTTGCCGAAAGTCTTGTGAAGGTCGTCTCATCTGCAAAGGTATATGGACTCAGGAGCACTTTCGTTACAGTTTGAATATCATTTTTATCAAAGAGCCAAACCTCAAACGCGGACACCTTCTTCGGTTCCCCAACCCCCATTACATCCCCAACGCCTACACCACACTCACCCAGGAAATCTCCCGAAGGGCTCTCGATACTGAATGAGTCATCATAAAGATCATCGCCATATGTGTACGTGGTACGAAATGTTGCAAGAGGCTGCGATGCTGGTTGCACTTCCTCGGGCTCGTATACTTCATGGCTCTCAAGATCCTCGAAGCTCTCGATTGTTTCCTCCTGCTTCCCCTCCAACTTTCGACGCAGAAACAGCGCCGCGGCTAGCAAAACACCCAATCCAAGTGTAGTACCGCACACAGGAACAATGTACTTTGCGACTCCTGTTGTCGGTTGTGCGGTCGTTGTTTCCGATGATTCTTCCGTTTCCAGGGTTGGCGATTCGATCTCTACAAGCGCACGGAACTTCTGTATCTCCGCTGGATTAACTTCCTCCGGTTCCTTTCCCACTTCCGCGAGGACATCTCCTCTTTCTGCACCTAATGCCTCGTAACGCTTCTTTGCTAGTTGAGCGTCGAGGTTGACGGAGTAAGAATCTATCGCCATACGCATGTAGTCAACCTGCAGGTCCTGTCGAAGTTGATGCGGTTCGCCATCCATCCATTGGACTGGATTGAGTTGCCATGCGTAGAGCACGCCCAATGCGATGCCTAATAGCAACGCAGTCCCTGCTATCACGGATTTCCGTTCAAAGAGATTCTTTATCGCATCCATAGTCCTTCGTCCCTCGACCCCAAGTCGTATTTTATTGACGTTACACGGTTCTCCCTCGCACGCATTCTAGACCCATCTCGACTGCGTGGCAAGCTAATCCGTTGCAATTCTTATGCCAGGTCGTTCTCCCCTTCAGGCAAATCGGCGCGCTCAAATCGTGCGCCACATTTTATACAAGAGGTGTGATTTTTATTATCGGCCACAAGCATTCCGCCACATTCAGGGCATTTCTCTGGAAGTGGTTTCTTCCAAGAGGTGAACTCGCATTCAGGATAATTTGCACATCCATAAAATACCCGACCCCTCCGCGTTTGCCGGATAACAATATCACCGCCATCTTCGGGGCATGCAACACCGATTTTTTCCAGCCATGGCTCTGTAAATTTGCAGGTGGGGAAATTGGAGCAGCCAATGAATTTCCCAAATCGACCATGTCGCAACAGAAGTGGAGATCCGCACTCAGGGCAATCCCTCCCAATTTGCTCAGGTTCGGCTTTGACTTCGGGCATCAATTCTTCCGCCTTCTTGAGTTGCACAGCGAAAGGCTCATAAAATCCTCGCACCACATCCACCCAATCTCTTTCGCCATCTGCTATCTCGTCAAGCTGCTCCTCCATCTTGGCTGTGAAGCCGAGATCTACCACATTAGGAAAGTGTTCAACGATAAGGTCATTCACAATTTCGCCAATCTCCGTGGGTAGAAGCTGTTTCTGTTCACGACGTACATAACCTCGTTGGCGCAATGTTGAAATGATGGGGGCATAGGTCGAAGGCCGCCCGATTCCATTCTCTTCGAGCGCCCGTACAAGCGTCGCATCAGAGTAGCGATACGGCGGCTGCGTGAAATGCTGCTCGGGAAATAGTTCTATTACATCCAGGGGATCCCCCTCGAGAAGATCCGGCAACTGGGCCAATTGAGCTCTCAATCCCTCTTTTTGCTCCTTATCACGATTTGCACCCTCATCCGCAGCTTCTCGTTTCCCATGCACTTTCAAGAAACCAGGAAAGCGGATGCTCGATGCATTCACCTTAAAGATATACTTTTGCGTTTCAGAGTGACCACCAACCTCGATGGTTAATGTATCGTAGACTGCAGGATTCATTTGTGAGGCGATGAAACGCCTCCATATGAGCGAGTAAAGCTTATATTGGTCTGGTTTGAGGTAGGATCTTAAACTCTTTGGCTCGCGATAGGCTGACGTTGGTCGTATTGCCTCATGCGCCTCCTGCGCCTTGCGCGCACTCGTTCGATAGACAGGCGTTTTCTCAGGCAGATAATCAGATCCGTAACGACCTCGAATAAACCCTCTGGCTTCTTCAACAGCCTGTGCTGACAACTGAGTTGAATCTGTACGCATATAGGTTATTAAACCAACACGCTCACCTTCCCCAAAATCTACACCTTCATATAACTGCTGCGCGATCGCCATCGTCTTTCGTGCAGTGAAACCCAAACTACCGGAAGATGCTTGCTGCAACGTAGACGTTGTAAAGGGTGCAGCAGGGCGTCGCCTCCGGCTCCCACGACGAATGCTCTCCACATGATATTGGGCTGTTCGTAGATCTTCCAGATGCTTCTTTGCCTCATCTTCTGAATTGATCTCAAGTGTTACATCACCAATTTGAACCAATCTCGCCTTGAATGCCGGCGGCTTTTCAGGATGGATAAACTCAGCGTCGATCGACCAATACTCCACGGGCATAAATGCTTGTATCTCTCGCTCGCGCTCAACGACCAGCCTGAGCGCGACAGATTGCACACGCCCCGCTGAAAGTCGTCCGCGCACTTTTGCCCAAAGCAGCGGGCTGAGATTGTAGCCCACCAAACGGTCAAGGATCCGGCGCGCCTGCTGCGCGTCTACCAGGTTCATTTCAAGATCACGCGGCTGCTCGAAGGCTTTTTCGATGGCGCTCTGCGTGATCTCGTGAAAGACAACCCGGTGAGCGTTCGCACTATCAATATCAGCAGCCTCGAGCAGGTGCCAGGCAATCGCTTCTCCTTCGCGGTCGGGATCGGTCGCCAGATATACGACTGTCGCATTCGCTGAAGCCGCTTTGAGATCCTTCACGATCTGTCGTTTTTCTTTCGGAACACGATATTTCGGTGTGAAGTCATTCTCAACATCAACGGATAACTGCGATCGCAGCAGATCACGGACGTGCCCCACAGAAGCCATGACGGTGTAACCTCTTCCCAGGAAACGCCCGACCGTGCGCGCTTTCGCAGGCGACTCCACGATGACCAGTTTTCCCTTCCGTTTCGCTGGGGGGCTTGTTGTTTTCTTTCTCTTTCTTGTCGCTACTGGAGGTGGCGTCATACCCTCGTGCGCTTCCGTGCGACCCATGCGGTATAAGGATGTCCCACAAACGCCACACTTCCCCTTCGTTGCGGGCGTACCAGAGGACGTAAAGGTCGCTTTAGGGTCTGTCATCTCCCGCTTTTGCTTACATTTCATACAATACGCTTCCACACAATACTCCCACTATAAATAATCGAATAAGCCTGCTTGCTTTAGTTTTTTCACCAAATCTCGCACGCGTTGCGCGTCCTCGCGCGAACAAACAAGCAATACATCCACGGTATCTACAATTACCAGATCGTCAATCCCCAGGGCAACAATCAATCGCTTTTCATCCATTTCACGCGGTTGAAAGATGAGCGTACCCGTGGTGTCCATAATCATCGTATTCAGGGCTTCTATTAGATTTCCGTTTTCATCGGCAGGTAAAATCTCGAATACTCTTCCCCATCCACCGACATCCAACCACCCAAGATCGTCGGCCGGGATTACACTCACATTTCGGGCGCCTTCCATCACACCATAATCGATCGTTTCACTCACCCAGCCCTGCCAAATGCGTTCAAGAATTGTCTTTTCATCAGGAGTATCAAGCGCGCGCTTGATTTCCATCAACCCATCATAGAGTGCTGGCATCTGGCGCTCAATCTCTTCCAAAATGCGATCAACTCGCCAAACAAACATACCAGAGTTCCACGCGTACTGCCCACTGGAAACATAGGATGCAGCCAAATCGGCATCTGGTTTCTCTTTGAAGGCTTTCACATGGTAGGTTTTATACCCCGCATATTCGCCGCGCTCCTCGCCGCGATGAATATATCCATATCCGACATCTGGCATCGTCGGGGTGATGCCCAGTGTAACCAGATCCCCTTCTCTAGCTAGCTCATAGGCAGCCAAAAGAAGCTGTTGAAACCGCTCGACATTCCCAATATAGTGATCTGCCGTTAACACCGCCATAACGCTCGATGGATCATCATGCTGGAGCTTGATCGCTGCCAAACCTACAACCGAAGCCGTGCCTTTTGGTGCTGGCTCAAGAATGAAATTTTCCTGAGGCAGGTCGGGTACTTGTGCTTGCAGTTGGTCCGCCTGATCCTTGATTGTGACAACCTTGATCTGTTCGACCGGCATCACGGGAAGCAATCGATCCACCGCAACTTGAAATAACGTGCGATCGCCAAAAAGCCGAAGCGATTGCTTGGGCTTACCCTTTCGAGACAAAGGCCAAAGCCTTGTCCCCCCACCCCCAGCCATGATGATCGCGTTGTACTGTTCTATCATGTCCTATTCCACTTTATACGGAACGGTTCCCTCACGCGCACGGACGTAGTGCATCCCACCGACCTGCCGAGCGCGCCCTTTCAACTCCAGCATCGCTAAAGACGCCGTAATTTGAGCGATTGGGAGTCCGCAATCGGCTTGAAGCTCATCTACATGTACAGGATTTGCGGACAGCGCTTCATAAACACGTCGCTCCGTTTCATCCTCAGGAAGCGTTTCTGAAGCCGACTCTTTCCTGGCAAGCATTTCTAAATTTAATGATTCCAACACTTCTTCTGCAGAGAGCAGGATTTGGGCGCCGGATTGAATAAGCCGGTTTGTGCCCATGCTGGCAAGTTTATTGAGATCTCCCGGTACCGCAAACACATCCCGTCCTTGCTCAGCAGCGAAATCGGCCGTGATAAGTGCGCCACTGCTTTTTCCAGCTTCTACCACCACTACCGCCATCGATAGTCCGCTGATGAGACGATTGCGTGGTGGGAAATTGCCTGCTTCCGGCTTGGTCCCCAATGGGTAATCACTGAGAACGGCGCCTCGTTCAGCAATCGCCTCAGCCAATTGACGATGCTCAGGGGGGTAGATTTGATCCAGTCCCGACCCAAGAACAGCCAACGTCCGTCCACCTGCGTCCAGTGCGGCTTTATGCGCAATGCTATCTATGCCACGCGCCAATCCGGACACGATCGTAACGCCGCTTGTAGCAAGTACAGAAGCCAACTCCTGGGTGATCGCACTTCCATAAGTTGTCGCCCGGCGAGTTCCCACAATAGCCACAGCCCATCGATCTTGCGGTTCCAGCTCGCCCCAAAGGTAAAGCATGGGCGGTGGCGCAGAAATCTCACGGAGACAAGACGGGTAATTCTCATCCTCCCATGTTGTGATCTTGAACCCATGTCGCTCAATGCGAGCCACTTCCCGATCAAGATCAAGCGTCTCTCGTGTGTTGATCAATGCCTTTACGTACTTTGGTCCCAACCCTGCAAGCCGCAGTTCGTCGGCCGAAGCTTGCCATGCGAGTTGGATGTCGCCAAATGCATCGAGCAACTTCCGAAGGCGCGTGGGACCTATCCCAAGAACGCGGTTGAAGCCAACCCAATATTGTCTCTTTTCCCCCATTTCCCTCTCCCCAAGCTGGCTGAGCATACCATAGCGATTTCGAGCGTGTCAAGAAGGGTCTAATTGGGATGAAGATTATTTATCGTCTTCGTGCGATATAACCGCATGAGCCGATCTCTGATGTCGCAAGGCGCTTTGTTCCAACCTAGCTTACACACGGTTCCCCTTCTTCTCAATCAACAGGAGCATCCCTTTCATCCCATTGAGATTTCGGAAAGCTTGATAAACGTCCCTGTTGCATGAGCAACTAAAATACCTTCCTCGTTATAAAGTCTCATCTCTGCGACATCCTGCCGCCTTCCATTCTTAATAATCCTCCCCACAGCACGAAGAGACTTGCAACTTACCGGCTCCAAGAAGTGCACAGATATTTCAGAGGTCGCCAGCCAGCTCAACTGTTCGTGTAAAGCCGCGACGGTAAACCAGCCCGCGCTGTCCAGCATCGTCATATACACCCCGCCGTGAACGCCACCTAACGCGTGGTCCAAGCTCGCATTGTACGGTAGTTCGATCACAGCGCATCCATCTTCGTCATAAGTCAATTGCATGCCAAAGGTTCGTGCAATAGGTGCCTTCTCGTTGAAAAGCTTCGTGAGCTTGTCAAAACGTTCTATGTGCATATTCCACTGCCTCCGTTCTCATCGCAGCAATGCCTGTGCTTCGCTTGAACTATACGTGGGTCTTAAATATTGGTCAACTTTCTTTTTAACATTCATGCATATTGCTTAGCACGCCACCGCACCATACGATGATAGATGGTAAAATCGGACCCAGCTATGTTATAGATAAGTATCGTCCATTATCGATCTTGATCATTGACACGCTTCTTTTGGCTTGGCAAGAAGAGGTATCAGACGAAGCTCAACCTAAACATGGTATCACGCAACGGGTCAATCCTCCTAAAACCACACATAACGACTCTCGACGATTGAGCACACAGATCGTATACTTGATTTGAATACAGTACGGTTACCGTAATAGGAACGCCTGGGGTGATGCCGGATCGCAGTGGTCACGACCAACACATCGACACCTAAAGATTTCGTTGCAATATTGTGGCAACAATCACACCTCTCCATGTTTCAAAGACTGCAAGTATGGCTCGATCGCATTATTTATCGTACGCCAATATAAACCCAGCACACTCGGAAGGAGCACGCGAGTCGTCATGACGCTTTCGTCAACGTCCACACCGAGGCAGAGTCGTCAAACGCATATTCAACTCGGCATCCTGCTTGTTATTCTCCTCTTACGCCTGCTGCTCACAATCCCCCTCTACGAGGAACCGCATCGCACCTTCTATGCGGATTCCCGGCACTACGTTGCAATCGCAGAGCGTTTTCTTGAAGGACAGGCTTATCGCTGGAGAGCAGAGGAGAAGACCGAACTCCTTCGCACGATCGGTTATCCCCTCATGGTTGCCATCACGTATATAGTACTCGGCGTCAATTTTGCCAATGTGGCGCTCGTTCAACTCGTGATCGGTGGATTGATCTGTCTCATGATCTATGATCTGGTCAGACGGTTCGCATCCCAGAAAGCCGGCTTCATCGCGGGTTTGATCTACGCTTTAGACCCCGCATCCACGCTTTGGGCCACGGCTGTATTAAGTGAAACGCTCTTCGCATTCTTCGTCACCTTGACGATCTACGCGCTCGCGCGCTGGTACAAATCCGATCGCTATAAGTGGTTGATCCTCGCCGGGATTTCCGCCGGGCTCGCACCGCTCGTCCGACCGATCGGACAGCTCCTCCTACCATTCCTGGCATTCTTCATCCTGATCCGCCGCTTCCGTTTTCGCCCATTCCGTATTGAATTTCGCCGTTTCTATCAAGCCTTTCTTTTTGTTTTCCTCGCTGCCCTTATCTTGGTGCCATACGCCTTGCGTAACTATTTTTTGTGGGATCAATTCACCATCTCTTCCACTGGCACCTATACCCTGGGAAGGTACTTTGCGGCGAGCGTGATGGCAGAAGTGCAGGGAATCACGCGTGAGCAGGCAGCCGATCAACTGGGTCCCAAAGATACTGCCAACAAACCCGGAGATCGGGAACGCTATATGGAGATCATCCTCAACAACCCATGGATCGCTTTGAAGAATCATCTTAAAGGCGATATACCCGTACTTTTCGGTAATGAGTACGCGGATTGGTTCCGTCGTTTCGGGGTCGACATCGAAACGCCTGGTGCGATCGCGAGCATCAGAAAGGGCGAACCGGCCGAAGCCATTCGCACGCTTTCTGGATTCATCCTTGAAAATCCGCTCATAGGCATCGTGATTGTGACCACAGTGGCCTATCAACTTTTCATCTATTTAACGGCTTTGCTCGGCGCGATTCGTCACATCCGAAACCCCGCACTGTTATGGCTTATCGCGATGCTTGGGATCACGATTGCCATTATCCTGCTTACACCAGGCGTAGTCGGTGAAGCCCGCTTTCGGGTACCCGCGCAACCCTCTCTCGTATGCCTTTCCGGATTAGCTTTTATGAAGAGGAGATAGCGGAACAACCAGGACTTGCCTTCGATTGAGGAGACTGGGGATCATGAACAATACGAAAACGGATTTGATCGATTGGCTGTTGGCCGCGCAAACCCCTTCCATCCGCTATAAGACCATGGTCCTTTTACAATTAGAGGATCTTTCTGATCCTGAGGTTCGCGCGACGCGCAATGCCATCATGCATATCCCGCCTGTAACTACCATACTGGCCGGTCAGACCCCTGCGGGGAATTGGAGCCATGAGCGTGGTTATTACACGCCAAAATATACCAGCTCCCATTGGAGTATGCTGCTTCTCACCGAGTTTGAAGCCGACGGCAGCGATTGCCGTTTGACGCACGGCGCCAACCACATGTTGGACGCCACGGCAATGGGGCTTCCGGAAAGTTGGGATGGCGGCAAGTGCGGCTTGTCCTGTTTTTGGGGCAATATTCTACGCTACAGCCTGCACAGTGGCTTCGATGGCGATCCACGCGTCGATGCGATCACGCGCTATCTCGAGAGGGATGCGCTCGAATATACCTGGCAGTGCCCTCACAACTACGGGCTGCCTTGCGCCTGGGGCGTCGCACGAGGGCTTTGGGGGCTTGCTGCCCTGCACCCCGCAAAACGCACTGCAGAAACGACGCAGGCGCTTCAGAAAGGCATCTCCTTCCTTGTTGACGTGCATGATCTCGTCTCCGGCTC
>CAYLOP010000121.1:0-9409 GCA_964385305.1 uncultured Anaerolineaceae bacterium | reverse complement strand
GGCTGTAAAACATGCCCTCATGCCGCTCACCCGTCTGCCACTCATCCCACTCGATTGCATCGGGAATAATCGACCAGGGAAGCACATGCGCTGCGCCCACCCCGACACCAGCAAGAACGCACATCGCCAGGATCAACCATAGCCCCGTGCCGGCGTTCAGCGTGATCAGGATTAGTTGAATGGACGCCCAGAATGCAATGCCAGCAATGTAGGCCTTCTGCTTGCCCCAGCGGCGGGAGATTCGCTCCCACAGCGGTAAGGTGAAAAGTGCAGCCACAAAGATGATCCCCATAATGATGGGGGTCTCGGGTTCACGCTCGACGACATAGGTGATGAAGTAACTCAAAATGGTCTGAAGCACATCGATCGCCACCCAGGTGAATAAGAAGATGCCCATACTGAAGAGAAAGGGACGATTCCTGCGCGCCGCTCTTAATGTGCTGCGCAGGGAAGGCTGCTTCAAATGCATGAATTCCTGCCGCTCCCGCGTCCCTGCGAAGGTGAGATAGAGCGGTGTAATACTTAAAACAGCAAACACAACGCCCATGATCAGGACACGCGAGGAGTTTTCCGGCACGAACTTTCCCACAATCATCTCCGGGAAGATGAACGCCAGGAGGCTGGCGAAGATGGAGAAGAACATACGATACGAGGTCAGGGCCGTCCGCTCGTCGTAATCGCTTGTGAGCTCGGGTGTGAGGGCGAAATAGGGCATGTACACGAAGGTGGCCGCCAGCTCATAGACAACGTAGGCTGCGCAGTAGTACGCCACGAGACCGGCCTGGCTCCCCACAGGTGGCCGCCACCAGAGCAAGGCGAACGTCAACCCATAGGGCAGTGCACCGAAAAGCAAGAAGGGTCTCCTTCGACCCCAACGCGTGCGTGTTCGGTCCGAAAGATGGCCAATGATGGGATCATTGATGAAATCCCACGTCTTTCCGACCCAGAACGGTATGGCAGCAAGAAAGGGTGAGAAACCGATGACATCGGTGAGGTAACGGATGAACCAGACGCCGATGATCGTGGATGTCAGACTAAAACCCGTATCCCCGGCGCCGTAAAGAATCTTGGTCATGCGTGGAAGGCGATCTTTCATGGGATAAGTTCCTTATAAAGATAATTTCGCAGATCTCTCGCAAGCCTTAAATTTCTTCACAGCTGGTGGGATCTGCCGGAGGAGGGTGAACTCCCGCGCGGTGGTGAGAGATTCACCAGACCTACCAGGCAGCATGGGACCTATTTTGCACCAACTTGACCAAAACAACCAGGAAAATCACGGGGTCTCACCGAAGATCCTCGCTGCCGACCACGTCTATCCTCCGCTTCCCCAAGCAATCGACAGGAGCGTTTAGCTCGCCGCCGTATCTGAAGCAGACCTACATCCACTTCACTCAATCCCCCACCCCCTTCACCTAATTGTAAAATGCCATGCCCATCTAGCGCATCCTCCAGCGGTTTCATCTCTTTCCAGCGCTTCAGTGGTTCAACCCCCAGCGCTTTCATAGAAGTTAGGAAGCCATTTGCAGCCATGACGGCGCCAGGAGTTCCACCGGTTGCTCTAGAAGTCGAAACTCCTCTTCGCGAAGTAGGTGTCCAATGCATGCTCCAGGCGGCGGTAGAGGGGTAAGAGGATGGCGATAGCGATGGCGACTGAGACGACATGCGGCATCTGTGACCGTTCGCCAATCAGAGCCCCTAAGTACGATGCCAAGGTATGCTCGGAGAGGGAGAAAGCGAAGATGACGCTAGCAGCGAGAACAGAGTAAAATGCGCTCTTCTTCACGATCAGCGTGATATCGAATAATCTCTGCTTGACGATAGCAAGACCCATTACAGACGCGAAGACGTCGTTGAGGATCATCCCCAAGGGCAGGAATAGTGGAACGTCGATGCCATAGATTACGAAGACCTTGAGCATGGCCAGGCCGATGGTCGAGAAGCCGACGAGGATGTAGAGGGCATGTCGGGCGGCCAGACTGCCAGGATCCGCTTTGTGCACGCGAAACAACAACCAGCAGGATGCAGCAACCGCGAGGGAGCTAAATAAAAGGGGGACAACGACAGCGATTGGGGGAGAGGCAACGCGGAACACATTGCCCCAAGGGTACTCGTACACACCTTCAATCGGCCACAGAATGCCTGAGGTCATCAGCACAAGCGTAACGACGCTGGCAGACCAGAGAAGAACCACCATCCATGTGTGGCGCAAACCTATGTAGGCCTCTGTGAAGTGGAAGATCAGTGCCGGGAGGAGGATGCATGGGAGTGTAACAACATAGCCGTAAACTGGGATTTCCTCCAGGTGGCTGTTCCGAGCCATCGTTAGAAAGATCCCGCAATCCCAGATTGCACATATGAAAAGGATTGCGGCGAAGAGGAGATGGTATCTCCGTGATCGACGAGAGAAAACGATGTACAGCACCGAAGCGTTGAGCAGGAGGCCCAGAAGGGATGCAACTGCAGTGGATATCACGATGCCTGAGGGCATGGATCTACCCCTTTCAAGGTTAAGGAGGCTTGAGGCGACTGAGTCGTTCGGATCTAGCTACCGAACATGTGCGTATTCGGATTTACCTGCATCAATCCCCCACGTGAGGCTCATCTCGGAATCGTTCTTCATCCTGCACTTATGATTTTTCGATATTGAGAATGAATTGCCTTTCTTCGCTGATTCGGATGCCCTATTTAATCGCCCCACGCCCAGACTCGAACACTCGAAGCATACACCCCCTCGCCCTCGCCCGCAACCTGCGTAGCCTGCTTTCACAGATCCCGCTGCACCGCACCTCGTGATCCGCAAAACCAGGTACGCCGCCCTTAAGGAGTGTAGCTCATGAGATCATATAGAGCGGGTATAGAAGTAAGGCGAAAAGCTCCTTGGTATGGATGATCAGGGTTCCAGGTCGCCATCAGTGATCACGAAGTATCCTGTAGGGAAGCAACACTGGCTTGCGTCGATCCTAGACAGGTCAGGCCTCCTCATGGAAGGGGTTAGGCCGCTTGGCATACATGCAAGGTCAGCGTTTAAGATGATAGGGCACGTCTATGATTACACGTTGAAAACCAAGGTGACGCCGGCGATAGAGAAGAGCGGTCTTAATCAACCAGGCCGTCTGGTTATGCAAGAGGCCATGCCACCACTTAGCCGGGACGAATTCCGGTAACACGACGGTTGCTAGCTGGCCATCATGATGCTGCGAATCCATTTCGTCGAGAAAATCGAGCAGCGGCTCGATTATGGAACGGTAGGGTGAGGGCACATTCACGAGGGGCACGTCCGGCCACCATTTAGCCCACTTTTCGCGGATGAGTTCTCCGTCTCCAGGCTCCAGTTCGATATACACACCCGTCACATGCTTGGAGATTGATCGTGCAAAATTCACCGCATCGATATCTCCGCGGTGCACGCCGGAGATTGGAACGACTACTCTGAGAGGTGCAAATGACTGCCACGCAGGTACCGATAATTTCATAGATAGTTGTTCTGCCACCTCATGGTAATGCGCTCGAATCTGAAGAAAAATCGTCACTAACAACGGGATCATCAGGACAGTGATCCAGGCCCCCTGAGCGAATTTACTCACACCGACGATCATCAGTGTCGTCCCTGTAACCAACGCACCGACTCCATTGATGCCCGCCTTTAACCACCAGTTCCCCTTCCGCTCCCGCCACCAGTGGACAACCATGCCCGACTGGGAAAGCGTGAAGGCCAGAAATACGCCCACCGCAAAGAGGGGAATCAAGGCGTGTGTGTCACCCCCAAAGACTATGATCAATATCCCCGTTGCTATCGCCAATAGCAAGATACCGTTGTTGAACACCAGTCGATCCCCAAGACCTCTCAACTGGCGGGGCAAAAACCCATCGCTGCCTAGTATCGCCGCCAAACGAGGAAAACCGGCAAAGCTGGTGTTGGTCGCTACCACCAGGATGAGCAGGGTGCTGGCTTGGATGACCAGGTAAGCCGGACCCTCACCCAACAATCGCCGCGCCAGCGCTGATAGGATGGTCTCATCCGGTCCAGCCACCACGGCTAAGAACTGGGTCAGGCCAATGCTGCCGACGAACAGCAGACCCATCAGCAAAGCCATGACGATCAGCGTCTGCCCGGCATTCTTTGCCTCTGGAGGCCGGAAGGCTGGTATCCCATTGCTGATCGCCTCGATGCCGGTCAGCGCCGTACACCCTGACGAGAAGGCTCGCAGAACCAAGAATGTTGTCAGAGCCTGGCTGGCTGGCGGAGCAACATTAGGCAGCGAGCCAGGTCCCTCGTTCAGGGCACGTATCGCGCCGTAAGCCAACATGGACAGATAGGTGAACAGAAACAAGTAGACCGGGATAGCCATCAACGTGCCCGTCTCTCGGGTGCCCCGTAGATTGGTCAGAGTGATCACCAGCAGCAGCAACAAAGCCAGGGGAACGCGATAGGGCCACAACATCGGAAACGCCGAGGCGATTGCTGCTACTCCCGCTGTCAGGCTCACGGCTGCAGTCAGCAAATAGTCAATCAACAATGCCGCGGCAGCAAGCAATCCCGGCATCAAACCCAAGTTCTCGCGAGCTACGATGTACGAACCACCACCGGAAGGATAGCCATGGATAGTCTGAAAGTAGGAAATAGCAACAAGGATTAGAAGACCAGTAATGGTCAATCCGATGGGCAAGCTCAGGGCAAGCCCGGCACTACCCGCGACAACCAACCCAAGGAAGATCTCCTGGTTAGCATAGGCGATCGACGAAAGCGCATCCGGCGAAAAAGCAGCTAAGGCGCGTACTTTATTCAAGCGCCTTTCAGCAAGCTGATGGGTAGGTAGCGGAGAACCGATAAAAAGATGCCTTATGGAACTCAACATCCAACACTTTCCATGCCCAGTAAAATTGACTTCAGCGGCCTAACCGACTCGAGCTTCGCGTGGTATCCCGAACCAGATGAGGGAGAGCTGCCGGGGTTCGGTCCATCACCGGCAGTCCCAGCATCTCCATCATACAACTAAGATAGCAAATCGCACCGCACCGTTCGCCCCTGGTGTACTTACAGGGGTCCCGCAAGTTCTTAGCGGGATCCCTCGCGAAGCATGCCCAAAGGGTACGGTTGACTTCCTCGAGAGGTTAGGCTTGCCATTCTTGCGCCCTACAAAAATCTGCGTGTCTTGGTAAATCCTAGTGCTCACGATGGTTTCGAGAAACCTATCCATCTTGGAGTCCGATTCATATACGCTCGATACGCATCCCCATACTTCTCGAGGAGAAACCGTTCTTCCTCAACGACTCCAAAGTGCCACGAAACGATCCATATCAACGCACATAGCAGAAAAATCCAGGAGGCGCAGGTTATTCCTATGCCTACACATGCTAGGAAAAACGCGAAATACCCGGGATGTCTGGAGATCGCGTAGATTCCTTTGCTCATTGGTTCACCAAGCGGGGCTGTTGCAAACGAGATGCTAAACATAATACCCATAACGAGGGCAAGAAGATAGATTGGAAGACCTACATAAAACCACAATGTGCCCAACTTCAGCGGTAGGAAAATACTGTAAACGAAGGTGAATGGCATGATCATAATATGCGTAATTACAAATACGATCTTCGCGGTTTTACTTAGTTCGCTCCATGCGGGTTCCCCTTCCCCCCTCTTTCCCGATTTTTCGTTGTCAATCGAAAGGAATGCCATTGAGGCCGCGAGAAATAAAACCAAAAATATCCAGGCGTTCCATAAGCCGATTCTAAAAGCGGGTAGTAAAGACATGATTCGTTTCCTTTCTTGGTAAGCCTAACGACTTTATGCTTCGCGATGCACCCCTCGCATAGCACCACGCAGCGCCGATCGCCGTTCGCCCCTGATGTACTTACAGGGGTCCTCCCGAAGGACACACCGCACCTGCGGTGCGTCGCAGGTGTCGGGACGATAAGCTTGATCGTTCATCCAGCTTGACTGGGCTGGATCCCGTAGCCAAAGGCGGAGTGGATAATCGAAGGGGGCGATGCGCAGCCGAGGGGATTTGTGGAGCGAAGCCCTGGTGTTCTTTCCAGGGAGGCGCCGGGAAAATCAACAAATGAAATTGAAGCGTCAGTGCACTGAGTCCGCTCCATCCTGGAGCTGCTCTGAGCTCGGATTGAACATCAGGCTTACCAATTGTGTTGGATGTGCATTATCAGAGTAATGAGGGTTCCGTGCAACAGTGCCGCGAGTTGTGTGAGAAGCGATTCTTTGAGAGTCCGTCTCCCGCGAGCACTGAACGGTTGCTCTACCAGATTCCTGCACCCATGCTTATTTGGGTGTAAACTTTATCCCGTTTGTAACTGGCATTTCAGGATGCTTGGGATCTCATACCAAGCACTGACAACCTGCTTCAAAGCATTGACCGGCCCAACACTCAAGCGGGAGGCAGCCGTGCAGAATCGCAGATCTTTCTTTCCCATGCTCGCGCTCATCTTTGCATCACAGCTCGTCGTTTCCTGCAGCAGTTCGCCAACAACCGTCGAAGTCGATGAAAGAACACAACCAAATTCCGCGACGGAAACCAGCGCGCCGGTCCCTACAGCGACCAGGACGCCGGTTCCGCCGCCAACCAGCACATCCACGCCCGAACCCACACCCACACCGGGCATGGACAGCCTGGTTCCGGAGGCGGGGGCGATGTGCGAGGCAGCCTTGTCAGCCCCATTGAGCCATAGCCCTCCAGGCTGGCCGGCGATCTTTCTAAGACAGGTAGCGTATGAAAATGAAAGCTGGGAGCTTTACCATCTCCCTCACCAGGCTCAATCGATTGCACAAGTGCAAAGCATTGTCTGCATCAGGGAGATCCGGGTGCAGGTGGACAAGTATACGGACGGCGCCGCGGCTTATCAGGTCGAGTGGTTGGCAATGCTCGTAAACTGGAGCGACGGGACTGTTTATGAGAGGACGTCGCTGTCCGGCTACCCTCCGCCCATCGCCAAGTCAGGCTCCGGAGAACGCTATGGTTCTACGCCGCGCGACAAGCTGCTCTCATGGTGGTTGTCGTATTTTGACGATCTGAACATTCTCGTAGCGCATGATCCATCCGATATCGCCTTTTCACCGGATGGCAATACTATCGCACTTGCCGGCGGGATCACAGTTGAGCTGTGGAATGTGTCTTCAAGGGAACGAATACATACGCTCGAGGGACATCACGGAATCGTTAACGGAATCGACTTCTCGCCGGATGGGCGTCACGTCCTATCGACCTCCTTCGATGCCACCGTGAAGCTCTGGGATGCGTCGACCGGGCAAGAGCTGCTTACCCTTGCCGGTCACACCGAAGAGGTGAATGACGTCGTTTTCTCCCCGGATGGAAAAAGGGCAATTTCTGGTTCCGACGATGATCAAGCGATTCTATGGGATCTCGACACGGGCCAGCCGCTGCGGTTTTATGCTCACGGAAGCTCTATCAAGAGTGTGGCAATCTCAGCGGACGGGGAGACTCTGGCCACTGGTGGCCATGATAGCCGCATAATTGTCTGGGATGTGGCGAGTGGGGATCAACTGCATACGCTCGAGGGACATGAGGATTCGATTCGCAGCTTGGCTTTCTCACCGACCGGAGAGATTGTGGCGTCGGGGACTGCAGATGATAGCGCCAGGTTGTGGTCTCTGAAGACCGGCGAGACACTACATGTTCTGGATCACCCGCATAATGTGACCGCAGTGTCGTTCTCTCCCGATGGCGCATACCTGGCGACTGGATGCTATGACGACACGGTGAGAATCTGGAACGTAGAATCAGGGGCATTGCTACAGACTCTGACCGGACATTCGAGCGCCATAAGCAGCCTGGCGTTTACCCCTGATGGGAGCCGCCTTGCTTCTGTGAGCGAAGGGGACGATACAGTTAGGTTCTGGGATTTGTCATCAACTGAGTAGTTGTAACGATCCGGATCCTGCAGGGCTGGCCCGCTTACCTGCAATGGATCCGAATGCAAATCCAGGATCAGTATATCGAGAAGGAACGAACTACGATCACCTCTTCATAACCTGGTCCAAGATGTTGATGTACCTGGTTTGCGGCAGCGATGATCCGTCCTGTGATCTCAGAGCGCGGATATTCCGCCTTGACGTAGTCCGACTGGTTCTCCCCCATTTCCAACCCCCTTTAATTTAATAATTGCCAAGTCCATGTAGAGCATCATTCAGTGGTTTCATCTCTTTCCAGCGCTTCAGTGGTTCAATCCCAGCCTTTTCATCGATGTTTGGCATCCGCAAGTGTAGCGAAGGACAGCCTCATCAGACGATGCCATTCCTACCCTTTGGAACGCCCCTCCACCCACACTGCCAGTTTACCTGCATCAACAAGCATCCTTACGATGTTTGGCATGCTGTCGAACTGTCGCATACACAGCTCGTACTCCTCCTCTGTTATCAGCCCCACACTTGGACGGCGGAAGATCAGCATCCCGTCCCGACTGCCTAGCAGGTGCCTCACCTTGTCACACACGAAATCCTCGCAGTATGTGCAGCTCTTCACCCCGCGCTCGATCGCACACGGTCTCGCCTTACACGACTTGTCAGCCAGCCTGCCATCACTTTTACAACCATCGCACCTGACGTTCTCCGCGGTGTAGATCTGATGACCGAAGATTCTCCGCCATCCGTCGACCAATTGCTGCCGGATGACAGGGTCATCCGATCTCGCCGCGCAAAGGTGACAGTTGTACCCGCAATAGCCGATCATAGGTTTTGTCATCGCAGATCCTCCTCATTCTATTAGTCGCCCACCCGCTTCAAGACAGCTACGGGATCCCCGTCGATCCGCAAGTACGGCCCCCCAATGACGGCGTTGTGAAGGCCGAAGCTGGCGCTCGCGAGAACGACTTTCTCGCCTGACGGCGCGACAATGGTGATGTCGGCAAGCGTGACGCTGCCTTGCGCTGGGGGACGGAGAAAGGCGATTGCGTATGTGCCGGCGATAACGCGTTGCTCGCCGAAGCGTTCCTGAATCGTAACGGTGGCCATCCCGCCCTCGGTTAGCGTAAGAGATCTCACAAAATCTCGGGACGTGTCATCCCAGGCCGACATCCATTCACCGATAAGGGCACGGAGGTACGCCTCACGGCTCAGGTCCTCATAGAGTCGTCCCCCGGCCACATCGTGCATTGGGACGACGTCCGTTGGAGCGGCGCCGTGCGTTGCACAGCCGACCGTCAATAATGCGCAACTTAGAATCGCAATAGCCCCGGATCTATTCATCTCGAAATGCATCCACCCACTGAGAATACCCTTGCAGGAGAGCGTGCCTCTCTATTCTAAATACTTGCTCATATCTCCACGATACTGCTTTCTGATTTCCCTTTTCAGGATTTTGCCGGCACCGCTCTTGGGCATTTCCTCAACCGTGATGTATTCCTTCGGCACCTTGAATGGAGTCAAACGAGTTTTTAGGTA
>CAYLOP010000120.1:0-9409 GCA_964385305.1 uncultured Anaerolineaceae bacterium | reverse complement strand
TCCTCCTCTCTATTAAGGCGCTCACACGATGTTGATTGCACACGTTATGCCTCGAGACTTCCAGCATTGAGGATTTAAGAGAACCATGAAGGGGACCACAGAAAGCAACCGATCCAACGCATCAGGACGAGCGCTCATCCCGCTTGGGATTGGAATTGCGGTCTCGCTGCTCGGAGATAGCACGCTCTATACCGTTCTTCCCGATCCCAATATCGCTGCCCAAGCCGGCCTGACGCTAGCCATGGTCGGTATCTTGCTTGGCATCAACCGAATCGTACGCATCCTCTTCAACAGTACGGCCGGCATACTCATCGATCGACTCTCACGCCGCGGGTTGATGATCGGTTCACTTTGTCTGGGCGTTCTATCTACCGCGATCTTTGCTTTTGGCAGGGGCTTTAACCTCCTGCTCATCGGGAGGATCCTTTGGGGCGCTGCCTGGTCTGGTTTGTGGATCGGCGGCAATACCATCGTGCTCGATCTCTCCACCCCCGAAAACCGTGGCCGCCTGAGTGCACAATTCCAGATGTGGTTCTTTCTGGGGGTGGGTTGCACAGCCTTGTTCGGAGGTCTCTTCACGGATCTCTTTGGCTTTCGCGGGGGTATGTGGATCAGCAGCGCGCTGACAGGTTCCATCGTAATCTTTTGGCTGCTCTACCTTCCAGAAACCCGACCCGCGAGCAATAAACGCCTCGGCAATCAACGAACGACGAAGCCTGCACCCTTCCCCTGGCGACTGGCCGTCTCAGCTGCTGTTCCAGTGTTTGTGGGCCGATTTGTCTTCGCCGGCGTGATGGCGTCCACGACCATCCTCTGGCTTTCAGAATATTTTGGCCGGCAACTGATCACAAAATGGCTCGTCATTCCAATTGCTTCGCTAACCGGCGTCGTCGTAGCCTTACGTGCAGGTGCCAGTGTTGCAGGGGCACCGCTGGCTGGCTTCCTTTCCGATCGAATGCAACGCCGATGGCTCGTGTTAGCGGGTGTTCTTACGCTGGGTGCGATCGGGGTTTACTTCTCCGGCACAGAATCCATCGGGCTTGCGCTTGTGGGCGCCATGGTTGCAGCCATCGCAGGCGGGGGCGTAAATTCCCTAGCCCCTGCGATTACTGGAGATAGCATCCATGAAACCCGCCACGGGCGAGCACTGGGCTTAATCTACACCGTTGGCGACTTGGCGAGCGCGATCGGACCACCTATCGCACTTACCCTCGTCGAGGTTATCCCCATCCGTTCGATTTATCGGTTAAGTTCGAGCCTGTTTCTTGCTGCGGCACTTTTTGCCCTCTACCAAGCCATTGCCGAAAAGCGAGTGCAAGACGTTTGACCAGCGACCAACGTGCGGGCGCCAGCCAGACCAGAACACCGGATAGAGCGGGCTTGTTTTATCATCACATCGTCAATCCTGCTCGATACTTTCCATGACACATCAGGGAGCTATCGATCCAGCATTTACAATCATTTCCTCGTTCAAGATTGGGAACGATCTTGATCCTCAGCGCGTCTCATGCCATTGGACCCACGTGTGTGCCCGCTTCAATAGCATTGTAGAATGCATTGGAAGGGCTAAATTGACATCGTCCACGAGCTGGGTAGAAAGGACTGCATAATGAACAAAGTGCGATGGGGTTTGATATCCACCGCCAACATCAATCGCCGGATCATTCCTGCCATCCGAGCTTCAAAACGCGGGGAGCTACGAGCGGTAGCCAGTCGAACGCTGGAGAAAGCGCAGGCCTATGCTGGCCAGTGGCAAATCCCGCATTCCTTTGGCAGCTATGAGGCCATGCTCGATTCGGGTGAAGTGGATGCGGTATACATCAGCCTGCCCAATCACCTTCACGCCCAGTGGACGATCCATGCGCTAGAAGCCGGCCTGCATGTTCTCTGCGAAAAGCCTCTCGCCCTCTCCGTTCAGGAAGTTGACCGGATGATCGCCGCTCGTGAACGCGCCGGAAAGGTCCTGACGGAAGCGTTCATGTACCGCCATCACCCGCAGACGAAAGTGGCTGGCGATCTCGTACGCACTGGCCGCCTGGGAGAGGTCACGATTGTCCGCGCCGTTTTCAACTTCTTACTTGAGAGGGGTGTTGATATCCGCCGGGTGCCGGAATTCGGCGGGGGTTCGCTGTTGGATATCGGCGTCTACCCGATCAGCTTCGCCCAATATATCTTTGGGAGCCCACCTGATGAGGTCTTTGGAGCACAGTGGATAGGCGAGACCGGTGTGGATGAGACGTTCTGCGGGACGATGATCTACCCCGGCGCTCAGATAGCCCAAATCAGTTGCTCATTCCGATCACCTTTCCACACATTCGCTGAGATTTGTGGATCGAAGGGGCGCTTGGTTCTTAACCGACCTTTTATTGGGCTGGATAATGCACGTCAATTGCTCTTTATTGATAAAGATGGGAATGAAGAGGAGATCCCCATCCCAGAGAGGGCATTATATTTAGGAGAAATCGAGGACCTGCATGCTGCTGTCCTAGACGGTGCTCAACCCTATCTCACGCTTCAAGAAAGCAGGAATCACATACGAACTGTCTGCGCCTTGGTTCAATCGGCACGGACGGACAGCCCTGTAGATCTATCTTGAGACGGATCCACGTGTGGATCGAGCAGACACCGCCATGCCGCAATTACACATTCATTGCCAACAAATTGCGTGACGGGAGGCTCCGCCACCAAAGCCAAAGGACCTGTGTCAAGGCGCCTCCGCTAAACGCCATCCAGGCAACGTACAACCCAGGAATCTGATTCCGCTGGATCCCAATGACGAGGATGATCACACTTGTGACCATAGAGACCGCGACGGATTCGGTGATCCCGCGCGTCTTGCGGGCATTCAGCAGAACACCTTGAAACCAACTCTGCAAGACATTCAACGCTGGCATCGGGAGCGCGAACCACACAGCCTGCTTCCCTAAGTTGGCCAGGTGTGGTTCCAACGCCGAAAACCGCTCGAACCACACTCCGGCGAGGGGCGTTGCAGCCACGATTAGAATCATCGCGCTCGTGATACTGATCAAAATGAGCGTATAACGGTGGAACGCTCTTGTGGCTTGTGGTTCATCGAGGAGAGTGACGACAACCTCATTATAAGAAACGCCAGGTGAGCGTAAGATAAAGACCAATCCTGACACAACAGGCCAAACCGCTAGGGAAGCCAACGCATTCGGCATGCGACTCATCGCCGCGCTTCCCATCGGCTGCATCAGCAGGATCATGAGAGACGTCATAGCAAGTGGGACATAGAATGTCAACAGGGCTCGCAGTTCAAGCGGCTCATCGCCTGGCGCGGGAGCCCGCATGACATCCCTCAGTACGGGACGTACCCGCAATCCGGCATAGACGGCTTCGCTGAGTACCCCTGCAGACGCCGTTAGGCTTGCTACGGCGATTCCAGGTATTCCCCTTGATAGCAAACCCGCAGTGATGACCAGCGCATCCGCAGATAGTCGCAGCAGCGTCCCTATCCCCACGGCTTCAGAGTATCCAAAACGAATAAGCACACCCTGCTGATAACGCCGATAAGCGATCGACCACGTCCAGGGTATCATCAAACGCAGCCCAAGGCGCGCTGGCTCAACGATCTCGGCGGGTGCATGAATGATCTGCGTCACGAGCACATCATAGAGCGGCGTGAAGGCTAAGAAGATGTGGAGCACCGTTAGGCTACCGCCAATCCACATCATGAACCGGCCTAACTGCCTGTAAGCATCCTGGTCCTTGCTGAGTGCGGTGGAGGCTGCCAATAACATCATGATGGGTGCTTCGATGATTAGCGCGATCGGAAAAACCACGCCGCCCCAAGCCGCCAAGTTGATCTCTGGCTTGTCTAGGCGAGCGATCACGGCAGCGATGGCTGGCGCCTCCACCGCAAGCAGGAGCCAACTCGCCGCCAATGGCCACCAGATTCGAAAGATCCGGCGCTGCGTCAAGGGGGATGTCGAGGTCGCAGGGTTCAAAGGATGCCTTGCTCCGCTAAGGGTTCGTCGTTGTAATCGCAGTTGTTGGAGTTAAGGTCTGGGTTGCTGTAGGTGTATTTGTCCCGGTTGCGGTTGCAGTAGAAGTGGAAGTTGGTGTCGAGGTGGACGTATTCGCCCCACCTGGGGTGTAGGTTGGTGAGGGCGTAAATGACGGCGTTGGTGTAGCGCTCCCAGTAGGCACCCATGTCGCGGTCGCAAGAGGGGTTTCAGTAGGTGTTGAGGTTTCGGTTGGGGTTGGTGTAGGCGCAGTGGCCGTCATGCATGCGATGCCGACCTCCGTCGCCCGAGGTGCAATACCCTGATCGCCGATGTGGGTGATCGATTCCGCGTAATAAAAAGAGATCTTGCAAACGTCGAAGTCCTCTTCCTCCAGAAGGAGATCCGCATACTCTCGAGCGGCCTGGCCGTACTTATAGCACGCACCCCAAATATTTGCGACGCACATCTGCCCCATATATTCCGCGGTAAGCCCCCAATCGAGCCCATAGTAGCTCTTGGCGAAGAGGTAAAACTGCGCAGACTGACGCCAACTCCGCGCCTGGCTGTCTAAGGGACCAAAGCGTTCCGATAGATTTAAGTCATAGATCCCCTGCTCTATCTCACCCTGGAACAACTTATCCATGCCTCGGTTCCGCAGCGCGACCTTCATCATCTGGTTGACTTCGTCCAGGCGATAATCAGGCGCCTCACCTCGCAGTAAGATCAGCAAGTCGAGCGCTGCACCCCAAGCACCGCGATTGTATACCGACAGCGCGGACTGGAAGATGCCCTCAAAGGATCCTAAGTCTGGCGTCTCCGTCGGTGTGAGCGATGCGATGGGGCTGGGTGTTGGCGTCGGTTCGTTGAGCGCTTCGTAGACCTTCCCGATCATATCGGCAGCTTGCGGGTAGTCCGGGTTTATTTCGAGGACATATTCGAAACGTTGTTTGGCCAATTGGTAACGACCGGCCAGAAAATCCTCCACCCCACGGTCGAATTGATCCTGGCTCGCCTGCGCGATCGATTGTGCCTGCTTTGCTTCCCGTTCATCCAGGCCGAAACGATAGCCAGTGGCGACCGCAATCGACAAGACAACTAGAGCAAAAATGGGAATAGCAACAAGCCATAGCCAGATGGGCTTGCCGTTGGAAGATGTGCGCACAGCCCCTCCCGGCTGCGTGTCCGAGAGCGAAGTCTCCCGCTTCCGGGTTTGGCTTGGTTGTTTGATCTCAGGATCGCTCTTACGCACCATAGAACTATTCCAATGCGAGCCTTACTCCGGTGCGCCAGGGATGAAAGGACCCAACGCACTCGTCTCCGTGAAAATCTGATCCCGCAGGATTCGAATTTGATCGGGCACCGCCCGCAGGACACTTGCTCCATCCGGTCTGGTGTAGAAGCCAACCATCTTTGGCGGTCCGATAACGCCCATCTTGATGTTCTCCCTTGGAATTTGTATCGCCGTCCATGCGAGGGAAACCATCTGTTCCAACGTAAGGTTCGTTTGCACACCAGCGGCGAGCTCCTGATATAGTTGAGGAGCCTTCCGTACAAGCGTTGGGAGCATATCCAGTTGCACGAGCCGGTCAAGCACCGCCATCGCGACCTGCTGTTGGCGTTCCGCTCGACCGAAATCGTCTCCAGCGCCCTTACGCACGCGCGCGTAGGCCAATGCATCCGGTCCATCGAGATGGTGGCTACCAGGATCTAGATAGCGACTCTTACCATCGATGGGCGCAATCCTGATCCGCTGAGGAACTTCAACATCGATCCCGCCGATCTCATCAATCATGCGTTCAAAGGCATGAAATTGGATCACGGCGTAATAGTTAATCGGCACCCCGACAACATCTTCCGCCGTATCCATTGCGAGCTTGGGGCCGCCGCCAGGAAGATGGTACGCTTCGCCGAACATGAAGGCGGTATTGATGCGGTTGAAATTAAAACCAGGGATCTCAACCCAAAGATCCCGCGGGATGGATAACATGCCCGCCTGCATGGTGATGGGGTCGATCGTCGCCAACAGCATGGTATCGCTACGCGGCGCCCCCGCACCAGCCTCCCAGTCGCGGTAGTCAACACCCATGATAAGCAATGTTACACGCGCCTTCCCATCCCAAGGGTGTGGTGTGATAGGGAGCTCCACGGCGGTCGGGGTCACCTTAGAGCCCGCCGTGGGATCTGCGGACTCCATCCCCTCCCCTTCAAAGGGATTCAAGCCAACCCCCTGATAATTTGCCGTGAGATCTCGAACTGCACGGTGGATGATCAATCCCGCAACCAGGGTGCAAAGCATAAATATGAGACCCAACCCACGAATGAGGCCTGTCATTCGGGTGGGTCCATGTAGTCGTTTCTCCCGGTCCTTTGCCTTCATATCCATTCACACACCAGGATGAAATGAACGGAGTTACCCCCAACTCTCTCCGTGCCACTGACATTCAGCTTTGAATTATATCCTGATCCGTGTTAGATCACTGGCCCAACCTCGACGATCTCAGGATCACAAGCCGGCGCGTATTTCTTGAAATTATCGATGAAGCGCGTGGCCAACTGGCGATACTTCTCCATGTACTGTTCCCTACTCGGCCAGGATGAAGCCGGGTCAAGCACGTTCGGGGGCACGCCGTTGCACGACTTTGGAACCTCAAAACCAAAGATGGGGTCCTTTACATATTCCACATCACAGAGAGATCCATCTAAAGCCGCGTTTAACATTGCCCGTGTATAGCCAATGCTGATGCGTTTTCCAACACCATACGGTCCGCCGACCCACCCAGTATTGAGGATCCAGCAAAGGGTATCATATCGTTCGATCTTTCGACGCAGCAACGCTGCATAATAGGAGGGATGATGCACCATGAAAGGCGCACCGAAACACGCACTGAACGTAATTTCGGGCTCTTCTCCTAAGCCGACCTCTGTTCCACCGACTTTGGCTGTATATCCCGAGATGAACTGGTATAGAGCCTGGTTGGGCGTCAGTTTCGCGATCGGAGGCATCACACCTGAAGCGTCGCATGTAAGCAGAACGATATTCTTAGGATGTCCTGCCATTTTCTCGGGTACAGCATTATCGATGTACTGCAGTGGATAGGACGCGCGTGTATTTTCCGTGAGCTCATCGTCATCCAGATCGATATACCGAGTGACGGGATCGAAAATAACATTTTCCAAGATCGTGCCGAAACGCTGCGTACAGGCATAGATCTGCGGCTCAGCCGCCTCAGAAAGCATGATCACTTTAGCGTAACAACCATCCTCAAAGTTGAAAATGCCTCGTTCGCTCCATCCGTGCTCATCATCTCCAACCAGCCTTCGCTTCGGATCTGCGGAGAGCGTGGTCTTACCCGTCCCAGACAACCCAAAGAAGAGTGCGGATCCACCATCATCGCCCACATTGGCGGAGCAGTGCATCGGCATTACGCCTTCGAACGGTAGAAGAAAGTTTAACACGGTGAAAATGGACTTCTTGATCTCGCCACCATAGGCGGAATCGCCGATAATGCAAAGCTTCTGGTCGAAATTGAGTGTGATGAATGTTTTTGAATGTGTGCCATCGATGGGTTCAAAAGCTTTAAAACTAGGGACACACAGCACTGTAAATTCAGGCACGTGTTGCCGAAATTCTTCAGCGGTTTTCGGCTTGATGAACATGTTGCGAGCGAAGAGACTGTGCCATGCATACTCGCTGATGATGCGCACAGGCATGCGATATTCCGGATCGGAGCCGGCAAAGCAATCTTGCACGAACAAGTCGCGGCCCTGCACATAGCCCTGCAAACGACTGAACAGCTCGTCAAACTTCTCCGGGCTGTACGGGCGGTTGTATTCACCCCACCAGATCTGCTCCTCCGTACTCGATTCACGTACGATGTACTTATCATTCGCAGCTCGCGCAGTATGCTTTCCAGAAGTGACTGTGATGGCCCCCATGAAGGTGATGCTGCCCTCTCCGCGGAAGGTGATCTCCTCATAGAGCGATTCGGCAGGCAGATTCCAATAAACCGTGTTTAGATTGGTCAGACCATGGTTTTTCAGACCATAATCGCTCTTGAGGATGTTGGCCTGCTGTTGCGCCGGCGTTTTTATTTTCAACAAGTTGTTCATAGCCAATCCCTTACCATCTTCCGATCGCCAATGTAAATCTCATTGGGCGATTCAGGATCCAACGCCCACTTAAGCCGCTCCACACCTTGCGTGATGTCTTTCACGGAGCCAGCATAACTCAAGCGCAGATGCCCTTCCATACCGAATGCTGATCCGGGAACGGTCACCACCAAAGCTTTCTTGAGCAGAAATTCTGCCAGTTCAACGGAGTTCTCTCGGTAGGCACGAAAATCGGGCAAGCAGTAAAACGTTCCTTCAGGTTTCCTCAAGCGAATACCGGTGAAGGCATTCAATTCCTGCACCATGACATCGCGGTTATTTTGTATCGTCAAACGTAGATTCTCGACGACGCTCTGCACCCCGGTGAGCGCTCCCTCCGCCGCAGCTTGAGAGATCACGGAAGCGTTGGAGGTCATTTGAGTTTGAAGATTGATCATAACCTCGATCAGTTTGCGCGGCGCCACCACCCAGCCAATACGGAAACCCGTCATGCCATACAATTTTGAGACACCGTTTACAACGATGAGATGGCTATTTTCAAGATCTTTGGTCGTGTAGCTATATCCTGGTGGTGCCCGTTTCCCGTCGAAAACCAGCTTATGATAAATATCATCAAGAATGAGATAGATTCCTCGCCGCTCGCAGAATTCGACAATTTCTTCAATGAATTTCTCTGCGTAGACAACACCCGATGGGTTGTTTGGGCTATTAACGATAATGGCCTTCGTATAGGAACTTACCGACCTGTCTATATCCTCCATCCTTGGATGAAATGTTCCATCCTCTGGGGTGACGATCACAGGGATCCCATACACCATCTTGACCATCTCGGGGTAGCTTACCCAATACGGAGCAAGGAGAATGACTTCATCTTGCGGATCAACAATCGTGAAGAGGATATTATAAAGACATTGCTTCGCGCCCGTGGAGACAATGATATTCTCTGGCGCTACAAGCTTATTGTAATTCTCTTCCATATAACGGATGATCGCTTTTTTCAAGGAAGGAAGCCCATCAGTCGGGGTATACTTGATATCCCCTGCATTGAGCTTGGCCGCCGAGCCAAGAATTGCGGTTATGGGAGCCATATTTTTCGGTTCGCCAATGCCCAGGTGAATAACAGGCTCACCCTTTGTACGCAGGATCCTGGCTTCCTCGTTTAACTTCAGGGTGGGCGACTCTTTAATGGTTCTTGCCAACTGACTCACAGTCATAAGAATGCCTCCTCGCGATCTCCCTCATAATCAAAAATAGACACCCCGCTAATCATAAGACATCCTTTCCATTATAGAGATTGAAACGAAGGGTAAAAGGTACTTTTGTCAGGATAG
>CAYLOP010000119.1:7871-9598 GCA_964385305.1 uncultured Anaerolineaceae bacterium | reverse complement strand
AATCTGGGGAAGCAGCTCGCGGCCCTGCTCGCGGTTGGCGTAGTAGTGCATGATATCCTTCAGCATGCGCGCCTGTGGCGAGTGCAAAACATGACTCAACTTTTCGACGTCACACCCGTCGATATACGGGCCGAGGTGCTCCTCCGGAACGATCCATCCTACATTGCGGCACTTCTCAGCGGTCTAGCTGTTGGCGTACTGACCTTGATATTTCTAGGGATCATGATTCGAAGAGAGCGAACCCAGTAAATGGGGCCGCTCTCGGTGTCCCCGCGGTGGTTTGGAAGAGGAAATGTCTGCGTTTGAAATATTGAAGGGAGATCGAGATGACAGAAGATCGTTCAGAAAAGACAGATGTTGCAGAAGAGTTCCGAAGGTTGGGCAAGAACCTTCAGGATGCATTAGAGACTGCGTGGGAGAGTGAGGAACGTAAAAACCTAACGCGAGATATCCTATCCGGTCTCGAAGGGCTTAGTAACGCTGTGGAGGAAGCTGCGCACGAGCTCGCGGAAAGCGACGTTGGGCAGCAGGTGAGGGAAGAAGTGAATGATCTCGCGGAACGGGTTCGCAAGGGTGAGATTGCTGATCGTCTCCGAGAAGACTTCATGCGGGCTTTGCGAAAAGTAAATACAGAGCTCGAGAACATTTCCAATCGCTGGACCGCGCCGGAGGAGGAACCCGTTGACCCTCCAGAATAGTGGGAGTGGTAAAGCACTTCAGACAGTGAGCACGGCAGGCGAACCGATCCGTTTCTTATCTTACCAGTTGGTGCTGGTCACTCGAACGACTTCTTTTTGCTTGCCGTTGCTAGGGAGCTTTTTTGTCTGGAAGCGCCCCGAGGCAGCGGTAATCCTCAGGGACGATGGTACACAAGATTCGCTGCGCGTAAGAGACACGACACGCACCATCCAACTCTCTATTCTTTTTACGGGGATACTCTGTGCTTGGTTGATGTGGCGAAACCTGCGGAAGCGTGCATGAGAGGCATGCTGGCTGCTGGGTCCCCGTATCTGTGACGGTGGCTTACATTCAATATGGAGAAGGGTAGGCGGGTTATCGAGGAGGGACGACCATGGCGCAAAAAGAGGAGAACGCAGAGATGATGGTATTCAAACCAGGAAAATCGGTTGAAGCCATCAAAGAGACATTCAAGCTGCTTATTGAGAAAGCAGATGTATCCAACGTTTATGCCAAACCGGTCAAGCACGGAGACGCAACGCTCATTCCCGCGGCGGAGATCATGGCAGGTGTGGGGTTTGGTTTGGGACAGGGTCATGGCCCAACCAGCGAGACGGACGAAAGTGCGGAAAACACCGGCGGGGGAGAGGGCGGCGGTGGCGGCGGCAGGATGCTCTCGCGACCGGTTGCAGTTGTTATTGCATCGGAAGCCGGGGTACGCATCGAACCTGTTATCGATTATTCGAAGATCTGGATGGCTGCGATTACTGCGGGCGGGTTCATGGCTGCGCTGCTGCTCCGATTGGTTAATCCGAGGTGGGCTTTACGGCAGTTGAAAGATAAATGATCCAAGCATATAGGCATATCCAGCCAGCAGTATGGAGGGTGGTTATCTGACCACGCTGGCAGGCTTGACCGAACCATCATAAAACCTAGGAGGTATGCATGACACAGCGTATTGGGTACATCGGGCTCGGCTTGATGGGCAAACCCATCGCACGAAACCTCATGAAGGCCGGATTCCCACTGACCGTTTACAATCGCAGCCG
>CAYLOP010000119.1:0-7771 GCA_964385305.1 uncultured Anaerolineaceae bacterium | reverse complement strand
CGTCGCTGCCCTGGACGCACCCGTCTCGGGTGGGGATGTGGGCGCACAGGCGGGTACGCTCGCCGTCATGGTCGGCGGCCCAGAGGAAGCCTTTGAGGAGGCGCTGCCGATCTTCCAGGCGATGGGGAAGACCATCACCTACGTCGGCAAGAGCGGTGCGGGACAGGTGGCTAAGGCGTGCAATCAGATCATGGTCGCGGCGCAGATGGTCGCCATGGGGGAACTGCTCCTTTTGGCGCAGAAGACGGGCGTCGATCCGAGACGCGTTGTGGATGCCATTCGCGGTGGGGCTGCACAATGTTGGACGTTGGATGTGAAACCCCAGCGCCTTTTTGTGGGTGAGCGGGGGCCGGGCTTCAAAGCCTATATGCAGCATAAGGATCTTGGCATTGTCATGGACACCGCTCGAGCGTACGGCATGCCGCTGCCAGGGACGGCGGTCAACATGCAGCTCTATGAATCCATGCTGCAGTTGGGGATGCGAGACCTGGATAACTCTGCCGTTATTGGTGTGCTGGAGGTGATGGCAGGGGAGAAATTAGCGTAGGAAATAGTAATCAGTGCATCGCTTCGATCGATGTGCTCCATCCTTGATATAAAAAGGCCGCCGGCAAATCGCCGGCGGCCTTTGGTCGGGGCGGGCGGATTTGAACCGCCGGCCCCCTGCACCCCATGCAGGTGCGCTAACCGGGCTGCGCTACGCCCCGACATCCGCAGGGATTATAGCGCACAGCCGATCTTCCGGCAAGGATCAGGCGTTAGCCTTCCCCAAACTAGGACGCGCCGAAACGCACGAGCATGCGTGCTGTGTGGCGTGCACCACTTACGAAATTCTCGATCACGATGTTCTCATTCGGCGCATGGATGTTTGCGCCTGGATAGCTCACGCCAATGGTCGCGATGGGAACGTTCAGGTGGCGCAGAAAGGCGTGATTTGGGCCCGACCCGCCCGACATCGGTACGATGATTTGCGGAACGCCATAGACCTCCTTTGCCTCCTCCACAACCAATTGTAGGAAGGGATCTTTCGGATCCGTTCGACCGGGAAGGTTGCCGCCAAGATAGGTAATTTCGATGTCACCAAAGCCCTCTGAATCCAGATGATCCCTCAACTGCAGAATAACTTCATCTGGGTCCTGGTCTGGGACCAGGCGAAAATCAACTTTGGCGCTGGCGACCGCGGGTAGGACGGTTTTCGATCCCGGCCCTTGGTAGCCAGATGTGAGACCGCAGATCGTGCATGTAGGGCTAAAGGCTTGCTCGCGCTTGAGGTCCAGGCCACCTTTCAACCCTTTGATGAAACTATCGATCTGGTAGGTATCACGATATTCGCCAGCGGGATCTGGGAGCCTCTCCAGCATAGCGAGGTCTGTCTCGCTCGGCGGCTTGATGCGATCGTAGAAGCCCGGAAGCCGGATGCGCTCATCGGGGTCTTTCAGGGTGTTGAGCGCCCAGATCAGACGCCAGGCGGCGTTTGGAAAGATCGAGCCGCCCAGACCTGAATGCGCGTCGCATACGGCAGTCTGCACGCTGAGCTCAACGTAGCAAATGCCTCGCAATCCAGCAACCTGGATGGGCGTCCCCTCATGGTTCACCCCGCCGAATTCCCATATGCAGGCATCCGCCGCGAGTAAGTCGGCATGTTTTTCGACGAAGCCGGGAAGGTTAAGGCTGCCGATCTCCTCCTCGCCTTCAATCACGAACTTGACGTTACATGGCAGTTCGCCGTCGACATCGAGCAGAGCGTCGATGGCTGCGAGGCGGCATTGAATATGTCCCTTATCGTCGCTCACGCCGCGTGCATACAGCTTGCCCTCTCGAACCGTCGGCTCGAAAGGTGGGCTTTCCCATAATTCCAAAGGTTCCGGGGGTTGTACGTCGTAGTGGTTGTAAAACAGCAAGGTGCGATCCGAGACTCCAGATCGCTCAGCGTATACGACAGGGAAACCAGCACTGGGCATGATTCGCACGTCAAACCCTCGAACGGCGAGCATTTCTGCAACAAGCTCGACGCATTTTCGCATGCCGGTGCCTTGTGCTGACACACTGGGTTGCGCACAGAGTTTTTTCAATTCCTCTATGCTCTGATCCAGACGCGTATGGATCGCTTGATCGATCGCCTGCAAATCAGCCATTGGACCTCCTGGTTCATTGCGATGTCTGATTATAGCGCGCTAGGCTATATCCATGTGGTCAGTTCGCTTTTCTTCTCCTTTGTGTCTATAATCGACGCCTATGGAGGGTACGATGCGTGTGTATGATATTTCCATTGGAATTACTCCAGAGATGCCGGTCTGGCCGGGGGACCCGCCAGTGGAGCTCGAACGCGTAGAGCATATTTCCGAGGGCGCAAATGCCAATGTCTCACGCATTGCTTGCGGTGTGCATGTCGGCACCCATGTCGATGCGCCGGTTCACTTCATTGAAGGTGAAGCCGGGATCGATTCCTTGCCACTAAAAATGCTCAATGGACGTGCCTATGTCGTGTACTTACCAGATGCTGCTGTTATCGACGAAGCCACATTGGAGGGCGCGGGTATTCCACCACGCACACGCAGGGTGCTCTTCAAAACACGCAACTCGGAGTATTGGGAAAAGGGCATAAATATCTTCCAGAAAGATTTCGTCGCTGTAGATGCAAGCGGTGCGGCATGGTTGGTGCGTAAAGGTGTCCAACTGGTTGGTGTGGACTATCTTTCCGTCGCTCCGTTTGGTCAGAGTCGTGAACCCCACCGCATCTTTTTAGAAAACAAAGTGATCATCGTTGAGGGGCTGGATCTCAGCCAGGTCTCTCAAGGCCGTTATACCTTACATTGCCTTCCCCTCAAGCTTGTCGGCAGCGATGGCGCACCAGCGAGAGCGATTCTGGTGGGTGTTTAGCCGGGCTCTCTGTGTCTCAAAGGTAGGCGGCCATGGAACTTCAAGATCTCTTGATGATCGGTGCAGCACTCACATTCGGTGTAGTCGCCCTTTTGATTGGATGGGCATTCATCGTTCGACGTAGATTAAGACGCCTTGATCCTTCATTTCCCTCATCGGACCCTGCTGTCGATGTGAAGATGGAGCCTGGTGAGCTTAAGGCATCGGTCGTCAGCGAGCGGATCGAAGACATCGCCCGAACGATCATCGCAGGCAATCCGTCTCTTGCGCGTGTGGACTTGGACTTCGAAACCGCAGCGGACGGCTCTCTCCGAATATGGGTCGGTGGTGAGGTGTATGACACGGTGGATGCCATCCCGGATGGGGGCATTCGCCAGGCTATTGCTGAAGCGGTGGAAGAATTCAATCGACCTCCCAAGTCCTGAATAGGATTGTCATGCAAACCAAGCGAGATATGAAGATAGCGGGCGTTTTTCCGCCGATCCCCACACCGTTCACTCCTGAGGGTGCGGTTGATTTTCATGCCTTGGAGATGAATTTCACCCAGTGGAACGAACAGCCACTCTCAGGCTATGTTGTGGGTGGCTCGAACGGTGAGTTCGTGACGCTCTCGTTGGAGGAGCGCATCGAGGTTGTCACCAGGGCACGCCAGATGGTGCCGGCGGAGCGCGTTCTTATCGCCGGCTCCGGCATGGAATCGACGCGCAGCACGGTCGATATGGCCCAACGACTGGCGGAGGTGGGTGCGGATGCGCTGCTTGTGGTGACTCCAAGCTATTACAAGAGCAAGATGGATAGCGCCGCTCTGGTTGCCCATTATCTGACGGTTGCTGAAGGATCTTCTCTCCCGCTGATCCTATATAGCGTGCCTGCCAATACGGGCGTCGATATCCCCGTAGATGCGGTTGAAGAGCTGTCGAAGCATCCCAAGATCGTGGGTATCAAAGACAGTGGCGGAGACGTGACCAAGATTGGTGAGATGGTGTATAAAACCCCTGATGATTTTCAGGTGTTGGCTGGGTCGGGGGGTTTCCTGTTAGGCGCGCTGGCGGTTGGTGCGGTGGGTGCTATCGCGGGCTTAGCGAATATCGCCGCTGGAGCATTGGCGGAGATGATGGCGTGCTTTGCACGGGGGGATTTGAACAATGCGCGGGCGATACAACATCCGCTGATTGAAGTCAATCGTGCAATAACCGCCCAGTATGGTGTGGCTGGTCTAAAAGCCGCGTTGGATATGCTCGGCTACTACGGTGGACCTGTGCGTGCGCCGTTATTGCCGTTATCCGAGGACGCGAAGGCGAGCTTGCGTAAGACGCTAAAGCGGGGAGGGCTGCTCTAGCTCGCTTGTAATGGCCTTCAATGTGGAAACCTTATAACTGCCCAGAGCGCTCCCAATTCCGAAGCAAGTCCTGATACCCTGGGTCATCATACCTCTCGAGCATAAACCAATGTGCATACGCGGGGAGTTCGGCGCCAGTGATATGCGCAGCCAGGAGTTCGGCGCAGGCTGGGGAGGCCATTTGGCCGAATCCGGATAGTGCGCCGATAATCCACGCGCCCTCGATTGGGAGAGGGCCGACCAACGGTCGATTTTCCTGGGTCTTTGTATAATATCCGCCATCCACGACGGGCTTGGGCCATCGGCCAAAATATTGCTTTAGGCCAGGAAGCATAGTCGCCAAGCCGCGCATGGCAATCTCCGGATAGAATGGATCGTATTCCGGAGGGAAGGTTGGCTCAACTGGGCGGGTATCGTAAGTCCAAAGAATAAGGACGATCGGGCTGTCTTCAGGGCCATCCGGCCGGGCGTGGACGCCCTCTGGGAACTGAGAGAGCATGAAGCGCGTATCCGCCTCGGAGGATAAGAACTCGCGTTCATCCTCTGACCATGGCAGGCGTTGTGGATCGCACCAAATCAAGAGCGGCGCCTGGCGCGGGAAGATACCAAGGTGATCCTTGATCGATACCTTGATATGCAACTCGGAAAAAACCGGCAACTCGATACCCAACATCCGTCCAACGGGTTGAATGAGGGGGCCTGCAGCATTGACAAAATGGCGCGTGGCCACACGGATAGGTCCATCGTTGCTCTGCATATGAACGGCGTGCACGCGACCATCAGCGGTTTCGACATCGGTGATCTTGGCTTGCAGAAGGGTCGCACCGGCCTCGCGCGCCTGTCCGAGCATGTACATCCCGAGTTGCTGGGCACTGAACCAGCCGCATCGCCTGGCATGGACGACGGCGATCGTTTCTGGTGCGAGGTAGGGAAAGTGGGTCCGGATTAGCTCAGGATCGGTGATCAGATCGCTTCCGGTTGGCTGATCCTCAAAAGCTTTGAGCGGAGCTGGATGGTAGGGGGGATCACTTGGATCACCAGTGTGGTAGCGCACAGGGCCAGCTCCAAGGCTGGCTGCTTCCTCGGCGTGAGCCTTTAAATCGGCGAGGCGCTGGGGTTCAGAGGTGGTGAATAGGTAGCCCCTGCGGTTGAGATGGAAGATGTTGCCGCTTTCGCTTGCCAACCTTTCTAGGATATTGATGCTGCGATTCATCATGCTGACCATCCCGTCTCCCGGGCCAGGCCACCAATTTCGATAACACTCTGTAGATTTGTCGCTGGTCAGGGAGAGCGGAGGGCGTTCATCGACGAGTAAGACGTTCCGCACGTCGTTTTGGGTAGTGAGATGGTAGGCGGTGGAGACGCCGGCGATCCCGGCTCCGCAGATGACAACGTCGGCTGATTGGGTGGTCATGATGGTTGCTTAGCTCCTTTGGGTAGGACGCATCTGGCAGAATCATAGCCCGACTTTTCCGATAAGAGCAACAGGCAGTGAACAGTAGTACGACAAGCTGATGCTTCCGATCTAGCCATATGATAGGGTTCATCTTCTTCGAACCTCTTCAGTTCCCTTATCCATCCATGGCGATCCGTCTATAATTCAGCGTGTCTGATGCTAGCTCATCCCGCGTTGAGTTGCCAGGGAGACACCTGGGAGTTTGCATGAAGTTGATCAAGAAGGTTGTCGCCTACATCACGCATGACGACCGGCTGCTTGTCTTTCGCCACACCGCATTCCCGGAAGCAGGCATCCAGGTCCCGGCAGGCACGATGGAGCCGGGCGAGAGCCCTGAATCGGCTGTCCTGCGGGAGGCGCAGGAGGAGACGGGTCTGCGAGGTTTGAAGATTCAAGCGTACTTGGGCTCCATGGACTACGATCTTCTGCAATTTGGGGGTGAAGGTGAGATGCGCCGGCATTATTTCCACCTCCAAACCACGGAGCCTCCCCCTGAGACCTGGCGTCATGTCGAACGCGACCCTTCCGATGGTTCCCCCATACCCATCGAGTTCGAGTTCTTCTGGGTCGTCTGCCCGGCCGGCGTCCCGTCACTCAACGGGCAGCTGGGGGACCTATTGCACGAGATCGGTCGCTGAACGCCCATGTGTAGGATCTGTGTCGCGCACCGGACCGATCGCTGGAAAAGAAACCGCGGGCCGAACTTTCTTGTTAAAATCGATAGTGCTGGATAGATAAATCGGCGAGAGCGCCGGCTATGTTTTGGACGGACGCTGATTCATCGTACAATGGATATGCTTGGTTTCAACGCATATGGAAACCAGGGATCGTGTACGTCGGATTTGATTGCTATGCCTGCGAATCTGACCCCAGAGTATAAAAAAGTAGAGCAACGCTATCGCGATGCTAAATCGCCCGAGGAGAAGATCGAGCTCCTCGAGGAGATGCTGCGCGTCATCCCCAAGCACAAGGGCACGGATAAGATGCGCGGCGACCTGCGCCGTAAGCTCTCTAAACTGAAATCTTCCACACAGGGGAAAAAGGGTAAAAGCCGTCATGATTCGGCCTACAATATCGACAAGGAAGGCGCCGGACAGGCGGTATTGATCGGTCAGGCGAACACCGGCAAATCCTCGTTGGTGGCTGCCCTCACCAATGCCGAGCCTGAGGTTTCGGAGGTTCCCTTCACAACGTGGTCACCGACGCCCGGCATGATGCCGATTGATAATATCCAGGTTCAACTCATCGATACCCCGCCGCTCAACCCTGAACATGTTGAACCGGGATTGCTCGATCTCATCCGCCGGTCTGATCTGGTGCTTTTAGTTATCGATCTGTGTGCTTTCCCGATAGAGCAGCTTGAACATACTATTGAACTTTTAGAAGCGCACAACATCGCGCCGTTGCAGTGGAAAGATCGTTATCCAGAAGATCGACGTTGGACATTTGTGCCCTTCCTCGTGCTTGTCAATAAGAACGACGATGAGGCGACCGACGAGGATTTCCAGGTGTTGTGCGAGTTGCTGGGTGATGAATGGCAACTGGTTCCCGTTTCAGCGGCCACGGGAAGAAATTTTGATGTCATGAAGCAGGCGATATTCGAGCATTTGGGGGTCATCCGTGTATATTCCAAGGCGCCGGGAAGGGAAGCCGATCACAGTGCCCCCTTCGTTTTGAAAGTAGGCACCCGTGTCGAAGACTTTGCGGGCAAGGTGCATAAGGATTTTCTTGATAATCTAAAACAGGCACGTGTTTGGGGAAGTTCGGCATTTGAAGGACAAATGGTAGCCCGTGATTACATCCTGCAAGATGGTGACATTGTAGAGTTACGCATTTAAAAAGCGCACGTTGTGAAAGTGCTGTCAGCATCTATGAAAGAGGCTCACTCAACCTAGCACGTCACCCACGCGGTTGGGTGTTGTGGGGGGGGGGACATGAGAAGGAAGCGTTCACTTCTAACTCTGGTCCTGATTCTACTGCTCGTGGTCATCGGGGCGGGACTCTTGTTTGTCTTGATCCCCCAAATGGGCTACTGCTTCGGTGCAGCGTTCTCGCCTGGTGGCGAGCGTCTTTACGTCGCTGCGGGTTACAAAGGA
>CAYLOP010000118.1:0-9693 GCA_964385305.1 uncultured Anaerolineaceae bacterium | reverse complement strand
AATACGAGCGCGGGGATGGTGGAAAATGATGATGAGATGATCCGGGATGTCTGGCTTTCCATCATTAATATGTTCCCCGGAGGAATAGCAGAATCGTTCTGTACGAAAACCCCGTCACGAGCTGAAGCATAATCACAACACTGACCATCGCAGATGTGAAGGAAAGAGCCAGGAGCCCAATGGCGAGTATAGTCGGAAGTCGTTTCGGCGGAGCAGACCTTGCCTCATCATCCTGCAGCAGGTTCCATCGTTCGAATCCGCGGCTGAGCATCCACACATGCAGCGGCGCGGTGACGATGATCCCGATCAGCGCGTTGGTCGGATAGACCGTCCAACTCAAGTACTTGAATGCGTCCTCCATGAGGCTTGGAACAAGCATCGCAATGACCCAATACAGGTTCGCCGTCAGGAGACAGGAGCAGCTGGAAGCACGGTAGATTCGTCTGGCGAGCAGCGACAGCAACCAGCCGACGATCAAGGTGGTCAGATAGAGCTGCAGGAGTCTGAGACGGAAGTCCGCGCCCTGCAGCGTGTCGTTGATTGTGTCGCCCAGGAAGAGCCCAACAACGAGCGGCGTTATGCTCATTGCTGCGATGCCGAACGCCTTTTTCCAAGCAGGGATGCCCACGCCGGAGCCATCTTGGTCTGGGCGGTAGCGGATGGTGAACCAATAGAGCGCCAGCCCGATCGGTCCCAGGAAGATGACGGTCAGGAACCATAAAAGGCGGTCTCCCCAACTCAGGTATTTACGCCGGATGCTGTCCCACAGGTAGACGACTAACGTCAAGAGCATGATGACGATCAGGGCGCAATCCAGCACGACGGCGGATGGTCGGTAGTTCGGGGCCAACAAGTAGAGCCTGTCGCCCAGGTATGGCTGGAGCCACTTGGCGGCGTCGATCACGGATTGCCAGGGCAGCCCGTGCCCCGAGTCGTACCACATCACCGTCTTGGGCTCGCTGGCTGCGGTCTGGTAGCGGATGGCGTCGTGGGGCAGGGAATGCCCATCATAGGCCGCGTTTTGGAAGAGCAACGCCGCTGGCGCGGCTCGGCCCACGAAGTGCAGCGATTCGGTCGGCCACATCAGCGCCGCCCAGTTCTCGCTGAAATGGATGTTGAGACCGTCCTCGCCAGGATCGGAGGTGTGCTCGACCAAACCACCATCCCCAACCTGGAGGACATAGGCCGCGATGCGGTCTTCCACGCCGGCGAGCAGACCGCCCATCGCGCCGCCGAAGCTGATCCCGAAATAAGCCAGCTGGTCGGGATCGACTTCGGGGCGATTAGAGAGGATGTCGATCGCCCGCCGTTGATCGGTGATCAGTTGGATCTTGATCTCAAGATCGCGCGCGGTAAACAGCGGCCACGTGTTGCCCATGTAAGGCGTGACCTCCCACCCGCCAGGGCGCCGGTAGGGGTCAGTGATCATGATGGCGACCGCGCCGTATCGGGCGAATGCCGCGGCATGGGAAGCCATTTCTTCGAGTCGGCCCGTTCCGCCGTGTTGAAGGATGATGCCGGGGAAGGGACCTTTCCCGTCCGGAATGACCAGTCTGGCTTTAACGCGTCCCCCACGCGGGCTGGCATAGGTGAAGTCGATCCAGGTAGCGTTTTCCTCGTGCCATCTATCCTCTTCCTGGATGTCCAGCGGCGCGTCGCGATCGTAGTCGAAGAGATGCAAACTGTCTTCGGGATCGACGGTGGAAAGGGATAGAGCCACCGCTTCTGGCGAGGAGATGCCCGTCGCTTCGGGAGCTGCCCCAGCAGGCTTGCAGCTTGAGAGGGCGAGGAGGGGGATGAGCCACAGGAGCAGGGCGATAGGGCGTTTCTTAGATATGTAGCAGGTTTTCACATCGACACCTCTCGAAATCACCGCTACTAATTCGACCGGTCGCTGCACGATTGGATCTATTCATCCAATCTCCCACCGCTCTAAGCGGTCGCAGCAGTGTTCTGCATTGAATGCTCGATCAGACGCACAGCCTGCTCGACACCGTTCTCGGAGCGAACCTGCTCCCCAAGGTTAGAAGCCGCCTTGCGGAGCACATCGTCCTGGGTTAACGACCCTAATGCAGCTGCAAGTCCATCGACCTCGAGCTTTGTGTATACGATCATCGGCAGCCCGATGTCTAGTTCTCCCACACGCTTGCCCCAGTAGAACTGGTCGACCATGTGTGGGATAACCAGCTGCGGAATGCCCGCCCGTATACCGGCTGCTGTGGTGCCGAAACCGCCGTGGTGCACCAAGCCGGCAGCACGCGGCAGGAGCCAGCTATGCGGTACAGCGCCTGTGGGGAGGATGGAAGGCGGCAGATCCATTTTTCCCATGGCATGATCCCACCCCTGAATGCAGGCTCGAACACCGGACGCCCGGATCGCATTGACGAACAGCGCCGCGATCCCCAGTGTCTCGTCCCCGCCGTAGCTCATTGCGCCCAGGCTGATCACCAACGGCGGCGGTCCGTCACCGAGGAAAGCCGCTATGTCTGCAGGAGGCTCCCAAGTGCGGGTCTCCTCTACGAACCAATAGCCGACAACACGGTGCCGCCGCTCCCAGAGTGGATTGGGAGGGTAAACGGACGGGCTGATCGGCACCAGGTTCAATCGCTTCGAGGTGAAACCCTCTGAACCCACAGGCGGCAAGCCGAGGCGGCGTCGGGAGCGGTTGAGTGGCCGGGTTGTTATGGCGCCGACGGCGCCATCCATCGCCGCATAGAAGGCGCGCTTGAGTATCGGCCGGGCGGGATCTTTATACGGAAGCCCCCAGGGCATGAGTGAAACGCTGATATGTGGCACCCCTGCCAGATCGGCCTCGTTCTTGCCCGCAGCGCTTTGCACGGGCACCACCACCAGGTCCGCATCCCAGCACGCCGCGAAGATCTCAGCGTGTGAACCATCGAGCACGTCGAATGACAACCGCATGGCGCGGATCAAGCCCAACCACGCATTGGGCGAGCGCGCCCGTATCGCCGCCGCCTCCTGCGCGAGGTCGATGTTAGGTCCCAGCGGTGCAAAGTTTATCCCGTACGTCTCGACTAGTGCACGCATGTGGGGGTGGGTCATCAGCGTGACGGTGTGACCGGCGCGTTCCAGCCCCTGTGCGAGCGCAATGAAGGGCTGAACGTCACCGCGGGAGCCGATGGTTGGTATCAGGACTCTCATGCTTCACCTCTACAGCACCTGGCTTTACAGGAAGCGTACCCATTCAAGCGATGTGGAGGTCGATGACGAGATCATCGAATGCGGTGACATCATAGACCTCACGGAAGAGCCGAATGACCTCCCTCGCGATCACCATTCTCGCACAGTGTATGTTAGTTTCAAAGCTGCGCACTCAGATCAAGGAATGCAGGAATCTCTCTGTGACATATGTCGCCGCCTGCGCGGCAGGGGACCACTTTGGCTTATACAAGTCGAAGCCGTGGTCTGTGTCAGGAAGTTCAAGATAGATGGATCGGCAGCCTGTTTCACATAATGCCTGATGGAACTTCTGCACTTCCGGCGCCACACCGCTGAAATCGTGTGCACCTTGCAAGAGCAGTGTCGGCGGGCAGCCTTTTACAATGTGCTCGGATGGCGAACCGATGCGATAGCTCTCAGGCACCTGAGCCGGGGTGCCGCCCATTACATTGGGCAGCAGGCGATCGACCGGCACAATATCGAAACCAAAGCGGGCTTCCAGATACCTCATGAAAAGTCTCTCCAACCTACGCTGTCCCCGTAGACTTGGAAGCTCAGTGATTCGCTCGTGTTGAGCTGTCAAATCCGTTGGACCATAGTAGGAGACGACAGCATAGACGGATGTGTCGCCGGAAACGTCCTCGGGATCAAGCCTCGGATGATTGGGCGTATACCCGGCCAATAACGCTAAGTGACCGCCTGATGAACCGCCCATCAGGATGACACGATCTGGATCGATACTGTAGCTGCTGGCATGATCCTTCATCCAGGTGATGGCTCGCTTGACATCAGCAACCATGCCAAACAGCGTTGCACGCGGCGCGAGCGTATACGCCACATCCACGATCGTATGACCCTGGTTGGCAAGATGGCGGAAGAAGTGCCGTGTGCAAAAATCCTTATCGGCGTAGTGCCATCCACTCGCGTGAAGGTAGATAATGCCCAGCCCGGATGGTTTCACCCAGGCAGGGGGGCGCCAAACATCCACCAGGATCGGGTCGCCGGTTTCAACGTTAACGCCAATTTGCACATCCTTGTCCCAGGGGACATCGGGTGGATCACGCCATACGACGACCCACGGAAAAGGCAGCAGTGCCGAACTTGGTTCATCGGGGGTCTGTGCGCCCGTCCCGGTACGCAATTGCGTTTCAACCACTCTGGTTCTTCGGATGATGCGGTAGATATGACGTGCAGCAACCGCCAACCCAAGGCCTCCAATGGTGATGGATAGGGGATCACGGGCGGCAAACCACCCCAGGATCACACCGGCAAGCCCCAGAGCACCGAAGGTAGTGATGCTTGATCCGGTGAATAGTTTTGGAACGAAGAACGCCAGCCTAGCCCAGCCTGACCTTGGCCGGAATACAGTGAGGCTTGCCAAGCTGAAAGAAAGGATGGAGAGGATGCGGGCGAGCGAAGTCATTACGATTTACCGTATGAGTAGGATCAACACCAGCCGAAGGATAACAGCAAAGCTTGAACGACAATAGTGTAGTGCCAAACGCCGCCTGCGCCAACAGAACTTAAATCATCTAAAAGCGGTCGCAAGCCGCGCAGGATCAGGGCAGACCTCCTCTGTAGGGAGTCAACTGACTGGAGGCCGCTTGGATTTAAATGCAAGCTGGCGTACAGTGGGGTGATCATTTCAGACGTACGGGTGTCTTTTTATCGGATTTCAACGGCCAAGCCTTTTATAGATTGGGAAAGTCCTAATCAGAGATTGGAGGGGTAACCAAGATGAGAGTGTGGTATGTTTGCCTGATTCTTCTTTTGTTTCTTTTTGGCTGCAGCGCTACACCGACGCCGGAGCCAACCCCCACACCCGTCCCGCCCAGCAACACGCCCACTGCTTCAGATACGCCAACACACACCCCAACCTCCACCCATACGCCAACTCCGAGCCACACACCAACACCGACCGAGACGCCGACTCCATCCGAAACGCCTACGCCCACCGAAACGGAAACGCCGACGGTGACGCCCACCGAGGAGCCGCCGATCGTCACCGCCAACGGCAGCGTGAACTGCCGCTATGGGCCGGACAAAGTCTACCTGTACGCGTGGGGCCTGTCGGAAGGGGATACTGCCCAGCTGAAGGGACGTAACTACCACGGGACGTGGTTGTGGGTGACGCCGCACGACACCAACTGGAATTGCTGGGTGGCAGCCTCGACCATGACGGCTTCCGTCGAGATCGAGGATGTACCGATCGTCTATCCGACGTTGTACGTGAATTCGGAAGTGCCCGCGCCGACGGGCGTCCATGCCAGCCGCAGCGGCGACAGCGTGACGGTTTCCTGGTCACCGGCGCCGCCGGCGATCGACCTCGGATACCTGATCGAGGCCGAGATCTGCTCGGGGTCGTACCTGTACGAGGTCGTCTACAGCACCGCGAGCACGGCTTTCACGCTGCCGGACAAGACCGGCTGCTCGAGCAAGTCCTCGGGCGTGCTGCGGGTGTTCAACAAGCTGGGGTATTCGTCGCCGGTCAAGATCCCCTTCCCGTAAAGCTGGGGTAGGACGGTCAATCTTCGTCCCCGGTGTAGAAGGCCCGCAGGAGCTCACGGGCTTCTTCAAGGCGGTTGGCGGGGACGAGCAGATGGACTTCGCCCAACGGTGCGACGGTCAACGCCGTCGCCGCGCCGTAGGATTCCTGGGAGAGCTCGACCGGGACGCCGTTCGCCTCGAAGTAACTTTTGATCAAGTCGGCGACGTGCCGGCCGTCGACGGTCTCCAGTTCGACGTACGCATCGGCCATGATGATCTCCTACGATTTGTAAAAGTTGTAGCAGATATGACGTGTGAGAGCTTAGCTGCCCCGCTATCATCTTACAATGAAAAGTCTCATTCCCCGAAGCGCGAGCTCACGATGCGATCGGCGAGCAGCGCGGGCTAACCTCGGCACTTTCATCGATGGTTAGGCTGCCACGATCCCAGGCCTGTAAAGAATCCTCTTCAGATTTCCCCAGCATAAATGAAAAAGCGCTTGACAATAGTAACCTAGGGGTGATAAAATGAGAAGCAAATGTTACTAAATAGGAAAGTGACGTTACATACGCCGGATGAACCAAGTAAGATAGAAAAGGTGAATATCATGGAATCAGAGATCGAAAACCTGGATAAGAAGCGTATGCGGCATCTGGAGTTGTACATCGTTGGCGTTGTTGTCTTCATCATTCTTTCTATCGCTCGTTTTTTCTTTCGCCTCGGAGGATTGAATTCACAGCCAATCGGTACGGTAGTTCTTTCTGGTCTCTTCTTGAGCTTAATTTTCATTGCCCTCAGCACAATTCGGTCGGCGATCTTATGGAGAACAATAAAGGACAATCCTGCTCTCATGGATGCTTTGCACAATGAGTGGATTCAAGCGCTTGAGGTCAAGTCTTGGAAGGCCGCATATCTCGGTGCAGTAGGAACGACGTTCTTCTTCGCAATCGCCTCGTCCTTCTATCCGGTTTATGATCCTGTTCTTACAGCCCTGACATCTGTTATTGCAGGTGCAGGCGCACACCAGGCCACGTTCTATTTTGAATACAGATCATCATGAAAAAGAAAAAGCTGATCAACAAGATCAAGGTCTACCGGGCGATGCATAATTGGACCCAAGAAGAGCTGGCTCGGAGAGTAAGTGTTACCAGGAAAACGATTAACACCATAGAAAACGGTAAGTTCATACCATCCGCATATCTTGCGCTCAAGATCGCAAAGGCCTTTGATGTTCCCGTCGAAGAAGTATTTCAGATCGACGAAGCGTAAGCCGTATTGCAGGGGTTATTGCGTTTCCAGATGAAAGATACCGACCAAAGGACCCATTCCGACCTATTCAGGCGGGTTACAGGATAACGATAACCACCAACAAACAAAGGGGCTTGTTATTTATATCCTTCGATCTCCGACCAATCGAGCAAAAGCCTCAAAGGATCTGTCAAAAGTACGCTCTACATCATCGGGGAAACAACAACCGGGCAATTCCCGATGCCCGAGATGATAAGTGATGCATTCGCAACAGATGCCTTTTCTTGAGCACGGCTCGTAGCTGCAATTACAACGCACGAGGTTTTGTTCTTGCTTGCATTCCATGGATTTCTCCCAAGATATCTTTGTGCTACCGTATAACCCATATCGATGATCGTGTCTTCCTTCATAACATCCAAACCGGTGTTCTGTGAGGCATCCCCAACATTATCCACGAATGTCATTCAACAGCAAGGGTGCGCTACCGTAGAAGGCGCCAGAATCCCCCTACCGGCACACCCTCACCATATCACCCGCAACCGGCATGGTCAGCCATCGCCCGCTGCACCTCTCGGTCTACAAAACCAAATGCGCTGCACTCCCTGAGCTATTGCGGCATAAAAGACCGGTGGCGACCGGCCGGTCGCCACCCTAATAACGAATACCGTTTCCGAACGTTGTGAAGCAGATACTATTCGGGTATAGGCAGCTTCTTCTGGGTGTGTCTGAAAATCCAGGAGACGTTGCCGCCACTCACAGGATAACGGCCGGATTCCTGATCCGGGTTGGTGATATCGCGGTTGCCCTGGATGATGTCTCCGCTCGGATCCCCTGCCTCGAGCATTTCCTGAAAGGGGACCGACGAACCTTCCTCGAGGAAACCATGCGAAAGAACAGACCAGTAGTTCCCGAGCTCGAAGGATCGCTGACCTCCAGGATCTGGCTGGCAGGTGGGAGGGTCACCGTACTTTGATCGAAAGTCCCACTTTTGGGTGATGGTTGTGAAGCCGGTCGCCTCCTGCGGCATGAGGTTGTTCATTTTGAAGGTATACCCATCATAAGTGCCTTCGGAGGTGAGAAAGATCGGTTTTTGTTGGGAACTGTAGCTTATCGAGTTGGTGCAATCCGATTGGTAGATGTAGGTGGTTCCGTAGAACATATTTCGAACGGTATCTTCGGCTCGCGAATAATGCGTCCCAACATTGGTGCCGATTCGGACGGCGTGGAGTTCCCACCAATAGGGTGGGCTGGCCTCCAGGGTGAAGTCTTCAACCGGATGGGTTTTTAGGACATCGAGTCGGACATCGATTGTTCCATCCCAGATGTCACAATCGTCCATCAACGCAAGGTAGGTATTCATGATCTTGTCTGCCATGCCCTGGTTATCGATGTCATCAAACATAGAAATCAGAATGTTCTGTTCCGCGATCTTGAAAGCCTCCCTGAACTTCCCGCAATCAGGGTCTTTCAGGATTTCCTCCCCCATTTTGTAGGAGATGTGGGCCGCTTCTTTGACCAGCGGTTCACTCATCTGGTCCTGACCGAGCAGGGTTGCCAGGGCAGCTGCTTGCATCAGGTGAATCTTGCCCGATTCGTTGCGATTCTCATTGGCATAACGCACGGCTGCATCGATCAAATCATCGAGCAGGTCGAGCAATTCTGGATCGTCGAGAGTGGGCTCTTGACCGTCATCGAGGTAGAAACCTCTCTCTCTATCGTTGAGCCATTGGGCTATCTTGTCCATGGCTTGTTGAAAAGCACCGTCCCATTGCCCGGTTTGAGCCCTGGGAGCGGGTCTGACAGACAGGCGCGCGCCGCTTCCCTGTGACCCGGCCGCATGTGCCGTGATAGGAGGCTGCGTTTCTGCCAGTGCCGGCGCGTTCTCGGAGAACAGTCCAAACAAAGGCGAGAAAGCAGCTAACGTGCAATGGAGAACGCCCTGGTCTGCAGAGACGCACGCCTCCGTGAGACCTGTCCATTCTCCGCGTTTCGCGTCGAAGGTTGCCAGGGTGGGCTGATCCGACATGCCCGCGGGTATTTGGATCTGGAGGGCGTAAGTCGTTCCGGGCTCTAAGCTCATCATCTCCCAGGATGCATCATAGCTTTGGAGTGCGAAAGCGTAGTGTAAATAGAGATCCCGGTTCCCGTCCACCGTTTGATAACCCGGCCCGACGTCCAGTCGGTCGATGATCGCAGCCGCAACCGTCGTTTGGGGTTCGCTAAAGCTGCCGGAAGAGATCTCGACCTCAATCATAGGTGTCTCCTCTTCACCGAAGGCGAAGGAACCTGGTTCCCCGTCCTCAATCACAATGCCGTAAGAGAAGGGTGTGAGGCGAACGCTGAATAATTCGACACCGTTAAATTCGCCGAAGGGTCGGGCGAACCCGGGGGCGAACCCCAGTGCTTCAACGGTGAACCAGCCGGCCTCGCTGATCTCGAGGTCTCCGGAGATCACGCCGTTGAAATCCCCGATCTCGCTCCCAACCTGTGCAAGAGGAATCGCGTCACCCGCTGGGTCCATGGCGACGCCCATGGTGGCAGGAGGGCTGAGCGCTTGGGGTGGTTCTATCGGCTCTTCGCTCGGCGAATCTGCTGCAGGGACATCTGGCGCTTCACCCGGTGAGCAAGCGGATAGACACAAGATCAAAACAATGACGTAAACATTCATGATGAGCGTTCTACGCAGGCTTTGAGGTTGCATTGGTCTTATCCTTTCAGATGTCTTAGCGCAAGGGGAGGGTGGATGGATTGGGATCGAAGGTTTGCACTAGCTTGCGA
>CAYLOP010000117.1:0-9710 GCA_964385305.1 uncultured Anaerolineaceae bacterium | reverse complement strand
TACGCGCGAATCTGATCGGCTTGGAGGGTGAGGGGATCAAAGAGATTGCCGAAACTGCCCGCATTGAAGATCGCAATCACTTTGAAGCCCTGGTCCCCCGTATCTACGAGCTTGGGGGCAAGCTCCCTGATGACATGAGAGAATTCCACGACTTGTCCGCCTGCCCGCCCGCCAATCTGCCCAAAGACCCGACGGATGCCAAGGCTATCTTGAAGGTACTGGTAGAAGCTGAGCGATGCGCTGTGCGAGGGTACACCCACATTTGTAACATCACCGCTGGTAAGGATCATCGAACCTATGCTTTATCCTTGGCCATCCTGAATGAAGAAATCGAGCACGAATCCTGGTTTTCTGAGTTCTTGGGTGAAGGACCATCGGGTCATTTCTTGCGCCGTGGGGAAACTTCGCCCTTCGTGCGCCCATTCATGCCATCGGTCTAGAGTTGGCTCATGGGAGACCCTGCATCCATCAGGGTCTCCCCATTCTTTTTTCGCCACCCTTAGCGTTGAGTGATGTGGAGATTGACAAAGGAAGAACTCGCCCAATATGACGGTAAAGATGGTGCCCCAGCATACATTGCCTACAAAGGCAAAGTATATGACGTATCACACAGTTTCCTGTGGCAAAAGGGGCGGCACCAAGTACTGCACACAGCCGGCATAGATCTGACCACAGAACTTGATGCGGCTCCCCACAGCGCAGACCTGCTCCAAAAGTTCCCACTTATTGGAATGCTCGTTGACGAGCGATAATCTATGACGATACCTTGCACTGCTGTATAACGGCTTCGAGCCTCGCGATGCATCCTAGGGCGTTCGTGGAGTGGAGATGCTTCGGGGTTCGTTCCATCGTCGATAATCCCAGTGCCCCGATCGTACGACATCGATAGGAAATCGCGCCGCAATGTTTGTCCCCGCGGAGCGCATCCGTAAAATGGGCAAGAATGGATCCTCGCGAAGCACACTGCTGTGAAGCGCCATGGAATGGGTAAGTACGGTCCCCTCTTGAAGATCCCGTGCTCTTTGCGGATCAGCGAACGGTTCTAAATACTAATTATCCGCGAGCCGTTGAACCTAGGCCTCTTATAATTCCGGGGAACCACCGAGGGACAGCTTCTTTGTATCTTGCGTATGCCTCACCGAATCGCCGCTCCAGGGCGGGCTCCTCCACTACTCGAACATAGATATCCATTCCGAGCACATAGAGCAGATCATATAGAAGCATAGAGGGTGAACCTGTGAGAAAGGCAAGACCCATAATGATGATAGCATCTGCACCATAAATGGGATTTCGAACCCAAGCGAAAGGCCCCTTCGCCACTAGCTTCTTGGTAGGGTCGCCAGGAGCTCCAGTTGCCCCAGCATACCGAGCTAATAGGACGACCGCCCATAAAATGATGGATGTTCCGAAAACGAGGAGCGGCCATGCGACCAATGCCAGCACATTAGGTAATCGAAGAGTCAAGATCCGATCAAGCAAGAATGCCGTGTACGCGATCGAAATGGCGATTCCACTTAATCCAAGGTTCAAGACGACGACACGGAACTTATGCATGGTAGGAGGCATGTAGTCATTTCACCTAACAGTTTCGAGCTTCGTGAGTCATCCCTAAACGCAAGTAGAGTAGGGAGGCGCAGGGGATAAGACTACCACCGGCAGTCTCAGCAACCCCTATATACAATTTTGGCAACAAATCACGCTGCATCCTCAATCACCTCCAGCAAATGATTCGCTGGGGTCTATGCGGTAGGTTTTGCTGGCAATGTGTTATCTTTAAAAATATTCATTAGCACTAGGCCGGTGGTTATGCCTATGAAAGCTCCTTCTAACGCAATATACCCGATGAATTGCATGGAAGTTTTGGCAGGATTCGCAATCACCAGAAGCTGGCCCATAAATCCAAATATCGTAGCGAGAATCAACCACATCGCTTTCCTGCCATGGTTCCGAATAATCAACCATTGTGAAGTGCCAATCACAGACCCTACCATGGTTAAGATTAGCATGTCATCAAGATATCCAGTTCTAATGGTTATCCATTCATTGAACACGACGAGGACGAGAATACATAAGGCATATCCAACCAGGGTCGCTACGAACCATAGGAGAGGGGAAACCCCATATCTTCTCAAAACAAACGATTGTAATAAACCAACAGTGGAACCTACAAGCGGAAGCAGGAGAAGGGTGAAAAGCCAGTCATTAACATGGACGCCTAAGCCCCCCAGGATTGAGAACACGACATATGCAATGGCTAAGCCGGCAGCCATACCCAAGGAGGATGCTAGAACCCACTTTGGTAAAAAATTATCGCTGACAGATTCGAACTTCTTTGCGCGCATGAGTCATTCTCGTTAATCGATAATCCACGGCAATAATACGCTATGCACTAGTAAACGACTGCGCGCTTCGCGTTGCATCCCGAAGCGTCAGCGGAGAATCCTTTAGGGCGGCCATCACCCTTCACTACGCCATGCATATCAAGAACGCCCACGGATGGCATCAGCGAGGTAACCATGGCGGTCGAAGAGAATCCTTATTCCGTCAGAGATCACTTTCCAGGTTCCCTCGTCTATAGGATGCGCCACCCACTCAGAGGTCGTTATCCCGAACTCTACCTCTTCACCGCCCTCGTACCATACTCGTAATGACGTAACCTTGCCCCAATCCTCAATTGCCTTCTCAGCTAATGAGCCGAATGTCGTTGCCCAGTCCGTAGACTGCAGATACCGTTGTGGACAGCTCGTGAGGATCACCAGATCGATATCCGACGCGGGCACCGCGGTACCTCTCGCATGCGAGCCGACAAGGGCCACAGCAACGATGTCTGGCTGAGTAGCAGCCCATCGCACAACCGCCGAAAGGAACCGCTCGATCATCGAAGTACCCTGACCATCCGATTAACCATCGCAGGCATGTGGAAACCCTCCGAAAACTCAATACGCCGCCCAATGTTGGATGTTCAACGATGCGAGATGAGCGGCAAAGACACGGACCCACTCTTGCTCACCAGGCACCTTTGTCCTATAGCTTGGTATGTTTTTCGCCCAGCATCCCTCGCGACGCAAACTGCCGTGGAGCGTCCTGTAAAGGGTAAGTGCGGTCATCTCTGCAAGATCCCGCGTTCTTCACGGAGCAGCGAGTAGTCCATTGACCAATCTTAAGAATGGGCTCTAACCTCCCGCTATCACGATATGTTGTACGAATACAGACACCGCATCCCAACGCGGCCCGTCACTTCCCAACAACCAATGCTCCCTTACACGCCGTCTGCGGCACTGCCTGGCCACACTTCGAAGTCCGGACCCGAAAACTGTAGAAATTCAATGGGCGCTCCGTCGTGCACGATGAACGCCACCGTCACACCTGGGCTCGGGCTGTTGGGCTGAATCAGAACATCCTTGCCTGCTATGGCGGCGCTGATGTCGTCGACAACGAACGCGACATGCGGCACGGTCTTCACCAACTCGGGAAGTGGGCAATCGGGTTCGAAACGGAGCCACTCCACGCCATACGGACTGGTATCGAATCCCGACGAGTACATCTTGAACTGGTCAAGGTAGATTTCACCCTCTCTTGATACTACTGTTGGAATGCCAAGATGATGGTACTTCCTCACGCTTCCCTCCTCACAACGCTGTCGACGCTACCTCATGGCTGCGAACTTCGCGAAGCGCAGCGATTTATCAAGACTGGAAGCGGTCTCGTTTCGATCATACAATGAATAAGCCCGGTTCAGAAGCACCAGGTTCTGATGTGGATCGCACCGCACCTGCAATCTCAGTGTACGCCACCACTTCGGCGCTTCAGCGGTTCACCCCCAGCGTTTTCATAAGTGTTAGGCAGGTACAGATGCATGGAGCGCGGCGCGGGCTCAGGACTGCGAGGGAAAATAGCCAAGCTCCTTCCTGACATTAACCAGTTGAGGGTAGGTGAATGGATCCGTCAGCAGATCATGCCCCCAATCCGTTTCTTGTCGAAGATCAAACCACCGAACCTCGGTAATCGCATAGCGTTCGGAAGCCTCAACCTCCGGCTCAAAGCCTGGAGATGGATGTCCACCAACGGGCTTACATAGAAAGGTCTTGCGCCTACGGTACACACCATTCGGATGACCCGGCTCATCGAAAAGTAATCTCTCGATCTCCACATCCAGGTTTGTTTCCTCTCGAACCTCCCGAATCACGCATTCCTCTTCCGTTTCGTCGTCATCCAGTCCGCCGCCAGGGATGATCCAATAGCTACGACCCGTTGCGCGCTCTGTGTGCTTGATGAGTAGAACGCTGTCGTTCTCGACGATTAGACCCTGGTACCGCGTATGTCTGGCCATTTTTCCCCAACGCTTTTCTAACTCAAGAATCCGCCCGACAGCCTCGAGTGCCCTGACGGGCAACCACCCCACGTGCTGCTCCTTTAGCCGATCCAGTTTTCCTTTCCAGGTCTATCTTAACCCAATCGTTTAGTCTATGTGGACGGCTGCAGCACCGTGATGAGCCGCGCGTCGCTTTGGGCGGTTTACAATTTGCGAATCAACAGCAAGTACAGGGTTACGGCAGTGGAGAGCACGGCGAAATACGGGAACGCCTTATGCATCATTGAGATCGCTGCCGGCATGGGTTTATCGATACTCAGCAAACCGCCCGCGGTAACGGTGGCGACAAAAATCAAGACAGTGACAACGATGGCGGTGATTTCTACCGGACTGAGTGGAGTCGCTTGATGAATCCGGTAAACCGTTGTGACCAGAAAGGCACCCGCCGCCAGCCCGATCAATTTATGGGTGTTAAAAATGATCGCACTATAGGGCTTTCCCGAGCGGCTCAACCACAATCCGGAAAGAAAAACGAAAAGAAAAAATGACCCCGCGCCGATAAATCTTAATTTGGTCGTGTCCATTTCAAATCCCCGGCTTTTATGACAATCTGCTGTGCGAGCGAAAATCCTGCAACAATTCCGGCGCCGCCAGGACGACGTTGCCAACGATCTGCCCGCTCTCCAGCAGCGCATTGGCTTGAGACGCTTCCAGCAGGGGGAATTTTTTCGCAATGACGGGTTTGATTTTACCTTCTTTGAGCAGCTTGAAGAGCACGGCCCAGTCTTCCAGGAACGGTCGTTTGTCGAATAAAAAATAGGACGATGTGCCATACAGCTTAAAGGATTTACCATTCGGCAGCAGGTTGACCGTGATGAGCGTCCCAAGCATACGAAACAGTGCGGGAAGCCCGGTGGGTTCACCGTAGCTCACCAGCGTGCCGTCGCGCCGCAGCACGGCCAGTCCACGTTTAATGTAGTCCCCGCTCATCCCATCAAACACGGCATCGAGGCCATCCGGCTCCATCTGATCGATCACCTCGACAAAATCCTGTGTATGGTAGTCGATGGGTATGACGCCCATTTCACTCAGGATGGGGTGTTTGCTCGCAGAGGCTGTCCCGTACATAGTGAGATCAACCAGTTTGCCAAGCTGAAGTAGGGCCGTTCCAATACCTCCGCTCGCGCCGATGATGAGCGCCTTATCCCCGGCCTTGACCTTCGCCGACCGATGGAGCGCCTGGTAAGCCACGATGTAGTTCAGGATCAGTGTGACGGCTTCCACCGGGTCCACTGTGGATGGAACAGGAATAAGCCGATCGCTCTTCCAATATAGGTACTCGCTGTAGCCGCCGACAACCGTCAGTGCGCCAACCCGATCGCCGACAGCGACTTCGGCCACGCCTTCGCCAACCGCATCTACAGTACCGATGATGGAATAACCCGGCACGAAAGGGAACTTCTGCCCCAGCGGTGTGCCGCTGTAGAGCGATTCACCCGTTCGAACGGTAATATCAGGTCGGCAAACGCCCGCAGCGAGGGTTTTAATGCGGGCCTCCCCGGATGACGGCGCGCGCAGGTCGTTCACCGTGACTTGGAGAACCTCCGGGCCTCCGCGTTCGGTTGCGATCACGCTTTTGTACTTCATAGTTTGCTTCTCGTTACCTGACGAACACGATCATTAGCCATGAATGTAGGCTATCATATCTTCCTACGGATTTTTAGGAAATTGGTCGCGGCTTAAGATTTTCGAGCCTCGCAAAGCACCGCCCGGCCCATGCAGACGGGGTTCCTGAGCGTAAGCGGTGTAGGAAGTCGCCGGGGTCCGTTCCAGCGCCTGCAAACCCAGCGGCCCAATCATACACCTTCGCGTCTAATTCGCGCCGCATCTGTGGCCACTCAATTTCATGTTGGGAGCCCAGTTGAATTTACAACACTGAACAAGACGTAAGCCTATTCAGAGAGTCCCAGGTTTTCGAGAAGAACCTTTTACTGCTTTTTGCGGGAGATGAATACTGCCAGTAAAGATCCACCCACAAGTAGCCCAATGGCTATTGCCCAGATAGTCGTGTTACTTCCATTGGCAGAGGACGATTCCGCTTTGGTATCTTGACGGATAACTGTCTGCGTTGGGAGTAGGATGGGTGTGGGCGTGGACGGCGCCACCGTGGCAGTCATTGTGGGGGTAGCCGAGCTAGGGGTAGGCGTTTCAGTGGCGGGCGGAGTCACATGCAAGATCAATTTTTGATCGGGGTGCAGAATCGAGGATTCATTCAGCCCGTTCCAGGCCATAAGATCGGCAACCTTCACTTCGTAAAGTACTGCGATCCATGAAAGCGTTTCGTTGATTTTAACGATGTGATAGTACTTACCGTCGCTTGCGGGCGTCAATTTTTCGATGGGTGTCAGGGGACGAGGGGTCGGGCTAGGGGTCACCGAACCAGGGTTGATGACCAATTTCTGCCCGATCTGCAGCGGCCAATCGGCTTGAAAGCCATTCAGGGCTAAGATTGTCTCGATATTAATCCCATATGCCTGGGCAATCGTCGTGAGTGTCTGGTATTCCTGAACGGTGTGGACGATCTTGCCGTCGGGATCGGGTGTGCTGATCTGGATCATGCCGACCGGTGTGGGCGTGCTGTAGCCTTCGGTGTTGGGGCCGGGGATGAACAGGGATTGGCCGATTTGCAGTTTTGAGTCCCTGGAAAGGTTATTCCAGATTTCCAGGTCTCGGATCGTGATTTTATACGCTACGGCGATCGCCCAGAATGACTGACCGGCTTCCACCACATGGTACACTCGGCCCTCTCCATCCGGAGTGGCAATTTTCACCGGGACGATCCACTGGGAAACCGCGCCACCGTCAGTGCTGCTGCCGGGAGACTGATATTCCCCGCAGGATTTGGCAGATGTGTAGGCAGCCTGTAAGACGTAGTACGTCCTGCCATTGGAAGCTCTGGCTACGCCCGCGCCGATATTGCAATAAGCCGGATTGACGGCCGGGATCATATGCGAAGCGTCGGACCAGATCACCATGATCTCGTCGATAGAGAGATCTCCCACGGCGAAATTTTCAGTTGCCCAGACCGTAGCGCCTCCGCCATACCCGGCAGCGGCTAGCCGGCCAGAGACATTCCCGATGTGCCAGGACATCAGGTTGGCCGCCATGGTCTTTGCTGTAGATTGAGACACCGCGTTGATGATGGGATCTTCCACCAGCGCCGGCAGCCCGTACGACATGCGCAAAGTATTCATAGCGATGATCAGATCAAAAGCAGTGACTTCAGCGGGTTGGGCGGGTTTGGTCGGGGGTTGGGCGACTCGTACGAAGGCTGCTGTGTTGAGCGAGGCAGTCAGCAGAATAAGTAAGAGTAACCATCGGATGGATTTTTTTTGTTGCACACCGCAATTATAACGGTTGGATGGTCCTTAAAAATAACAATCACTGCAATCCAGATTTTTTTAGGCTACGCCCAGCAATGAGCAGCAGGTTCGTTGCGGAAGTCAGAAAACGATCCCAGTTCTTGGCACCGGCCGCGGGCGTGAGGCGCTCCTCCGCAAGGTCCGGTTCTCTGAAGGCCGCCAGCAGCGATAGACCTAGGTTTCCAGCAACAAAGATGACGAGAACCACCCATCCCATTGGCCAGGCGAGCGTACCAGCGGGAACGAAGAGGAAAGGACCTACGACCAAGGGAAGAAAGAGTGCCTGAGTGAACGCGCGCACGACAAAGCGTCGTGTTTGTAGCGCGCTTTCTGCATTTCCGAATTCAGTGCTCATCTGGGATCATTTTCGTCGTTGTGCCTGATCGGACGGGTGCCCTTGCCTGTGGCTTAACGGGGGCGTGTGCTGTCGGGCGTTGGTAGCCTTGACACGGCTTTGCTTGTCAACAGTCGTAAAAAAAACGCGCCGCTTACCCTCTGGTGAAGCCCGGCCAGCAACACGCGGGGTTAGGTGACTATCTGCAACAAGACAGCGGTTCATGGGCTCCTATTTTCAGTCAGCAAGGTTGTCGCTTCCCTGAGCCTTGTACAGAAGAGCAGGCTTAGAACCATGAGACCGATGAGCACAATCAAGGGCAGGGTCATTGAACCTGTTTCCGGGGACTTAAAACTGTCCATTCCAAAGATGAAAATGATACCCGAGATTTGGCCCATGAGTAAAAGTAGGCCGTTTGACGTGCCCTCTGGTGTTGGATGGGTAACTTCGGCGCCATACTGGAATCCAATCGGGCCAGCGCTTAGCAAGAAGAAACCAAAGACAAAAGCTGAGACGAGCAAGAGCCAGTAGCTTGTGGCAAAGGTAATGCCGATAAGTCCCAGGGTCGCACCTATCACAGCCAATAACAAATATGGTGTTCTTTTACGATGATGGTCAGAGAGTATTGGGACGACTACGGCACCGATAATACCCCCTACGATCATCAAGCCTCCCGTGTTACCAGCCTGGATGATCGAGAAACCTCTCGGCCTGACGATATCTTCGATCCAAGTTGTTGCCGCATTGAACACGCCCAAACCCACGAAGAAGATAACCATTAATAGGACAAAATCTCTCATTCGCAGGGATTCCTTAAGACCGTCAAAAACAAGGGAGCGCTCTTCCTGATCAGGGAGGCAGGGAGATGTTGGAGGACGTTCTTTTACAAATGCAAAAAAGACAACTACGGCGATTACAGAAACGATCCCATAGGTTAGGAGCATGCCGCTGATCTGAGATTGGATCGTCAGATAAGGAGTCAGCACCAATGCCACAACGATGCCAAGGTACATTGCCAGAGTCCCCAGGCCCGCAGCGGTAGCTCGCTCCTGGATAGGAAACCAACGAGCAGCTACGGTAGTCACAGCATTGAGGATGAATGGCTGTCCGATGGCGATCCCTATTTGCGCAATAAGAACTAATGTGTAATCGGATGCCAGGATACCCCGCAACAAGCCGAAGATGCCCGTTATTGCAGCACCTATCCCCACGGCGGTCCGAATGCCAAAGGTGTCGATCGCCCAGGAGGCAGGGATCGAGATGACGATATAGACGATCATGAAGCACATGGACAAAAGACCGATGCTGAGATCCGAGACTCCATAATAGGCGGCGGCACTGCCTGTGATTGGAGCAAAGGTTATCCACAAGAGCTGATTAATGGCGACGACAAACATGAATGCAAGCAGCACGACCCATCGATATCCATAGACTTTGAAGTCAGTTTGTTCCATTGGATAAAACCTCCTACGAAAAAGTTGATTTGGTAAGGGATCAACGCTTTCACGAAGTAGTGGACTCTAGCATAGCCCAGATTTTCATACTACCCTTCGCTGAAGGGCAAGCTTTCCATCCTCTTCTAATATAAAATGTTGCGCTTCAGTCTCACATCACGGTTGGTGAGCCACCTATCGGCTGGCGC
>CAYLOP010000116.1:0-9757 GCA_964385305.1 uncultured Anaerolineaceae bacterium | reverse complement strand
GTTTGAGGATGCGGAGCTCATGGATGTATCCTGTGACGCGGTAGGGAATGTTTACGGAAGAGTTCCAGGGGGATCAGCTCCCCCCGTGATCGTAAGCGCACACCTTGACACCGTATTCACCATGGATGTGCCCCTGACCAGGCGTCGTGAGGGCGATAAACTCTATGGACCAGGTATCGGCGACAACACCGTCTCGCTCGCCGCGCTGATCGAACTCGCTGGTGACCTCCCTAACGCTCCATTGAGCGGTGATGTATGGCTTGTCGGTACGGTGGGCGAGGAGGGACTGGGAAATCTGAAGGGGATGCGGGAGGTGGTTGCGCGCTTCGGAGGCGATGTATCTGCCTACATCGTCCTGGAGGGTATGGCATACGGGCAGATCTATCATCGCGGTCTACCGATTTACCGCTACCGGATCTCCGTCAGGACACCAGGCGGTCACGCCTGGACAAACGCCGGGAGTCCTTCCGCCATCCACACACTACTCTCCTTAGGTGCAGAAATAGCCCGGCTTCCCTTACCGCATTCGCCATGCACGTCGCTCAATGTGGGTCAAATCGAGGGTGGCACGAGCATCAACACAATCGCCGGGCAGGCGAGTATGGAAATCGATCTACGCTCGGAAGAAGAGTCGTGCATTCTTACGCTTGACAGCCAGATAAAAGCGCTCGTAAGAGAATTTTCAAAAGGCGAGGTAAAAATCTTGTGTGAACGCATTGGGGACCGACCCGGTGGTGGAATCCCGCAAGACCATCCGCTCGTCCTTGCAGCTGTCGAAGCGCTCCAGGAAGTGGGCGAGAAGCGCTACATCCTCAAGATTGGCTCCACAGATGCCAACATCCCGCTCAGCCTTGGATTCCCAGCGGTGTGCGTAGGGTTGACGGTTGGAGGACGCGCACACACGGTGGATGAATACATCCAGATCGAACCGCTCTCACGCGGCTACCGCGCCGTTCAACACCTGATCCAAGCTGCGCACAATCTACCCGAAAAACTTCCACGAAATGCATAGATCATCATGCTAAGTTGCTTTCTAAGCAGCCCCGTTAGGTCATAGTCGGATAAGATCCTGGGATGTATTAAGGCGTTGGGGTATTAGACACCGTAGGCGTCTCGCTCGGAGTGGGTGTAGGCGTCGGGGGTTCACCTTCCACACTGAAGGATGCTGAAACCCTCCAGCGTTCCCCGAGGAACATGCGAATCTCATACTTACCAGGCAACCAGCGCTCCAGCTCGCACTCTGTGAAGCCAAAGCCGCCCGTGTCGCCATCCCACGCCTGGGTCTCGATACATACCACCTCATCCCCGCGATACCAAAGCGCCGTCCATCGCAGGCCATTCTGGAGATTGTTGTAGGTAAACGCGCCGTATAACCTTCCGATGGGGTTTTCGAAGGTCTCTGCCGGGTTGAGCGCCCGATTCAGACCATCGATTCTACGTGCAACTTGAATGGGGCTCAAGGCAGCATCCTCAGCTGGTGTTACAGTCTCACGAATTAAGACCCTGATCGTTTCAGGTAATCCAGGTGTCGACGTCGCCGTTCCGGTAGGCGTGATCGATGGTGTAAGCGTGATCGACGGCGTCGCAGTAATCGAGGGGGTCAGTGTGATCGTCGGCGTTCGCGTAATCGTCGCAGTGGGTGTGGAAGAGGGTGTGGGCGGCATGATACGGTATGCGATCGGACGCCCATATACCTGTACGGTCAAACCCAGGACTCCGAGCGCTACACCCAGCATGATCCAACGCCAGCCGCGCACCGTGCGAGATTGACGAAGCAGGAAATAAGGCAAGCTTCTCGCAGAAAGAACCTGCCTCCACCCCCCATAAACAACCAGGAGTGTGCTTACGAAAAGAAGCAACGCAAGAAGCTGTATCGTTTGATCGATCGTGCCGAACACACTCAACTCCATTCGATCTTCAGGCTGGATGGATCGGTGATGTCTAAATCAACCGAATAAACCCCCTTCGCAACCTGCCGCCAGGGGATGGATCGCCCCGCAAGCGTCACGTTGCTTGGAGCCCCCGGAAGCGCCACCCAAACCGTCCCACGCGCACGCCGGTTCAGGTCTAGGTCTGCGATCATTTGATTCGATTCTATACCAAGATTTTGCACCGCCAACCCCTGTGAGATGTGCAAGGTGTCCCCAACCCACTGCGGCTTTTCGAGAACCGGTCGAATGGAAACAAGTCTTACGCCGTGACCAGGAACCTCCCGAAAGCGAATGACGGGACCCTCAACGCAAGCATAGCTTTCACGCCAGAAGTCTACCAGGTGATACCGTTTGGCAGATGCAATGGGAAGCAAAGCCATCTCAACTTGGAGGTCTGCGCTCGTATCTTGCCAATTAAAGAACGCCAGGAGGAACCACTCCCCAGCTGGACCACGCAGGGGCAGCGCTAGGCGAGCGGGCGAAGGAGAGTCAAACCAATCTATAACCGATGCAGATCCAGGCAGCGGCGGCAGAAGCCGAGTGAGCCAGGCGATCCTTTCCTCGCTTAGCTTGGGCAACTCATCCGAGAGGATCAACGATCCAGCGCTCATGGCAATCACCGTCGCCAGGCTCTGAACCTCCGGGGCTGAAAGGCGCGTGTTCGCGCTACGGATCAGTAAGCAATCTGGATCATTGACCCACCAGCGCCGATGCCACGCTGCCCTGCCCAGTGTACTTCGTATGGCATTCCATGCTGCTGGCATCATCGTCTCACGCTCGATCATCCGAGTAAGTCCCCGATAGGATGGGCGCCAATTCGGAGCCACATCGGGGCCGATACGCATGGTATCAAAATATCCCACACCAGTGCCCAATGGGCAGCCACATCCGGCCAACGTTGTTCCATCTCCTGAGGCTGCGCGTATCAACTCAAACGCGTTGCTGAGCGCCTGGGCTCTTGTCACAGTTGGGTCGTATCGCCGGCCCGGCAAAGCCCCAGCGTAGAGGAAATCGAGCTTGAGGTAATCGTAACCCCAATTCTGGACAGCATTCTCGACAACGCGACGCACATACGCAAGCACCTCTGGATGTGTGAGATCAAGGGCACGCGCGAAGGTGTCCCAGATGAAACCCGCATTGATGGGTAATCGCAACCGATTGCAGAGAACCCATTTCGGATGATCGCGCAGGATCTGGGAGTCAGGCTTGGCAACGAACGGCGCCAGCCATAAGCCTGGCTTGAATCCCGCTCTACGGATTTTAGCTGCCATCGCAGCCATTCCATCTGGAAATGCCCCATGCTTGACATCGAGCCAATCGCCAACCTCAGCTTCGTAGCCATCATCGATCTGGACCATTTCCATCGGCACCTCGGATCGGTGATGCTGCAACCACGCCAAGTTATCTTCCACAGCGCCCTGTGTTACACCCTGGAAGAGGTGATACCACGAACACCACCCCACTGGTACCGGTGATGTGGCGCGTGCACCGTTCTCACGGGCGACGGCTTCGAGATATGGGGCGATAGGATCGGGCGAATCCAGATCGACAAATTGAATACAAGCCCAATCACTCATAAAACTGCACCCCGGATCGATACGAGCAGCATCTCCATCCGCGCGCAGGCTTACGTATGGAGAATGGGGGTCCAAGCGCGCCTCGAGCCAACCGAAAGCCGCACACTGCGAGAGAAACCCCACCAGAACCCCGCGCCTGCCCGACCGATCCCCGATAACGCCGAACATATCCGATACTCGCGCGCCCCGCCGACGGGCGCGGCGTGTGCTCGCATTAAGTTCGATAGGTGCTGTGAAGGGTCCGAGACGCGTGTTTGGCGATTGATCTTCGGCACCCAGAGCGCCAGCATACGACCAGCTTTGCCAGCCTTGGGTATGGAGAGCGAGCTCTGGTGTCTGCGCTTGCAAGCGCATCGCGCCCATGGAAACCCCACTTCTCTGGGATAGAAATCGGCGCGACCAACCCGACGACCAACGCCTCGGCATTGAGCCAAGGCGCATCATCTCGATGGTATGGAGTCGGATCGGACGCTGGGATTCATTCTGGAGATGAAGTCGCCATAGGGCAAGCGGCGTTTCGGAGGCAAGTGCGAACTCGATACGTTTCGCGATCCCATCGCCCTGAGAAGTAAGCTCAACCGTGACGCACCGCAAGGGGCCATGAGGAGATTCTTTCTCAGCAATCCTGGTAGCGTTCACCGCTCCCATCCCGCCATCCCAGGTATGACGGTGGGCGCCTGACTGCCACGTAAGCGATAGGGAGAGTGCTTCAAAAAGCGGGAAAGGCTCGGGCTGCGCTACCAGGTCCCAGCACCCCTCCGGGATGCGAAGACGGAATGCCGCGTAATCCGAGATCAAGCCGAGGCTCATTTACCAAGCACGTTTTCGATCGCCTCGATCAATTGCCTATGACTGAAAGGTTTGTTGAGGGTTGCTGTGGCACCAAGCTCAACTGCCCGATCCAAGTCGGAGCGTATGCCGACTGCCGTCACAATAAGCGAGGGGATGGCGCTTATCGTTGGGTCAGCTTGCTTTTCTTCTAATAATTCCAAACCGCTATGCTCTGGCATCATGAGATCGATGGTCACTGCATCGGGATGCGCGTCTCGGAGCAACTTGAGCCCCTCCTCCATCGTGCATGCAACCAGCACATCATAACCGGATTGCTCCAAAACAAAACGCACAAGCCGGCAGATATAGATCTCGTCGTCAACAACTAGAATACGATCTGCCAAGATCTCACCCCGCTATGGTGTATACAGCTCCCCTTCTCTCAGGGCTTGCTCGAGGGAGGGAAAGATCGGAAACACCCGGTCGAGCAATGTCAAGCGCAACGCTTTCATGGCTTGGGGTTGTGGTCGACTGAGAAGGAGCGCACCGCCGTGTTCTCGCAACGCTTTCAAACCCGACACTAAGGCTGAGAGACCCGAACTATCGATGAAGGTGACCTCCTTGAGATCGACAGTTACGGTGGTTGTGCCACCCTTTGCAATCTCACGAAGACTCTTCTTGAACTCGGGTGCTGAGTCAGCGTCCATCCGACCTGCAGCGCGGACGACAACCATTCCTTCTCCTGGTCGTTCGATCTCAATCTTCATCGTCATTCCCTCCAGCGAGAGACTTGACAAGGCGCCAATGGTTGCGGCCACCCTCTAAACGATGGTACGTATGTCGATCCAGTAAACCTCGCACTAATCTTAACCCATACCCCCGATCAGGGGGATTCTCAACGTCAAACTCCGCCAGTGCGGCTTCTTGCGGATGATAGGGTTTGCCGCTGTCGTATAGTTCCCCAACGAGTCGATCCCTTTCCAGAATAAAACAGCCCTGAATACGGCCACCCTCTCCTGCGTAAGCATGGTTGATCTGATTGGTCACAATCTCGGATAGCGCCAAGGTAAAATCATCGATCAACCCCCCACGCACATCTTGACCGACCGGAAGAATGTACTCCAATGCGCGCACACGCTCCAACAACGGTCTAACCGACCCCATTTCCGCCGGGATGACAAAGGGCTCCACCAACATCGGCTGCTTGTCCTTGGAGGATGCTTTTGCTAGTATAAGTGCGATATCATCCCGCATGGGAAGTCCCCCGCTATGTACCTCAATGCCCTGCAGTATTGCATCAATATGGTCCTTTGCGCTGGCTTTATGGGCTGCGTAGATTATATCTGATAGACCTTCGATGCCAAATGCCTGTCCCTTCAAGTTTTCTGTCTCCGTGAGGCCATCAGAGTATAGGACCATGACGTCTCCAGGCTCGAAAGGGAGATCCTGGGATTCAAAGGTTGCCTGAGGGATTATACCTAAGGGCAATCCTGTGGCAGGGTAGAATTCAACGCGTCGTTTCGATGCGCGCCAGAGTGCAAGTTCAAGATGGCCTGCGGAAGCATAGGCGATACGGAGCGGTTCGCTCTCCAGGCGAACGACGGCCATCGTGACAAAGGTCTCGGCGCGATCCAGATCCAGATAGAGCAAGCGGTTCATTGCTTCGAGTAGCCTTGCGGGATCGTCCGTATAGGCAACCTGACCATGGAAGGTGGCATGGACAAGGGCGGTGAGGATTGCCGCAGGGGTCCCTTTGCCCGCCACATCCGCGAGCATAAAGAGCGGTACACCGGATTCGCTCCTGGCGACATCGAAGAAGTCCCCGCCGATGAGGCGTGCAGGTTGAAGATAGGTGGCCAGTTCGACGCCGTGGATCTCTGGCAGGTCTACAGGTAGGAGGCTGACTTGGATGCCTGCTGCGATCTCAAGTTCATGCTCCAGGCGTTGGCTTCTTTCGCGTTCTGCACGCGTGCGGGCTGCTTGAATCAAGGCGCCCGCCTGCTCTGAGACCGAGGCGATCAACTGCACCTCGTTCGAATCGAAGTGCGCCGCTCCTTCATCCATCATGCCGATTGCGCCCATAAATTCCTCGCCGTCATAAAGGGGCGCCACAAGCAGATCGCCGGAACGGGCAAGCGGTGAATCCGCACGCTCGAGCGCGCTCCTGATTTCGCCTAACCCTAAAGGTTGATCCGCACCCTTCACGCTTAAGGCCAAAGCGCCCGGCATGGGCAGAGTTTGGCCCGAAGCCGTCACCGAGGTCCAGTTTTCGCCCTCGCGTGTTATGAGGAAGATATCCTCAGCGACGACTACGGCCGCGAGCAGGTGGACGATCGACGATAGCATCTCCGGCAGTGCACGAACGTGGCCGGCGATGTGTGCGAGTTCATAAAGAAATGTCAGCCGATCCCACGCGCTGACGACAGCTTGCGTGAGATCTTCCGACACGGTGCGCTCAGCCATCGAGGTTGCGAGCAGGTCAAACCAGCTTTGAAGCAGGTCGCCCCCCCCTTCGAAATCAATCGCCCAAGCCACGAGCATCATCTTGGTGGAAATGCTCGGTGAGGAAACGAGAACCCACCACGAGGCGCGGCGGGATATGTGCGCAAGTAGAGGGCGTCCCTCTTCCAATGCACTGCGCACCGGGGACGGCAGTTTTCGTCCACCGATCGAGGAGGGCAGCTTATCCTCCGGCTGGAGGATCGTCATACTGCCCCCGGTCAGATCACGCCAAACGCGCCCCAGATGCTCGATCGTCCCTGTCAGGCCCGTGTCCATGGGGTATACTGTATCCCAGCCCTGAGGTTCAGGCAACTTTTTATCGAAGAATGCATCCAATGAGTGAGAAGACATCAATATCGATTCAAGCGCTCAGAGAAGGAGATCGAGAGGTCTTCGCCGAAATGGTCGATGCCTACTCGCCCTTGATCTATCGATTGGCGCTGCGTATGCTGGGCGACGAGCACGAGGCCGAGGACGTCTTGCAGGAGACCTTTCTCAGCGCCTACCGCTCGCTGGCGCGTTTCGAAGGCCGCTCAAGCCTGAGCACATGGCTCTATCGCATCGCCACCAACCAGGCATTGATGCGCCTGCGCAAGCATAATCCACCTATGATCTCTGTGGACGAAGCGCACGTCGATGAGGAAGGCTATGAGGTACCGCGACAGTTCACCGACTGGTGCTGCCTTCCGGAAGAGGAGTTCATGACCGCCGAGGCGCAGTCTCAGCTCGATGAAGCCGTCAAGGGACTCTCACCAGCACTTCGAGCCGCGTTCGTCCTGCGTGATCTGCACGGCTTTTCCACGCGTGAGGCGGCTGAGATCCTGGAGATCTCGGAGACGGCTGTGAAGACACGGCTCATGCGCGCCCGCTTGCAGCTGCGGGAGAGGCTCGCGTCCTACTTCAGCGAGCGTGTGGAGGAATTGGGCTATGCATGAACATGAACATTGCCAGGACTTGCTGCGCGAACTGTGCGACTATGTGGATGGCACCGCCGCTGAAGCGGTTTGCGCCGAGATCGAGCGTCACCTGGAGGACTGCCCCAATTGCCGCTGCGTCGTGGACACACTGCGTAAGACCATCTCGCTCTACCAAGCCCAGGAGGGCGCCGTCCAGCTTCCCAAAGACGTGCACCAGCGCCTCGTGCAGCAGCTCCACCTCGAGGATCTCATCCCCGGCGACTGAGATAAGACGGGATTCGTTCCTCCCACGTTGCCCCCATGGGGGATCGTTTACAAGGAGACAGGCATGGATGCTAAAGTCACATGGGTTGACCGACTAACGTTCGACGGCACAGCCGACAGCGGTTTTTCGATACATCTCGGCGCCTCGCCCACCGTGGGCGGCGACGACGACGGCATCCGGCCGATGGAGCTGATCGCCTTAGGCCTAGCAGGCTGCACAGCGATGGATGTGATCTCCATCTTGCGCAAGAAACGCCAGGACGTGACCGCTTTCGAGGTGCGTGTCCACGCCGAGCGGGCGGAGGAACACCCGCGTGTTTTCACAGCCGTGAACATCGAATACCTCATCACCGGCCGCGAGGTCGACCCGGCGGCCGTCGAACGTGCTATCGAGCTCTCCGAGACCAAGTACTGCCCCGCCCAGGCCATGTTCGACAAGGTGTTCCCGATCACGCTCTCCTATCAGATTCAAGCGGCTTAGTGAAAAGAATTCACTTTTATAGCCACATAAAGAAACTTCAGGTGCCCAATTCCAGGTTATAAGTTATAGGAAACCTGACGATTGTGAACTCACACAGGCTCCTCCTAAAAATCTAATACCTGCAACCTGCCTCCGGATCCCTTTAGAAGAACATACACCACTTGGATCCCACCACCCCCTTTCCGTTCTTCATGTATACTGAATGGCTAGCACCTCGTCACAAAACACATCTCTCCTACGTTCCAACAATAGAGAGACCGTGAGAGACGGCGGATTGCCGTGTAGTCATGAGAAGGAGGCTCACCATGAACACAAGCCGAGTTCGAGGTTTCCTGGTACCATCGATTGTCCTCCTTCTCGCTCTCCTGGCATGCAACTACCCTACCCAGTCCCAGGTGTACAACAGCGCCACGGCAACCATGCAGGCATTGGGCACACGCGTGGCCGAAGCCGAACTCGCACAAAGTGGGGTAGAAAGTGCTGAATCCGCGGCCACACCCGCATCCGACGCAGGATCTGAACCGGCAACGGAAACGCCGGCACCGCCGACCCCTACCCCGACACCCAGCGAAACCCCAACGCCCACGCCCTGTGTTCCCAGGGTTAGTGTGTCCACGAACACCAATTGCCGGTCCGGTCCGGGACAGGCGTATGATTACCTGGGAGCGCTCCTAACAGGCGAGGAAGCCGAGATCGTCGGGCAAAGCACCGTGCCGAATTATTTTGTGATCGATAACCCCGACAACCCCGGACAGGACTGTTGGCTCTGGGGTCAATATGCGGAAGTGGTCTGCGACACCAGCGACCTGCCCATGATGACGCCGCCGCCCACGCCGACGCCCACTTACCCGGATTGGAGCGGCTCCTGGACGACATGGTGTGATGCTCTATCGCCCAACCCGATCTCTCTCTACATCAATCAATCCGACGATCATCTGTGGGGCGAGTACTCCTATGGTGGGGATACGTACAGCTTTACTGCTGATCTATCTGGCGACGGTATGGGGGCTGACGGCAACCGATATAAACCGGGCAACTCGTTGGAACGCGGCTGGCTTTTCTGGACGATGTTCGAAAACCGAAATCAGTTCAAGGGTTCCGTCGGGGGCAATTGGGGGGAATGGTGCGGGGCCAGAGGCGGTGCGTCGAAGCCGTCGCCTTGCGCGAACTATTGATGCTTCTCAAAGGGCCGGGGAATCTGTAATCCCCTTCTAACCCCCTATTCGCCCCCCTTTTTGCGCAGCACCCTGAAAGGGTTAAAAAGGGGGGCTGCGGGGGACTATTTTCTTTCGGCTACGCTCAGGACAGGCATTG
>CAYLOP010000115.1:0-9784 GCA_964385305.1 uncultured Anaerolineaceae bacterium | reverse complement strand
GAAGAGCTGTGCATTGTCAATCGCCAAAGCCGCCTGCTGGCTGAAGATGCTGGCTAATTCCGCCATCTCCAGGGTAAATAATTCCGATTCTTTATTGGCGATCGTGAGAAAACCAATCATCTTGTTCTTTAGAGTCAAGGGTGCAACAAGAAACGATTGCATCCAAGGCTGATAACCAAACCGCACGAAACGTTCCCCCTCCTCTGCTTTTGTAATTAACTGCGGTTGATAGAGATCCATAATCTCTTGCTCAGAAATATCCCCCTGAAGATCGATCGCTAAGTCGATATGATCTTCAGGATTCTCATAACCGCGCACAGCTCGAACGCACATCGTTGCACCCTCTCGAAGCCAGAGTGAGCAACCATTATTAGGGATCACCTGCTCCAACTGCTTGAGAATGGATTGCAATACTTCATCGAGATCAAGCGTCATGCCCAACATACGACTAATCTCAGAGAGAGCTTCCAATTGGGAGGTCCGTCGTTGGTATTCCTTAAAAAGACGTGCATTTTGGATCGCGATCGATACCTGGTTCGCGAAAAGCATCGCGAGCCATATGTCATGATCGTCAAACTTTCGCTCTTTCTGGATCTCTCCAAAGGTCATCACACCGATGACCTGCCCGGCCTGAATTAACGGGACACCAAGCACGGCGGTGAGAGGAATGTCATCCCATTCTAGTGACCGGTGTTCCCAATGCTGATAATCATCCACCAAGAAAGGTAATCCGGTCTGCAGAACAGTACCAGCGACGCCTTCAGCCACCCCCAACCTTCTTCCGTTGAGCTCCCCGGAGAAGCCGTGATGAATCATAAGCTCAAGATCACCTCGATTTTGATCCGTGAGGTATATCGTGCCCGAGGTCACATCGAGCAATCGGCAACCATACTCGATTGTGTTCGCGAGTAGCGAACTGAGATCGAGTTGGCTCGAGATAGCAAGAGAGATTTCCCGCAGAGCATCCAACTCCTCACCCCGTTGGATCATCTCTCTTTCTACCCTCTTGCGCTCCGTAATGTCCGTGGCGATTTCGAGTCGAACATAACGACCGTCCACCCAGCGGATGGCGCGATCGTAATTGAGATACCACCGACCAGTGATTGGATTATGACCCTCCCAAATTATGACGCCTGTGGGTTCGCCCGCCGAATCGAGCAAGCTGGGGTTCGTGCAATGGTCGCACGGACCGACCTCCTCGCGAATGACTTTCCAGCATGGTTGTCCGACCTGCCCATCGGGGAAGCTCTCCCGCATATGTTTGTTCATGAAAAGAAGCTCATAGGTATCCAGATCGGAAACAAACACGGCCGCGTCAATCCCATCGAGGACCGTAAGGAAGCGCTCATGGGATTCCATGAGAGCCTGCTCGGCCTTCTTGCGCTCGGTGATGTCGGTGAAGACAGCAAGCCGCCCCACTACCCGGTCCCTTTCAAGAATCGGCGTGCCGCTGATCTGCACATCCATCCGAGAGTCATCCTTGCACAGAAGTTGCGCTTCGTAGCGGTCCGCGATACCGCGCTCACGTCGGTCATTGGCTGCTTCAATGGATGCATGCCAATCCACAGGGATTAGCGTCTTCCAATGCTTCCCTACGATTTCGCCATGTGCATATCCAAGCATCTCCTCAGCCTTTGGATTAGCAAATTGGACAAATCCATTGGCGTCCTCCAAGACAATCCCTTCGGCCATGGTCTGGACGATGCTCTCGTTGAGGTTTTTCAATCTACGCAATTCATCCTTCGTCCGGTCACTCTCCCTGACTGGGTGCAAGTGAATCACTAGTCCTTTTAACAACTCCCCTGTACCGGTGAAGGAACTTACTGTCATATGATAGATCGAAGTATCCGCCGCTTTCCCTAAAACCACCCGCTTTGGAACCCCAAGGTCGGCAATCTCATTAATGTCATCCGGCCACTCCGGCCAGATGTCTCCTGCCGGCTGCCCAATGATATCCGAGGCGTGTAGATCGAATTCATGCTCCGCCGCCGCGTTAAGATCCGAGACGCGTCCCTTTTCATCAAGGACAATAACGATCTGTTGCAACCGCTGTACGATTGCGAACCGTGATATGGGGTAGAGATCCAACAGCCTATAGCGATAAAGGCCAAGCGCCAGCGCAATCCCTGTAACCAGAAAGCCAAAGGGGGCAAGGTTGACATGAGGTAGGGGGAAAAGAGCAATATACATGGAAAAATCCATGGAAAATGGCACTGCGAAACCCAACGCAAGCGCAGCGATCTGTCGTTGGTAGATGCCGGGTGAGTGAAGATGGTATGCAACCAATAAGAGTACAGCTACGACCCCGACCAATGTCAGATAGATACGTGAGAATACACCCCAATACCCCGTCAAAATGTGCAACATGGGTATTGAACCAACAGTGACTAATTCTGCACTCCGCCAAACAAGGCCGTGAACTGAATTGGTGACAGTCAACAGCACGGTGATTAGCGGGGCAATCGATAGCAAGGTCAAATTGCGGAGATTAACGAAATGCGATCGCCCGGTGTAATGAAAAGCAAAAACGAGAAGTAGAGGGAGAACCAATGCCTCCATCGGGATTTGGCATTGCAGCCAGACCAGTTTCGCCGAGACACCAACGCTACAAAGCTGTAATGCATACCCGAGTGTCCAAATCACCATCAATAGCAAAACGGTTGCCAGTACTTTTGAACCCGGAGCGGACTTGCGCATCCACACCGTTCTCATAATGACAATCAATGTCGCCATTGTTAGAATCAATGGGACAACCAGAGGAGTGTATTGCCAATGCAACATGGATAATCGTACTCCTGCCCTCTGACACGTTAGCATGTAAACAATATACCAGCAAAGGTTTCGCTACCTCGCAACACACTCTATGGTAAACGAAGAAAACATTGTCCTTGCCTTACACCTGCCCTACAAATCACGCCGCGTTTGCCAAGCTAGATATGAAATCTTGTAAGCCATCCTTCATCACTAGCATAACGCTTTCCAACACCTGCAATCAACAGTACATTCGTTTGAACCATCGCTTTCTTTGATGCATGAAACTTACCTCGTTCCATCCATGTATCTCATTGTTTTCTGAAGTCCTTAGAATGAGAGGAGTCTCAGGGACTATCGATCCAAAGTAGAGAAGAACCTGAGAAGAGGCCCGTTGAACGCATACGCTGCATCGAGCGGGGTAACATGTCCGGAGTATGGAACCCTCGCAAATTGTGCGTCACGGATCCCCCTTTGTAAGTTTTTCTTGGCATCCAGCGAGACCATTTTGTCCTGTTCTCCAGCGATCACCCTTGTCGGAACTATGATCTCCGCAAGACGGCGCCGTACGTCGAAGCGAGCGACGGCCACTCACGTTTACACATAAGCGCTACGTTAATTTGCACTGATTCGTTGGGCTACGGCTTCACGAAGGTCGCGCTGATCTTCCTGGGGGAAAAGCCCCACCGTAACAAGCTAGCCCATGGTTTCCATACGCCCCAGTACCAATAACATCACTCGCCGCAGCGCGCACATACGCCCCTCACGCGGAACATGCAATCGAGCAAAGGTATTCACTGCAACAAATGAGCGAGCGAGATTGGGACGATCAAGGATTAACTGCAAACCGACAACGCCCCCAAGAAAAAGCCGACAATGTGGGCATCTCGGATTCTCAGTGCATTCATCAGGCGAGCGACGTCATTTGTAAAATCTGAGATTCTTGTCCACCCGGATGGGGACGCGCTTCCATGTGTACGCGTAAATCCAGCGTGTGCACCCTGTAGCTGGTTGTTAGCGCTGGCAACTGCAGCGCTCAATCATCACCGCATGAGCCCAAGCCATGCAAGAGCACAACCCAAGGATCTCAGAAATCATGGGGGTTATGTATTTGATAGTGCTACCGAACGCCTTCGATATGAAAATAGGGCGTGATTTAACTTCAGCCCTCTGCACCCATCATTTCGTAAAAAAAAGAAATCCGTGCGCCCTATCAAGCAGACGAGTGGTGTCACGGATTCCGAATTAAGCCACAACAATCCATCATCGTTCCGACAACGCAGCTTCGACAACTACCAGCCTGTGATCGGAGGCGAGTGAGTCGGCAACTTGCGCAGCGGATGGAGAAAGTCCCCGTAACCACACATAATCAATACGTGAATCGGGTTGAATCGCCGGGCTTGTGAGTGGTGCAGGGTCTATCCCTAATGTTAAAAAGGGATCGGCGAAACCCGCAGCCAATACGGCTTTCACGACCGGGCTGTCCGACTCCGCATTGAAATCGCCGCCAAATGTAACCCGCTCCTGATTACCGATGAAGGTCAGAGCTTCCCGAATCTGCTGCATGGTGTTCTCATCACTCAATCCCATCCAGATGCCGTATGAGTCAACCATCGCATGGTCGGAAAGATTCAATCGGACGTGTACAATGCCCGTCTGCTCTTGCAGGCTGGTTAGAAGCATGGTTTCTGAAGGCGCTTCCGGCCCGCGATATAACAACGCGATCCCCGTCAACTTTTCCACTGCCGGGAGATACGCTACGTTCATCCCCAGCCGCCGACCGAGATAGTAGGCGTCATCCACACAGTAGCTGGTCATACGCCCGGTGTCAACTTCCTGCAACGCAATCACATCCACATCCATGGTTTCGATCAACCGCGCCATCTCCCCCAGCGTAAAATGCCAATCGTCATCGTAGCCATAATGGATGTTGTAGGTCGCGCTGCGAAGACCATCCGGATTCGAGAGTGGTTTAGCTGTACTTGGCCAGGCAAACACTATCGCCACACCCACCACCAGGATGGAAGCCAGGACAGCAAGCCCTCTCGCCCCAGATTGCGCCGCGTTGTAATCGCTCTCTCTCTGCATTAGGAGCAACTTCATACCCAACATAGACACGGCAAAGAGATAGATCACCCAGCCCATATTTCGCATGAAGGGCAAGACGTATGGGTAAGTGAATGCAAAAGCGTTAAAGAAATTCAACAGGAGAAAAAGGATGAGCCCTAGAGAGAGAGACCCGCGCTTTGCATGCGAGCTTTGCAGCTGCCCGGAAAATATGCCGACCAACGCCGCCAACCCCGCCCCCTGGGCTACGAACAACCCTACGCACGAAAAAGCTCCCGTCATGAAATAACCGAGACATATGCCCGCCAGGAGGCTGATCATCAGACACCATCGCACCGTGAGGCTTTGTGACCACTGCCGGAGCTTGACACGGATTGTCGGCTGCAGAGGCAGTAAGGTAACGGCGATTAGCAAAGGAGCGACAATCGAGTAGGGTATGCCGCCCCAGCGGGCAATCCCGTTGGAGAGAGAAAGCAGTGAGGTTTCTAAAAACAGGAATCCACCAAGGGCTAAGCCACCCGACCAATCGAGGCCACCGCGCGGCACTTCCTCCTCACCGCGGCTCCAACGCAACGCTGACCCGCAAATCAGAATCCCCCATAGGATTTGTGCTGCAAGCCAACCTCTCATAAGGCTCACATCGTACGTGTCCCCTGCTAAGCGCAGCAGTTGATCCACAACCATGGCACCGATCATTCCTGGAAGAAAAAGCGAATGTCTGGCTTTCAGAAGGGTAAAGAGATACATACTGGAGAAAGCGATCACCATCAAGGCTGACCAATACCGGACCGTGGCATCGTTAACCGTCATGGGTACACGGGAGATTGCAGCAAGTATGGCAAAGGCGCCCAGCCACCGAACGGCATTACGGCGAGGCACAAGGGTTGGGGCCAGGAATGCCACGATCACAAGCAACACGCTGACGACAAGCCATGCATTGATCGGTCCTTCGAAGACTTGGTCATAAATGATGCCAAAAAGCACCGAGAAAAGCACCCGCAGAGCCTGTGTCAGGAATAACAGGATTGAACCCGCTTCAAGGGTGCGAAAGATTTGAATTCTGGTCATGATTGCCACCTTCTCTCAAACAAACCCCAGTGCCAGGAGGGCGTTGCCCTCTAGGATAATCCAATTTTCAAGCGGCAGCGTTATTTCTTTTGGCCTTGAATCACTGCTGAATGCGAGTGATGCCGTTCTCCGTCCCCAGCCAAAGCGTTCCGTCGGAATCCCGAACCATTGCTTTGACTTCCCAACCCGCCAGACCGTCCTCCGGTGAGTAGATCTGCCAGTCCTGGCCGTCAAATCGCGCGATGCCGTTGTATTCCGAACCAAACCAGAGCGCGGAATCCGTGTCCAGATATACATACCGCACCTTGCCACCGGCCAGGCCATCCTCCTTCGAGAGAGTCGTCCAAGTCTCCCCATCAAACCGCGAGGCGCCACCGCGCGAGCTGAACCCCGTACCGAACCAGAGCGCGTTGTCGGGTCCCTCCACAATGCTGTTAACCATCTCATGGGCAAGGCCATCGTCCGTGTCAAAGGCGTACCAACGCTCGCCGTCGAACATGCTCAGGCCGCCTTGATACATGTAACCGCTTCCGACCCAAAGGCGGCCCTGGCTGTCTTCGTAGATCACAGAAACTGCTTCGGTTGCGAGTCCATCCTTCATCGTGTAAACCCGCCAAACCCCTTCTCGTCGGTTCGCCAGACCCTTCGCCGTGCCCACCCAGAGCCCATCCACCGCGCTGACGCACAACGCTAGGACCTCGTCATCCGGCAGGCCATCCTCCGTCGTAAAGGTCTCCCATGCGCCATCTTCATAGCGGCTGAGGCCCATGTGATGACCCACCCAGATGGCATCACCCTCCTGCACGATGGCGGTCACATAGCGGAACGTCACGTCTATTTCCAGTGTCTGCTGGACCTCCGCGCTGGCCCGGTCGATGGTCACCACACCATCACGCCCACCGCACCACATACTATCCCCAACTTCAAGCAACGCCATGACGTCTTCCGGCGGTCGGATCGTCATCCATCCTTCGGGCAGTGCAGGTTCCGGTATCATCTTCCAGATGAGGGTCCCCAGCACAGCGACTACGATCACACCGGACAAGAATTGGGCGGCGGAAATCCACCCCTTGCGCTCAGGCCTCATCCCACCACCCTACCATTTTCCATTCGGTGCAACTTCCCATCAGCCTCTTCAGCTTCACGTTCATCGTGGGTTATATACATCAAAGTCGCCCCCGTCTTCTGTGTGTGATCTTTGATCAAAGCCAGGAGCCTTTCTTTCAACGCCGGATCGATATTCGTCAGCGGCTCGTCCAGCAGAAGCCGATGCGGGCGCGCCGCTAAGGCTCGCGCCAGGGCAACACGACGTGCTTCCCCACCGGAGAGCTGATTCGGGTAACGTCGTGCAAAGTCCTGCAATCCAACCGCTTCGAGCAATTGAGCCACGCGTTCCAAAGCTGCCTGCCTGGGCAGGCTAACGATCGGGAATAGAACATTCTGCGCCACGGTCATGTGCGGCCACAACGCGGACCGCTGAAACACAATCCCAACCCCTCGTGAATACGGTGCGGAAGCCCAGGTCGGCGTGCTTACGACATCTTCGTCGATGAGGATCTTGCCATCATCCGGCAGTGCCAAACCCGCGATCAAACGCAGAAGAGTCGTCTTTCCGCTGCCCGATGGACCTTGAATGACGACCACTTCGCCATCCTCGATCGTTAAGCTCACCGCATCGACAGCACGGACGTTCCCAAACGATTTCGAGACCTTGCGCAGGTCGATCATGACTCAGACTCCATCACCGTCGTAGCCCTTCCCCACGTAGCACCCAAGAGCGCGATACCTGCGCCGACAGCAAGCACACCAACCATCATGAGCAAACCTAACCCTGCCACCACATCCGAGGCGCCGTAATGTAGGTAGTTGTATATCCTCATCGCCAATGTCGCTCGCCCGGGGGGAACGATCATCAAGGTGGTCGCCAATTCCCCCAAACTCAAAGCAAACACCAAGCCTCCTGCCGCAAGCAACCCGGGCGCAAGCATTGGCAGCTCGACGAAGACTCTCCTCCGCCATGCCGAGGCCTGGAACACTTCTGCGGCCTCATGGAGTAGAGGATCGTTTCGACGCATGAATGCCACCAGGATCAGTGCTGCCAGCGGCGCGAAACGCAAGGTATTGGCAAACGAAGGCAGGAGATCGAGAAGCATCTCGGCGCGCAGCCAGGTCTGGTTTGTAATATAGATCATACTGATTCCGATCAGGGAAGCCGGGATGGAGAGCGGGGCAACGATGAGGAACCACCAGGATTTCATTTCCTCCGCTGAGCCTACTAATTTAATCGCCATGGGAAAGGCTACCGGCAGGCTCAGGAGACCGGCGAACATGCCTACGAGCAGGGAATAGCGAAGCTCACTCATCGCCGCCTCCCATGTAGAAAGCGTCGTCCCCAAGGATCCGGCGAAAGTAATCAACATAGCGAGCGGCATCATTGTCACAAAGACGATGACACTGAAGCTGGCCCGTTGTAAGAGGTCAAACGAGGCAGGCCAAGCTGGCGGGTTCTCCCAAACCGGTTGGTATCGTGTCCTTCGCAGGGCTAAATTCTTCAGCGGTGCGAGTGCTGCCATGACAACCGCGGCTGCTACCATGATGAGTGGAACAGCCAATAGGAAAGCTCGTATTGGGTCATTGCTGGCACTATATTCTGCGAAGATCTCCATGGCATAGACGTGAACTTGAAGCAGCGAGGGCACGCTGTAATCCAGCACGCTGAACACAAAGATGATACCGCTTGCCGTTAGGATGGTCGGTGCGCTCAGCGGCAGAATGACCCGCCACAGCGTTTGTGCGTCAGTTCGCGCAGTCCTGCCCAGCTCGATCAGATCCGGATCGATGTTACGCATGCCAAGCCACGCAAAGCCGAACGCAAGCGGAGCGTATGTCGCCACTTCGACTAGCAAACTCCCCGACCATCCATACAGAGGTCGCGGGAAGACACCGAAGGATCGGAGGATATCCGAGACCCATGCGACAGTGGATAACCACGCCATCGCATGGATATAAGGCGGCAGCGCCACGAGTGGAATGAGGATCCACAACAATATGGTGGAGCGAAAACCTTTCCACCGCCACGACAGCAATGCCCCGAACCAGCCAAAGAACATGGTTGTCGCCGCGACACCAAGGGCGAGCAGCATACTGTTTAAGAGCAGGCGCGCCCGACGCGCGTCTGGGACGAGCAAGGACAGCCAGTCCTGATGATGCAATAGCACCTCCCGGATGGAAATCGCTGCCAGGAGTAAAACTGGACCCCAGATCAAGAGTATCATGCCGAGGGGCAGCCATCCCCCGAGCCTTTGATGAACGCTGCTAATATGGCGTCGTGGCGAAAATTTATGCGCGTTGCTCATCAACTACCTCAGAAAGATCTCTCGAAGTTCATTTTGAACGCTCTCTAACTTACGTTGAACTTCCATGAAATCCACTTCCATCGCCCGAATATGGGTGGTATCGAGGCATTCTACGGACGCCCGGATGCCACGATGTATGGGGATGTGGCTGAAGCCTGCGTCCACGAGGGATTGCTCGACCTCCTTGCTGAGCAAATGATCGATCAACGCCATGCCCTGCTCCAGATGCGGCGCGCCGTCGATCAGCGCTACCGTGGCCGGGATGACGAGTGTTCCGAGGTCGTCCTGGTCCGGCAGGTTTACAGCGACGGGATCGCCGCGCAGGAGTGCGCCGCAGGCATCATCCGTGTCGGTCAGCCCGAATGACATCTGCCCCGATGCCACCAAGTCGCGCACAACCGAGTTCCCATCCACAACCCGCACACCCCTCTCCGCCAGTTGGAGGAAGAACCCGCTGGCCTCCTGCGTCCCAAGCGCCTCGTACAGCGCGGCTGCATGGGTCGCCGTCGTGCCAAAGAGCGGATATGCGATCCCGATGTCCG
>CAYLOP010000114.1:6859-9874 GCA_964385305.1 uncultured Anaerolineaceae bacterium | reverse complement strand
CCAAGCCGAGACACACGAGATAGAAAACGCTCCAGCGGGTCGGCGACATCTTTAAGACGCTTCACATGAGTGAGGTAGCGGTTAGCTTTTACAGCGTAGATAAAATCCGATGGCGCTTGCTGTTGCCATCGATCAAATGCCCGTTCTGAGGGAAGACGGTAGAAGGAGTAGTTGATCTCGACGGTATTAAAATGCTTTGCATAATGGTGATACCAGTTAGCTTGGCGGAGATCTTGAGGATAGAAAACACCCCTCCAATGGGGATAGGACCAACCAGATGTACCGATTCGGTAATCAGCGCTCATCCCCCACCTTGCCAAGCTAAATCTAATCGCTCCTTACACCTCGAACAGTGATCGTCATTCTTAAAATCAATAAAGTGTGGATTGCTTACCTCAGCCCATCCTGATGTGTACTTGATGATCTCTACCATCGCCCATCAGCGGGATGTCGATCCCATCTAGGACCTCTCCGTCTAGCACCACTTCCTTTACACCACGGTTAACGCTCTCAGGATTGCCGACAAGGATATGATAGGAGCTATCTCCAAACTTATAAGTCATTTCATAACCGGACCACAACCTCGGGATGCACGGATCGATACGAAGCACATCGCCCACCCGGCGTAATCCTAAGATGGCCTCCAAACCTAAACGATACATCCAGCCTGCCGACCCTGTGTACCAAGTCCAACCACCCCGCCCATTATGTGGCGGAACACTATATACATCCGCAGCCACCACATAGGGTTCCACCCGATAGCGTTTGATTTTCTCCAGTGTGTTTCCGTGATAAATCGGGTTTAGCATTCGAAACCATGCCTCTGCACGATCCCCCTGTCCTAATTCAGCAAATGCCCATACAGCCCACACCGCCGCGTGAGTATATTGACCCCCATTTTCCCTTATACCTGGCGGATAGCCCTTGATATATCCTGGGTCACGTGATGTCACATCGAATGGGGGGTCAAAAAGCAAAATCTGCTGGTCATCCCGCACAAGCCGTTCCGCGACGGACTCCATTGCTCGCTCCGCACGCCCCCGGATCTCGTGACCCGACTCCTTCGAACCTTCTCGAGCCATCGCGTCATAGGCTGCCCCGGAGAGGATGGCCCATGATTGAACGATGGAGCTTATCTGGCACTCCCTGTTTTCGGCCGATCCCAGAGGTGTGCCATCATCGTAGTATGCTCGCCGATACCAGCTCCCATCCCACGCGCTCGCCTCTAAAGCCTGGAGTAGTTCCTTGGATTGATCTCGGTATGAGGCACCCAGCTCCTCATCACCCAGAAGATCACACAGAGAGGCGAAACGATTCAAGGTAGCGTATAAGAACCATCCCAGCCATACGCTTTCGCCATGGCCCTCAACTCCCACCCGATTCATGCTGTCGTTCCAATCCCCACTGCCAATCAGGGGTAAACCGTGCTGGCCTCTTGAGGTGCCCTTCTTCAACGCACGATGACCATGTTCGTAGAGCGTGTGAGGGACGTCAGCGCCCATGTAAAGCCCATAACGCTCTTGCTCGTCTTCTTCTAAGGGGTCGCCCTTTATGAAGGGGACTTGCTCATCTAAGATCGATCGATCTCCTGTTGTGACGACATACTGCGCAGTCACATAGGGAAGCCACAACAGGTCATCTGAGGTGCGCGTTCGTACACCCCTCCCGGATGGAGGATGCCACCAATGCAGAACATCTCCCTCCTCGAACTGATGCCGTGCGGCCTCTAAAATATGAGCACGTGCAAGCTCGGGGGTGGAGTGCATCAGGGCCATGACATCTTGTAGTTGATCCCGGTAACCATACGCGCCGCTAGATTGATAAAGAGCGGACCTTCCCCATATGCGGCTAGATATTAATTGGTATAACAACCAGCGGTTAATGAGCAAATTCATGGCCGGGTCGGGTGTCTTCACCTCGACGCTGCTCAAGAGATCCTCCCAAAACTCATGTAAACCTTGCCAGGCTGCTTCTACATGCGATCGGTCTCGATAATACCTCGCTAATTGAAGCGCACCTTGACGATCTGGTCCCTCCCCCAACAAGAAATGGACTTCTTTCGCCTCGCCAGGGAGTAATTCAATATGGAGCTGTATTGCCGCACATGGATCCAGACCGGCTTCCACAGCGCTAGCTAGCCCCACACGAGTCAACGCAGTTGGATACGCCAGGCTCCCCATTCGACCCAGGAACTCGGTACGGTCGGCAGTTAAACCATGGAGCTCTTTACTGGCAGATACAAACGCCACCCGCTTACCAAAATCTGTGTTGTAGGAATTGCGAGCCAACAAGGTTTGATTTTCAGTGTCGAACTCGGTCACTACATACTGCTGGGTCTCGTCCCGATCAGTGCCCAACACCCATTCGGCATAATAAGTCGCCGTGATTCGCCGGGGACGATGCCACAAGTTCTCTAATCGCAATCCGATCACTTTTACAGGCGCGTCAGGAGGTGAAAAGAGGCGTAATTGCTGTTTTAGGCCATGACTGTGATGCTCGAATATCGAATAACCAGCTCCATGTCGGATCATGTATGGGGACAACGTACCGGCAGGTGAGGGTGTGGGTGACCAAAACCGCCCGGTTTCTTCATCGCGTAGATATACAGCCTCAGCCTGGTTATCGCTCACTGGATCGTTCCGCCATGGGGTCAACCTATTCTCGCCGCTGTTTTCACACCAGGTAAAACCCAAACCTGCCTCTGAGACCAAGAATCCAAGGTGAGGATTGGAGATGACGTTGATCCACGGAGATGGTGGCTGCTGATCCGGTTCAACCCAAATGACATATTCTCGTCCGTCAGCGCTAAACCCACCGATGTCGTTGTCAAAGAGCAGGTCTGTAGGACGGAATAAAGGGGGAGTGGGTTCGATATCTTCGGGACTGGGTATCGTTGGGACAAACCGTGGAAGACGAGCAGGTTGAGGGCGTAATTGCTCAAGTTGATCGGTTAGAGAGCCTTTCTTTCCATCGAGCACAACCCGCGCAGCAGTATCAAGAAGCACTCGATCTTCC
>CAYLOP010000114.1:2857-6759 GCA_964385305.1 uncultured Anaerolineaceae bacterium | reverse complement strand
GACAAGAGCAGCTGATTCTGTTCAATATCTTTGCTTGAGAGACCGAGTTGCTGGAGCTCACGCTCGCTGTTGGCTCGCGCCTGGTCAAATGCCCGTTCAATCCCATGCCAGACCTGATAACGGGCAAGGAGTTCCAAAACATCTTGATACGATTCGGCTGCTAAGGTGATGCAGGCGATCTCCGCCTTCGCGTACGGCTCCAATTGAATTTCCTGACCGAGGGCCATGATCGGGTCCAAGGTGGCGCCTTTGGTGCCAGAAAGCCAGTTACCGGACATTTCGAGGGCCTTCGGTGAGCGAGGAGATCTCCCTCTGCCAAGAAAGCAACCCCGATCACTCTCGTAAGCGCCTGTGATCTCAAGGCCACGCTCCACGACCACTGCGTGAGCCATGTAGATCGGCGCTTCATCATCGGAGCTGGGACGACGATGAAACAACAAGGCGTTGTATTCGGGCAGATAATCACTTTCGATAAAAAGCTTGTTAAAAGCCGGATGACGCCGGTCGCTGGTTTGAGCCGCAAGAACGATTTCCGCATAACTGGTTAATGTTAATTGGCGCAGAAGGTCACCATGGTTAATCAGGGTAAGATGCCGAATCTCCACATCATCTTCCGGTGAGACGGTGATTTCCAAATGGAGAGAGATGTCATGATCTCGTCGTTGAAATTCGGCCTTGTACGGTGAGAAGAGCACGGCTTGGTTTTCTGGAGCGGAAACGGTTGGTTGATGTCCAGCGGACCAGAGGTCACCATGGACCTTATCTCGTATATAGATCCAGGTCCCCCAGGCATCGAGGGTCGTGTCAGTTCGCCATCGTGTGAGGTCGATATCTTTCCAACGGCTAAAACCACCACCTGCGCTTGTGATGAGCACATCATAGCGACCATTGGAAAGATGATTCACGTAAGGCAATGGCCCATCAACCGGCACCTGCCAAGGTGAGATTGTAACCAAAGGTTCAGCCGAAGGGATGGGTCTCACTTCTTGTGGATGGGGGTGCTCAATGGGAACTTGCCTCGGCACCCGCTCTTGCAGAAGCAGATCTACGCTCCGGACACGCGGGTCAGCATGAAAGCGTTGTACCATAATTTCATCTTGAAGGTAGTTAACCAAAGCCAACAAGATCATGCCCTGATGGTGCGACATATACGATTGCACAATTGCATGTCCCTGCTTTGGGGGCAGGCGTGATGTTGTGTAATCAATGGCTTCATAAAACCCGTATCGACCTAACATCTGAAGTTCGATGAGCCGATGAATGTTTCCCAATACAGCTTGGGGAGAAAGCGAGACGGCCACCAGTGAGGCGTGAGGCGAAATAACCAGATCCTCAGCCAGACCTCGCTTGAAGCCCATGCCCGGAACCCCAAATCCCTGATATTGGTAATTCATGTTCGCATCGAATCGATAGTATCCCGATTCTGAGATGCCCCAAGGAATCCCTTTCTGTCGGCTGTACTGAATCTGACGCATAACCATCGCGCGACAGCTTTGATTGAGAAGGGTTCCTTCATATCCACGTAACAACAAGGAAGGCAGAAGATACTCGAACATGCTCCCATTCCAAGAGAGAAGCACCCGTGTGCCGTTAACTTTCGTCAGGGGACGGGCGAGGTGTAACCAATGGCTTTGGGGTACATCACCTTTGGCAATCGCCAACAAACTGGCCATTCTCGATTCGGAGGCCAACAGATCATAATAATTTCGATCCAGCTTTTCTGCAGCAACATTGTGCCCTATATGGAAGATTTGGCGTTTCTCATCAAATAAAAATCCAAAGTCCATGGCTTTAAAGAATTTCTCTGCTTGCTCTGCCAAATCCCTGTACCCAATCAGGATGACCTCGACAACCATTCGAGCATCTCTCAATTCTTCATCTAGATTCGCGCACCAATTTCTTGCCTCCTCCACTTGATTCGCTGGGCCAGATTGATCTGTTATCCGCTCACGCAATTCTGATAACAGGATCTGTGCCGCTATGCATACCTCCTTCACCTCGTTCAGTCGTGCTGAAGTTGGCAAGGCTTGAACCAATGCTTGCCATGCCACCTCGATGTGATCTAAGGCATCTTCGGAGGTCGCCGAATCCCCCTTTATTTGTTTAAGCAAGCTCGGTGGTTGCCGTAAAAGGGAAACCCAACGAAGAATTAAACCCGCTTCGCGATCTGCATTGAAGAGATGCTGATGTATTTGATCCGCGCAAATCCGCAGGTCGCTCAGCAGGGTGGTATCTAGCGTCAATGCGTCGGTTTCTACGAGCGATATTAGGAGTTGGTTCAATTCTTGCCAAGCTTCGTTGTATAGAAAAAACCAGAGCTGCGCCCAGTCTTCAGGTTTGTCCTCTACCGCGCGAATCCGCTGACGAATCCCATCTACGCAAGCCTGGAGTGGTTGTGCCGCACCCTCAAGCTTCTCCTCCAGCCTCTCCAATGTTCCGCTGAAGACAGCCATAATATCGAGGAGACCCTGCCAGCGTTCCCAGCGAAGGATTGGCGATTGAGGCAATTCTAAACAACCTTGTCTCAAGGCGAGCAGACAAGCAGCGAGATTTCCACTGTCTACAGTAGACACATAACGCGGGGGTAGCGGTTCCATCTTACTTGTATCGTACCAATTGAGAAAATGGCCTCGATAGCGTTCTAATTGACTCATGGTGTCAAATGCGGCACGGAGCCGCAAAACCAGATCTAATGGGCCAAGGTAACCCATGTCATAAGCAGCCAGTGTGGAAAGCAACATCAATCCGATATTCGTCGGCGATGTGCGATGCGCGACGATTCCGCGTGGCTCTTCTTGATAATGATCGGGGGGCAGCCAATGATCCTCAGGATCAACAAATTGCTCAAAGTAGCTCCAAGTGCGGTGCGCGAGGCTTCGCAAAAGCTGCTCTTGGTCTTCGGAGAGCGAAGCAGGTTCGTGATCTAGGGGACGGCTGATCCAGTGTGCAATCATCGGGGATATCAGCCAGGTGATCAACAACAACGCTGCACATGGCAAAGCCGCTGGCGCAAACAGTTCGACTAAAATAGCAAGGGTCAGGCCCAATATTGGGGCTCCACTCATACGCCTCCACATGAGTGCCAACTTTGTTTCCTTACCGAAAATGCGGATCGAGTGCGCAGCGGGGGTCCACTGTAGTAAACGTTTTCGAGTGATCACCAGCCTGACCAGGGTCGCTCCAATTGCGTCCAAGGAGAGGAGCGCCTCATGAGGAAGAAAAGCAATGGCTAGCAGCCAACGGAGGGCAACCGATTGTACAGATTGAAGGGAGCTACCCAATGATCGGCCCCAGATCCCCCGAACCACGACACTAACCAAACTGGTGATAAGGGGTACAGCAAGAGTTAACACCCCTGCCAACGACCAAACAAACGCAGAACCCGGCAACCAAAGACAGCCTGCGATAAGTAAGGCTAAAAGTGAAGGCATGATCAAGCTGCGTCGTAGATTGTCTACGATTTTCCAGCGATCGAGAGCGGAGAGGTCGTTTGACCTCCTCCTCCCATCAGTATGTGGCACATTGGATAACAACCAAGGTAGCAGCTGCCAGTCACCCCGAATCCATCGGTGCAGGCGATGCATGTAGATGTAGTAATTGGGTGGGAAATCCTCAAGCAAAGTAATGTCCGTTACCAATCCAGCGCGACCCTGTATCCCCTCAAAAAGGTCATGGCTGAGCAATGTATTATCGGGTACACGATGGGCAAGGCAACGCTCAAAGGCCGCCACTTCATAGATGCCTTTACCAGCGTAGATCCCCTCCCCAAAGAAGTCCTGGTACACGTCTGACACCGCTCGCGTGTACAGATCTAAACCTACGTCCCCGGAGAATACCCTGGTGAAAAGCGACCGGTTCGCGCTTGCGGGCCTGATCTCCACCCTTGGTTGAAGCACAGTGTA
>CAYLOP010000114.1:0-2757 GCA_964385305.1 uncultured Anaerolineaceae bacterium | reverse complement strand
CCTCTTTTACGCTCCCAACCCATCCAGCATCCCTCACTCGGATTCCACATCCGTTGGCGATGTAGGAGGTAAAAAAGGTTACCTGTTCGTTGAGCGTATTTCTGGTTCAGGGATTGGATCCCAGCTTTTGCCAACTCAAGCAGTGGACCATCACCAGACATTTGCTGCTGTGGAGCATCCACGAAATCAGTTAGCAACACAAAGTGCAGATGAGGATCCACATTTCCCAGATAATGCAATTCCATCTGTTGTATTACAGATTCAACATCGCCAGGATGACTCAGGAGCGCCGGGACAGCTACTACAGTACGACAGTCGGCAGGGATACCTTCCTCATAGTTCATTTTTGGTAGCACCCTGGGTCGAACGATGTTGGTGATGAACCAATTGACCAAGTTGACCGCTACAGTCAGCGCGGGAACTATGGCCAACAAACCTGCCCCGATCAGGTGCAAGAGATTCCCACCTGCTAAATGTGTATAGTGAATTAAGCTAGAGACAACGACTAAGGTAAGTAGACCGATTCCACTTAAGTAAGTCAAAGTAGGATGAGCGAACACCCAACGACGTACCCGTTGATGCCATGATGGTCGGAAGTTTAAGTGTGCTTCTAGTTGTGTAAGACCGGCATCCATGAGGAAGAAACCGACATGGTTGACCCGCGAATTCTCCTCCTGACTGATCGCGTTCTTTGCAAGTTCAATAGCTTCCTTCGCAACTTCCTCCTCGTCCAGCGCCATCTGCCGAGCTAACCTCTCGATAACTTTACGATAATGATCCCGGGTATTGAAGTCCATGCGAGCGTAGATTCTCACTGGGTCGCCAGCTAATATCTTCTCAACACGGCTGACGTTTTCGAAGAATATCGTCCAGTCTTCCGCCGCCAAGGTGCGTAGACTAACTATGCTGCTCGCGACGATCTCCTCATCTGTCAGCGTTCCCGGCAGAGACAGACCCTTAAAAAACTCCTCGACGTCATGAATGGGAAACCTGGCAATTCGCGCAAGCGCTTCCACCAAGTTTTCCAATATCCCCATGCGCAACATGGTCGGTATGGCCCAAAGCTCGCCCATGGTTAATGTTGTTGAACGTTGATAAGCCTGGACAAAGCGGGTCAGGATGTCTATCTCCAGTCGATTCTCGGAGTAGCCAATCACTTCCCGAGCCAGTTCATAGATGCGAGGGAAACCCTCAAAGGGGGTTGTGGTCAGTTTGGGCAACTGGCGATAAAAACCTGCCGGCATGTCCTCCCGGATTTGACGTAGCGCCTGCTCTGCGATGTAGAAATTATCCAGCAACCATTCAGCTGCTTGAGTGAGGGATGGGTCCTCCCCGGAGACCTCGGCGAAATATTGGTAAGCTTTGTATAAGAGGGTATCGAGTTCCGTGATACGGGTTGCCATTGGGGACCGACGAAGGGTCTGAAGAGAGGTGGTTTGTCTTTCAGCTAGCTGGCGCGCCAAGTCTTCCAATCGATCCGTCCCCTCGGAGACACCACCAGAGTGGGACTCTGTTTTCAGTGTGAGTGAATGAGGCTTACTGTTTTGCACGAATTAGTGCCCCTTGCGCTCCCTTGCCGCCACTTCAGCCAGCGTGGGCTCAACTTCGTCCGGAGGAAGGTCCTGAAGGATCAACAGCGGGGTTGTCCCATAGGCGATGAAACTAATGGTTACACTTCCATACGGCCATTTAGCCCCGCCCGAGTAACCATGGGCACTTAACAGCACCAAGTCGATCTCTTCGCGCTCCACCAATTCATGCAATGAGGCTGCAACATTATCACTAACCATCAAAACGATTCGAGCATCCAGAGAAAGACGCGATTTAAGTTGCTCTAAATACCTGGTCGCTTCTTGCCGATTACGCGCTATTACCTGGTTTGCTAGGTCAATGTCTTCTAGCGAGGGAGGTGCACGTCGGGGCATTTCGGGTTTCGGCACAATGTGCGCTAGCACGAGTTGGGATTCGTGGTGACGTGCCAACGTCGCAGCTAAAGGCAGCACGCATTCAGCTCGCTGAGAACAATCAAGCGGAACCAGCAAGCGACGGTATCGTAAGCCTGTTAACTCTTTTGAAGTTGGTCGGTAAGCGCGAACGATCATCGTTGGGACGTAAGCGCGTAAAATGATTTTTTGAACAACACCACTGACATTCCAACCGCTCAGTCCGCTCCTTCCATGGCTGCTTAGGATAATCAATTTTACATCGTGGCTTTGAGCGAATTGGACAACACGCTCCGCGGCTTGACCTTCCAAAAGGGCATTTTCTGCTTCTATGCCAACCTCATGCAAGCGGGCCGTTACGCCATTTAGGTAAGCGTTGACTTCGGCTTTTACCATTTGCCATTCCAGCGGATCGACGGATTTGAGTCGACCCGTTGTAGTAGAACGCTCCAATACCCTCAATAGTGTGACCCGCGCTTCAAATGCTTGAGCAATGGCTACTGTGTGCGGTAAAACGCACTCTGCGAGAGAAGATCCATCCAGAGGAACGAGAATATGGCTGAACATGGTCCCTTCTCCTTAACCCCACATGAATGTGACTCGCCCAGCTTCAGCGACTAGGCAATTGGGCGGGCAATTGCGATTCCCGTATGATGCATCGGGAGAGAGCTTGCAAGAGTACTGGGCTCTTTTTTTCCCCTCAAACATGAAATTTGCGATGACACAGGAGGTAGAATGATCAACATCCTTGCCTCTTATAGTACATCATCTCGTCTATTTGCGCATGGAGACGGAGGAAACGAGGCGGCTCGAC
>CAYLOP010000113.1:0-9938 GCA_964385305.1 uncultured Anaerolineaceae bacterium | reverse complement strand
CCACGTGGTGTAGACCCCACGCCCACATTGCTTTCTGGCTTTTATCGTCTTACACTTGCTCCATGCTCCAACTATCCCGCACGCTGGTTAAGGCAGGGTTGATGATCTAATGAGTGTACCCCTTAAAGATCATTATCCAAGATTACGCCCGATAGAAGCGCACCCGATTATTCATCGCGGGCACTCCTTTATTCTCGTTCGTGACCCACTCCAATTGAGCGAGGGCAATTTGATCGTTCCAAAAGCCTTTTCCCCCCTTCTCTCGTTGTGCGATGGGACGAATGACATAGGTGCATTTTCGGACATCCTTGCATCGCAATTCAACCTCGCTGTCTCAAAGGCGGAAATCGAGGATGTCCTTGCTTCACTAGATCAGGCTTTCCTTCTCGAAAACGAGCGCTCCCTGCAAGCCAAAGCGGAGGCATTATCCGATTACCAACGCGCACCTTACCGACCCCCTCTGCTAGCAGGTAACGCTTATCCAGCGGATCCGGAAGATCTTCAGGAATATCTTGATAGCTTCATGGCGAAGTTAGCTAGGTCACAATCTAAAAAATCCGAGCTTCGGGGGCTTATCAGCCCGCACATTGATTTCGCACGCGGCGGTGATGTCTACGCGGAGGTGTGGCGGGGAGCGAAGCAAGCTGTGCAGGCCGCTGAGTTGATCGTCGTCTTCGGAACCGATCACTTTGGACCCGATGAGAGCATCACACTGACACACCAAAATTATGCTACCCCTTACGGCACACTTCCGACACCCAAATACCTTGTCGACGAAATAGCCGAGTCGATAGGTTTCGAAAAAGCCCTCGGACACGAACTACAGCATCGCGGCGAACACGCTATTGAATTAGCTGCCGTCTGGCTTCACCATATGCGAAGGGGAAAACCCAGCGATTGTATCCCTATTCTTTGCGGCTCTTTCTCCCCCTTCATTCATGATGAAAAAAGGATATCCACAAACACCACATACCCTGCACTCATTAAATGCCTGCGCAACGTCATGAAGGATCGACGTACACTCATCGTTGCGGCTGCCGACCTGGCACATGTCGGACCCGCGTTCGGCGGGTCGCCCCTCGACTTAGCTGGACATGCAGAGCTGCACCGTTCCGACCAGGCTTTGCTCGATCAAATCTGTCTCGGTGACGCAGATTCTTTCTTACAATCGATCCAAAACGACGAGGATCGTAACAACGTCTGCGGCACAGCTCCGATATATCTCTCACTCCGTGCTTTGGAGCCTGTCTCAGGTGAAGTTGTCGGATATGAGCATTGTCCCGCTGATCAGGCTGATCAATCTGCAGTCTCAATATGCGGTGTGCTCCTGCATTGATTTGAAGCGTAACAACGGGACTTAGATGCACCTTCAACCTCTTAATTCGATCGCTATATTGTGGCTATGCGAATTTTATTGCCAGGATCAACGCAATCAGATCCATCCTCAGCATTGCGCCAAACCCCACTTTAGCTACAATAGTGGTGCTATCTCCACAGGGGAGAAAGGTTATGCGTAATTGCCCGCATTGTAATAAAGAGATCAAGGACGAGGCCGTTTTCTGCCGATACTGTCGACGTGACGTCGAACTACCCGTGTGGATGGGAAGTTTGCAGAAATGCCCTTTCTGCGCGGAGTGGATCGAACGCAATCTTGAGAATTGTCCGTTATGCGGGAAGTTGCTCCCCTCACCAGAACGTAGCAAAGTTGCCCAAGCTAAGGAAACAGCTCCCGACAGCTTTATTGCTAACCTGCGTAAACATGCTGAACGGCTAGATGTGCGCACATCGAAGGAACCCATTGAACCATTTGCCCCTGAAGAGGAAGTTTCACCCCTGCCAATAGAGCAATCCAAACATGTCTCGCCATTTACCCCTTCCCTTCCCCCAACGGAAGGGCTAGCTGGTTTGCGAAGCCGGCGGCTCGATAAGACGGCAGAAATTAGCGCCTATTCTGATCTGTTCCCAAAAGAGGATTATGCCGAGGAGGAGGAAGAACGAGAGCCGCGAATCCGCGTCATGCCCTCACTCGGACGCGGTCTTCTCTCCATAGTCATTGTCGCTTTGATCGGTATTATCGTCATCGCATTCATCACGGGCCCTGGTAAGGCACTCCTTCAGCCCAAAACTCCAACAACGGTCCCACAGACGCCCAATATTCTTCCTGCTGAAACACCCTTCGCTGCGGCAACGCTCCCGCCCCAACTTGGCGAGGAAAGTACACCCTCCCAGATGCCATCCCTCCCCAGTGAGACAGCCTGCTTGAAATGGGATCAGGTAACTGTAGAGGATGAAGGTCGCGAGTTGTGCGTTTATGGTGTGGTCAGGCGCTGGTTCGCTGTTGAGGAGATCCCCTTTGTCGCTATCTTCACCGAAGACCTGGGGACATTCGCGTTTGTGGACCACACAACAAAGCACTCGGAGATAAGACCCGGGATGTGCATCATGAGCACCGGTGAGATAGAGATCATGCGTGGTGTCCGACCCTATATCGATGTGGAAGATGTGGCCATGGAACTGTGCCCAGAGGGCTTCGAAGAAACCCCTTAGGTTCTGGCAAAAGCATTGTGCTCGTGGAAATCCGGGGCAAACTTATTCTATCCCCCTATGATGGCACCGCTCAGGTTAGAAACAGCATTGCAACACCGCTCAGCGCGATGATCGTTCCCAATACCTTTGAAAGACTAATCCGTTCCTTGAATACGAAGTAGCTGATCGGCAGTAAAACGATGGGGGATAAACTCATAAGTGTACTTGCTACGCCGACCTTCGCCCGTTGCACCGCAACCAAGGACAACCAAACCCCTAGGAATGGACCAAAAAACGCTCCCCCGATAATGAGCGACAACGCTTGGCGGTGTCGTTGGATTTGCTTTACGGTTGCCAGAGCCTGCCCTTGGATCAACGCCAGTGCCCACATGATTAACGCTGCGGTGATCATCCGAATCAGCGTTCCGGATAACGCCGAGAACTCACCATAAAGACCAAGTTTGGAAGCGACCAAGCCCAACGCCTGCCCCAGAGCACCTCCCAACCCGTAGAGAATCCCACGCAAGTAGCTGCGATGCTGGCTGCTTTGTGGCTTGTTGGGACCTCGCTCCCAGATGACCCAAACGACACCCCCAATCGTCACCATAATAGCTAGGAGTTGAAATGCGCTTAAGGGCTCTCCGAGTACAACCCAAGATGCCAAGCCTGCGAAGATGGGTGACAGGCTCATGAGCAACATCGAGATTCTTGGACCGACCCAGACAAGCGCTTGAAAGAGCATCGCATCCCCAATGACAAGCCCAATGATCCCCGAAAGGGACAGCCAAAAAAGCCGCGTGGGTTCAACATGCATCGGTATCGGCTCAGCGTAGACCACCCAATGTGTTAATGAAAGGAATAGCACAGCAAATACGAGGCGAACCCGATTTGTAACGACCGAACCGACCTTCCGTCCAGCCAGTGCAAAAAGCGTCGAAGTCCCAGCCCATGCAATCGAGACCGACAACGCCACAATTTCACCAAGGTAGGAACTCAATGTGCCTGCACTCCCTTTCCCAAATGAATAAAGAATAGTGTACCCCACGCCGTCAATACGATCTATCCCTGGTGCATGAGATCTGCATGTATTCCAACAATAGTACCTGGGTGCTATTCATCACATTCCTGAATGACACATGTCACTATCTCCTTTCCTCCTGCAAGTGATAAGGTGGAAATGCGCTGAGCACATTCTCATGATTTCGGCTGGCAACACAGGCATCATGATCCGTAGCAACACTTAGAGACATCCCAACGGGCTTTACTGTCTCAAGTACTTCATGACAACACTTCGCCAAACGTATGCATCTGGTGAATACACACAAACGCTTTGTTATTGTTATAGCTCATGCGCCAATACTGTACATCTTGATAGAGTGCTCGGTATAAGAAACCATTATCCACCGCTTACCGATTGAAGTAGTTATTACTTGATTTGAGTATCGGATTCGTGGCATCGGTGTTTCTATAGGTGAGAACGCTGGCACAGCCATCGGAATTGTGTATTTAAAGATTTATGCCGCATGCGCAATTCCGACTTGAATGAGGAAAGGGGGTGCTCTTCCGGACGAATCGAATATCTAACAATAATCGGATCATCATCTCAAATAGTTGTCTTCGAAAAGGCAGGAGGCGCACACAATGAATTCGCTTTTTGTAATTATTCTCGGAGCTCTCGGCGTCGGCATCGGATATGGCGTTTATGCTCGCTCCATCAACACGAACATCGTGCAGCCCGATCCGAATAAAGCCACCCCAGCCAAGATGTACATGGATGGGGTCGATTTTACACCTGCCGGCCGGAATGTCCTTTTCGGCTATCAGTTTAAATCCGTCGCCGCTCTGGCTCCCCTAACTGGCCCCATTATCGCTGTGCAATGGGGTTGGTTACCAGCCCTGATGTGGATCATTCTTGGAACATTCTTCATTGGTTGGGTCCAAGACTACGGCGCGATGATCATGGGTGTACGCCGTGATGGCGATACCCTGGGCGCGCTGAGCTACAAGCTGATCTCGCCGCGGGCGCGCACAATCCTCATGATTTTCATCTACTTCTACCTACTACTGATCATGGGCGCGTTCGGCAACGCAGTAGGAAAGACTCTCATGACGAAGCCCACGGTTCCGTTTGGGATTATCGCCGTGGTCTTAATGGGCGTTCTTGCTGGCCAAATGACCTACAAATGGAAGCAAGACATCATCGTCACGACTGTCGTCACAGTCGTCGTCACCTTCATAGGCATCTGGCTCGGAACCCTTCCTGCAATCTCCAATATCTTTGGGGCCATCTACGGTCTTCCCGAGTCACCAGTCATCCTCTGGGGGAACACACAGGCTCAGGTCCTCGGCACACTGCTCATGATAGCCTTCTGCTATCTTGGCGCAGTGCTTCCCATCTGGTCCTTCGCCCAGCCCGTGAACTACGTCTCCTTCTGGATCGTTTTACTAGGGATGGTTGGCGGAACACTCGGCCTGTTGATTTGGCACCCTGGAATGGGAGACTTCCCCGCCTTCACGACATTCACCACTGCGAGTGGGCCCTTGTGGCCGATGCTCTTCGTGACGATTGCTTGCGGTGCGATCTCCGGATGGCATAGCCTGGTCTCCACTTCCGGCACCGCCCGCCAGTTGGAGAAGGAAACGGACGCGTTGCCCGTGGGTGGTGGTGCGATGTTCTTGGAGATGGCCTTTGCCGTGATCGCGTTCCTGACCGCCACAGTTGCCTTCGGTGGCCTTCAAGGCTACCTGGACGCTGGCGGCGCAGGCGCAGCACTTGCCGTCTTCTCAGGCGGTCTGGCCAAGTTCCTCGGTGTAATTGGCATACCGGAAAGCTTCGGATTCGCCTTCGGTTCCGTCTTCCTTACGATCATGGCGATCACGATCATGCAGTTGGTCGTACGCTTCATGCGTGTCGCTAGCGCGGAACTGGTCGGCGATGCGATCCCAGTCATGAAGAACGTACACGTAGGGACCATCGTAGCATTGATCCTAACACTGATCTTCGTCTGGGTCATCCCCTGGCTCACGATCTGGGCAGCCTTCGGTGCATCGAACCAGTTGATGGCGGGTCTAGCCCTTCTGCTGATCTCATTATGGCTGAGGTCAGAAGGCAGAAAGAATACCTGGGCGCTATACCCCTCGATCTTTATGATCGTCACCACAATCGCCGCGCTGATTTTCCTGGCATACACGAACTTCAAAAAGCTGGCAGTGGCTGCATCAGCGCAAGCCTCCCTCGCCTCGGTTCTCGTGGGGATTATCGCGGTTGTGCTCGTTCTAGCTGCGTTGATCCTCATCGTAGATGGCATGAAGGCACTTCAGAAGCCTAGCAAAGAAGAAGCCCCCAGGGTCGTCTGACCGCACGGTTGCAAATGAAGGATGGGAGGGTGGATACACCCTCCCATTACTGAAGGACAGCAACAATCCGCATGCCGCCGGTATCTTTAGAAGTCATTGCTCCCATCCCCACATCCTTCTTTCAATGCTCAGATTGTGAACAGATATTCACCGCGAGCGGCATCGGTAGAACCGTACGCCAAGAAATACAGGAAGCATATCCACCAAGAATGCTTAGAGATGCCGCTCATCTCACCAATCACCAACTTGCTCCAACGATTATCCTTACATTACAGAGAGCGATTGCACATCCGGGTCATCGACCTGCAATCCCTAGAGGGTTTTTTTAAATCGCTGCGTTTTGGAATACGAAACTATCCAGGCTTTATCATCAATAGGCAAACATCCTTTAGCGGTTGGGATACTGGCGAATGGGAACAATGGCTGGCGGATAGATTGTCGCCACCAAAGGAGTAAGTGCATGCACAGGCGACAGCAACTCCGTAATATTGCGCACAGCATACTCAAGGCATCCGCAGAATTCTTCTACGGAATGACGACCTTTGATTGGGTACGTGATCTACGACGAGAACGCGGTTCTGTGGAGCGCTTATTCGTTTTGATAACGTTTGGTGATATCATTGGTCTCCCGATCCTACCCCCCTACTATACACTTCGCTTACTCCCATATATAATTCCCATGATGAACCGATGGAAGCGAAGTCTTTTACGTGAACGCGACTGGACCGACCTGACAGGACTTATCGAAGGCATAGGCTGAAGAACATCCCACGGACATCGGAGGCACAATGAGCGAAGAGGAAAAGCAGGAAAGTTGGTTGCGACAAGTCGGACGCTCGGCGAAGGAATTCCTTTACGGTATGGCCGGGCACGACATGACCCGGTTTGCCCTAAAAACCCGTGGCAGCATGGAACATCTATTCATCTTGATCACCATGGGAGACCTGCTTGGAATTCCCATTCTGCCACCCTACTACTCTCTGCGACTTCTCCCTTATGTAGTGCCGCAGATCAGCACATGGAAACGTCGCATGCTCAGAGAGCGCGACTTGACGGATGCGCTAGCATAGCTCCGGCGCGTTCTTGCACCCTCGATCAAGCACGCTATTATCCAAACAAAGGAGAAAACCTTGTCACTCGCACATGTCTTCAAAGAATATCCAAACCGTCGTTATATCGAGTTTGGCGGAAAGGGCGGATTGGGCAAGACGACATTTTCCGCAGCTACGGCATATTGGCTGGCAAAGCGGGGCTATAAGGTCCTTGTTTTCTCTGTAGATCCTCAAGCCTCTTTATCCGATATCTTCGAACAGGATATCTTCGGTAAGGGCGCCGTAGAAATTATGCCCAATCTCTTCGCCCAGGAAATTGATGCTGATCAACACATTAAGCAGTACCAGGATGAAATTCGCAAGAAGATCCTCGATATGTATGGCTTAGATGAGATCCCAGAAGAGATCGAAAATTATATCCAAGCTGCCGCAGCAGAACCTGCCATGGAGGAGAGCGCCATCTTCGACGCGGTGGTCGATATCGTCGTAGGCGAGCAATACGACTACTATATCTATGACTTAGTTCCACTCGGCCACGCACTCTATTATCTGAGCATGGCTAGCATCTATGATGAGTGGATCGACAAGATCACCAACCTTCGCGAGGAAATGCAGGAATACGCACAAGTTGCAGCAATTTTGGAACGGGATAAGGAAACGGAGGAAGATCAAATCCTCACCGAATTGCTCGACATCAAGCAACGGATCAATACATCATCGGGGATCCTTACCGATCGAGAGAAGACGGCCTTCTTCTTCGTTGTCACACCCGAAGAGATGATCATCCTCGACACCCTGAAAGCGGCGAAACTGTTTGCCAAGTATCAGGTACCCATCTCCGGGTACATCGTGAATCGCGTCATCCCGCCCGAGCTGGCAGAACAGGAAATTCCAGAATATTTAAGAAATCGGATCACGATGCAAAAAGAGTACATCAGGAAGATCGACGAGACGTTCAGCGAAGAGGTGCTAGCCAGTGTGCCAGAGTTTGAACGCGACATTACAGGCCTCGATATGATCTCGAAAGTCGCCGACGCACTTTTCGGAGGTGAGGCATGATCCCCGAAATATCGACCCGTCAATTCTTGCTCGAGCATGACCAGATGAAGTACCTCTTCTTCGGCGGCAAAGGTGGGGTTGGGAAAACCGTCATGGCCGGCGCAGCAGCATTGTGGATTGCCAGCCAGGGTAAACGGACGCTGTTGGCCTCGACCAACCCGGTGCACTCCCTCAGCAGTTTGCTCGACCAGGATGTCTACGGCGCTCCAACACCCGTTCACGGAGCCCCAAACCTGGAAGCCTATGAGATCGACACCAAGGAAACCATCGAGAAATCTAAAGTTGAGCTTACGGCCAAGATCCAATGGTTCTTGAGATACGCGGATATCAAAACCAAGGCCGATGAGTTTGTCGAATCCGCTACAATGAATCCGGCTTTTGAAGAATCGGCCATGTTCGAGAACATGATCGATCTCATGTTTGATGACAACTATGATGCTTATGTGTTTGACACCGCGCCGACCGCAAACGCTCGCCGGTTACTTGGTATGTCAAGCGTCTACGGCATGTGGGTCAACAAGATGATGCAAAGCCGCGAGGAAGCTAAATCCCTTAAAGACCTCCTTTCCTATACCAAGAAGAAGGAAAAGGATCCGTTGATGGAGTACCTTCTAAATCTACGCGAACGGATGGAAAAGGCCAAGGAATTGCTGACCGATGAGGAAAGAACATCCTTCTTCTTCATCACCCTTCCCGAAGCATTGCCCATCGCCGTCATCAAACGCTTCATCAACTGGTTTGAAGAATTCGGCATCCCTGTCGGCGGAGTCATCGTAAATCTTGTAATCGATAAAGAGAGCGTAGATGAAAACTCGCCTGATTTTGTCTTAAATCGGATCGCGATGCAGGATTCCTATATGGAGGAGATCGAGCGCAGCTTCCCGGATGTGCGAGCTATTGTTCCATTGTTTGATCAAGAAGTGCGTGGCGTGCCGATGTTGGAGCGCACGGCCAGCTACCTTTTCGCTTGATCTAATCTTCCTCAAGGCAAAATCTGTATGCAACCCTATCTGCTCATATTTCTGGTCGGCCTAGTCTATATCCTTGGCTTTGATGCGCTTTCTATCCTCCGAAGACAAGGTGTTTCAACTCGCTTCGCCTTAGAAAGCTTGGGCGTAACCGCTGTTTTTGTCGTCCTGTCGCTTTTTGCACCCATCCCTTTGGTCATCTTCCTCATCGCTCTCTACCTGATCACGATGAGGGTGCGGATACTCGTGGATTTAGGTAGTTGGCTCACCTCCAGGAAACGCTTCGATCAAGCGCTCAACGTCTATCACTTAGCGCTTCGCCTAGGGGCGGACGATATCTCCCGGCAAATCGTACTCATCAATAAGGGAGTGACACAATTGCGCATGGGTGAGCCAGAGGCGGCATACGTCACGCTTGAAGAAGCCATGGCCGATGAGCAGATCCGACCTGCCGCGAAGTATCAATCCGCCGGATATTACAACCTAGGCCTCGCCTGCCGACGAACCGGTCGCGAGGCCAGCGCTATCCGTCGATTTAACGAAGCGATTGATACGCTGCCGACTTCGATCTATGCGCACGGTGCTCGGCAGGCTTTGAAGGAGGGAAAAACCGAGAAGACGCAAGAGACTTGAAATAAGCCCGGATAATCACTAATTTTCCGATGAAGGATACCCTCTCGCACGTTCAACTTTCAGAACCCTTGGACCTACACAAAGGGCCTTACCCACACAAGAGGGTCACACTTTTGCGTTCTAGCAGGCATCAACGCTTGGGGCTCGCCTTTGTAGGCAGAACGCTCGCCGGGACTTCAAGGGATGCGTGAGCGCTATTTGTTAATGTGTACCGCGTCAGACTCTCATGATGCGCCCACTGATCCGATCCTATGGTCTTAACTTCCTTGAATGAAATTGACCTTCTACGTCTAAGGCCTTTACACCGACCCTCCTTGCTGTTGAATGAGATTAAGGCACACCC
>CAYLOP010000112.1:0-10039 GCA_964385305.1 uncultured Anaerolineaceae bacterium | reverse complement strand
GAGCGGGATTATTTTCATTGCAATCTCACGGGCGTTGATCTCAGCGATTTGGACTTGCATGGAGTCGATTTGCGTCACGCCGTACTTGAAGGTGCGCAGTTCGACGGCGCGAATTTAGAAGGCGCCGATTTAGAGGAACAAGACCTAAGCGGTGCTTCCTTCATAGGTGCGGTGCTGACCGAGGCGAATCTTAAAGGTGTCAATTTTGAAGGCTCCGATCTCAAGAATGTGAAGGCAGCTGGCGCAGATTTCACGGGCGCTAATTTACAGGATGTTTCCCTCCGGGATTGCTCTTTGAGGAAAGCAGTGTTGAAGAATGCAGAGATCTCGGGAGTTGATTTCTCCGGCTGCGATCTCTCCCACGCATTTCTCGCCAAGTTGGATTTTAGCGGGTCAAACCTGCGTGGAGCGCAACTTGCAGGCGCAAACCTTGAAGGCGCGAACTTCAGCTCCCTCGACCTCCCGGGAATGGATTTTTCAAACGCGGATTTAGCAGGAGCTGGTTTTCGAGATTGCGATCTCAAAGGCGCCAATCTCACGGATGCCGAACTCAACGACGCGCGCTTGATCGCTGCGGATCTCCGTGAGGCTGATTTGGAAGGCGCTCTTTTTAAGGGCGCGGATTTGAGCATGGCGATTTTAACGGGGCTCGATCTCACAAGGGTAAAGATCGGGGGTGCGAGCCTGGCGCATGCCGATCTCACGGCAGTAGATTTGCACGAAATGGATCTTCGAGACGTCGATCTAACCGGGGCAAACCTGGATCAGGCGAATCTTACTGAGTGCATATTCTCTGGTGGATCCTATCGGGGGCTAAATCTATCTTCTGCGAATATGGCTTCTGCACAACTGGTCGATGCGTCATTCAAAGACGCAACTTTCAAGGGTGCAGATCTATGTGGCTCGGATCTATCGGGCGCTGATCTCGGTGGCGCCGACCTGAGTGAAGTTGATCTCTGCCTTGCCACGTTTTCGAACACCTCCCTGGCTGGCGCGGATTTAGAGGGTGCAAATCTGAGCGATCTGGATTTACGAATGGTTGATTTCTCTGATGCGCGCCTTAACGAGGCACGCCTCATGCGGGTCGATCTGAGCCATCAGTATCTACTTGGCATTGATTTTGGCCAGGCAAATCTTAGCGGTGCGATACTGCAGGGATCGGATCTAACAGGTGCGGATTTGAGCGAAGCACGCCTTACAGATGCGGATTTTACGGAGGCTGTCTTGGATCAGGCGGATCTCTCCGGGCAGAACCTTATGAATCTCAAGATCAAGGATGCCAGTCTTCGTGGAGCGGATCTGTCATCGGCTGATTTATCCGGCACCTGGTTGTGGGAAATAGACATGCGTGAGGCCAATCTGCGGAATGCGACCTTGGCGAATGCCGACTTCCGTTTCTCGAACCTCCATGGCGCGGATTTTGCGCATAGCCATCTAGAGAATGTGGATCTCCGTAACACGGATTTAGGCGGTGTGCAATTTACTGGTGCATTCCTGGAGGGCGCGCTGTTGAACGGCGCAATGCTCCTGGACGCAAGTGGACTGACGGATGAGATGCTCGATAGTGTGGGTAGCCTACAAAACGGCACGCCAATGCAGACTCGCTCTGATGTGCTCGATTCGCTATCCGGAGTCTGTCGGGGGAATGGCGTGGAGAGCGCGGCTGCGTATCGCGGCGGGAGAGGGCTGCAACCTGCCGTTCTTTTAAGCGAGAGCGGCGGAACAAATGAATGGTCAGATGATATCCCAACAGCCTGGGAGCCTACGGGGACTCGCTTTGCACAACTTGTGGTTTGTGTGGGAAGTCAGGAGAAGCAGGTCATCCAGAGTATCGGATATTGTGTGGGGACGAGTTTTTGCTCGAATCCTAAATACCTGAAAAGGTATCGTTATCAGGTGGATGTTGTCATTCGACGCGCACAGGATGGTGGTGTGGTCACACGTAAGACCTTTTATGGTGACGCCCCACGTGCGGCGAAATTCCAGGAGTCATCGTCGACAGTGACGAGCGGGCTTACCGGCTCGAAAGTCACCTTTGAGCCGATCGAGAATTGGATCGACAACTACATCCTTACAAGTCAGTATGAATGCAAGGACGAGTTCGGTTGCATCGATCTGGCTCCCGGGGAGCCGATTGAAATTAGCGCTGCACTCGCGCTAGGCGGCGATTATCCAAACCTGGGCACGGACAGCTTGCGTGGGGTCGAGATAGCCATCGCGGAGGTTGGTGATATCTATGATCACCCCTTGCGACTCGCAACGGTCGATTCGGCTTGTACTGTAGCGGGTGGTGCAATGGCTGGCGCCACCCTTGCACGCAATCCTTGGCTGGCTGGTGTGATTGGCGCAAGCTGTGATGCGTCAACCTACGAGATCGCACCATTACTAGACAATGCTCACATACCCATCATTTCGCCGTCGAATACGGGCCCTTGGGTGACCGATCCTGAATACCATGAGCCGACGTATCTCAGGATAAGCGTGAATGATCTCGAGCAGGCTACACGCGCGGCTGATTTTATCTTTCGAAAGCTCAAGCTGCGCTCTATTGCGACGATCAGCAGCGCCGATGAGTGGGGAAAATTTATGGCGGAGCAAGCCTGTGCGGAGTTCGAGAGGCTGGGAGGAAAATGTACGGCGCAAGCGACGATCCAGGTGGGAGATACCGATATGCGCGCCGCGTTGAACGCAGTCGCTGGCGATTCGCCGGAAGCCATCTTCTTCCCCATGAACATGCCTGAAGGGAGTAACCTCATCACGCAGGCAAGAGAGATAGCTAGCCTCGATGAAGTGGCTCTGATCGGAACCGGTTATCTCATGTATCCTGACCTTCTCATATCGACACGCAGCGCTGCGGAAGGGGTTTATCTTGTTAGCGTGAGGCTCGGAGAAGATGCTTTTACTTCGACCTACAAAGCTTTCTTGGAGCAGTATCGTGAACTGTATGGCGAACCGCTAGACAAATATCATGCACATGCATACGATGCTGTTAAACTGCTTGCCAAGGCGATCGAGACGGTGGCGAAGCGTGATGCGGATGGCACACTGCATATCCCTCGCAAAGCGTTGCTTGATGCCCTGTTCTCGATGAGGTATTTCAGAGGTCTGACGGGCAGCCTGAATTGCAACGAGTACGGGGATTGCGGAGATGTCAGCCAACTGAGCGTTTATCAGATCGTGGACACAAATCCCGCTCATTGGGAGCCGGGTGGGGATGCGGAATCCAACCCCCTGCTTGTCGAGAAGTAGATCGACGCGGGATGTAGTTGCGAGAGGTGTGGTTAGATTCCGCGTTTAGCCAGATGGGACAACCTAATCTGGAGCAACAGGTGATATGAGGCAACTTGTACGCCGCATGACTGCGTTATATCTGTGAAGGCAGAAGCGCACGTGTGAACCACGCTTCTGCCTTTTTGTTTAATAGCCAATTCACATTCAAAGTTGGTTTCTCCAGTACGGCTCGACGTTATGTGGTCGACTCTTTAATTAGATAATTATGAGAAATATAGTATAATATACCCAGCCCCCCTGGGAGGGGGGCAGAAAGGCTTGGCGATGGAGAATGAAGATATCCTGCGCAGGCTAAAAAATATTGCGGGTCACGTTCGTGGCGTCGAGAGGATGGTAGGGAACGACGCGTATTGCATTGACGTCATCCGACAGATACAAGCCGTTCAGGCTGCGTTGGGAAAGGTGAGTGCGAAGATACTCAGCGACCACCTCAACTCCTGTCTCATTACCGCTGTGCGAGGGGAAGATGCGGCGCAGCGCGAGCGTGTGCTCAAAGAAATCGCGGAAGTCTACGAAATGGCATCTAAGGTTTGATATCCAATAACGTTAAAATGGAGGATGGATCAATGTCGTCTGTAACCTATTCTGTACCGAATATCTCATGTGGTCATTGCGTTCGAACCATCGAGACTGAGCTTGGTGAGCTGGAGGGCGTAACCAAGGTTCAAGCTTCCGCTATGGACAAGACGGTGCTTGTGGAATATGGGCCTCCTGCTGCGGAGCAAGATATCGTTGAACTGCTGACAGAGCTCAATTATCCACCTGTGCAGTGATCCAAGACGCACAAAGCGGAGAAGGGTTTGAAACATGTCGGAACCTCGTCAACATCTCACCTTGCCCATCACGGGCATGACTTGCGCTAACTGTGTGGCAACGGTGGAGCGCAATTTGAAGAAACTCGATGGTGTATATGTTGTCAATGTCAACCTCGCCTCGGAGCGAGCCACCCTGGAATACGATCCAAGTGTGCTCAGCCAGGGAGCCATTTTCGATCGCATTCAACGTGCGGGTTATGGCGTGGCGCTGGGGGAGGCAAGGATTGCTCTCCAGCGGCTAAGCGACGCGAGTGATGCAACACGGTTGGAAAATGCGCTGCGTGAACGGAACGGGATTCACACAATCTCGGTCAATGTCGCCTCGGAAGAGGTCCGTGTGCAATACATCCCTACGGTGATCAGCCAGGCTGAGATCCGCCAAGCCATTCGAGATGCCGGATTCGGTGTGCTTGAAGGCGATGGCGAAATGGAGGATGTGGAGCGACAGGCGCGAGAGGCGGAGATCCAACGCCAACGGCGTCTGCTCATTCTGGGAATATCGCTCACACTGCCGCTTTTTCTCCTCTCGATGTCGAGGGATCTCGGGCTATTACCAGTCTCCATTGCATCTCCTTTTGTGGATTGGCTGATGTTTGCCCTGGCAACCCCCGTACAGTTCTATGTGGGTTGGCAATACTACGTTGGGGCATACAAATCGCTTCGTAACGGTTCGGCCAACATGGATGTCCTCATCGCGATGGGGTCATCTGCAGCGTATTTCTATTCGCTACCTGTCTTGTTCGGAGTAATGGATGGGCACTTATTTTTCGAAACGGCGGCTGTCATCATCACGCTCATTGTGCTTGGGAAATATCTCGAAGCGCGCGCGAAAGGTCGTACGAGTGAGGCGATCAAGAAACTGATCGCCTTACGCCCGAAAACAGCGCGCGTCATTCGCGACGGGCAGGAGAATAATATCCCTGTGGATGAAGTCGCCGTTGGCGATCTGGTCATGGTACGCCCGGGAGAGAAAATCCCCGTGGACGGCGTTGTCATATCAGGGCGGACGGCGATTGATGAATCGATGCTTACGGGAGAATCGTTGCCGGTTGAGAAAGGTCCGGGCGATGAGGTGGTCGGCGCGACCTTGAACAAAGCGGGGATGATCAAGTTTGAGGCCACAAAGGTGGGGAGAGAGACCGCGCTTGCACAAATTGTGCGGCTGGTGGAGGAGGCGCAAGGGAGCAAGGCGCCGATTCAACGTCTCGCTGATCGTGTTTCGTCCGTCTTTGTGCCAGCGGTGATCGCAATCGCTTTTCTCACGTTTATGGGTTGGTTCTTCTTTGCACCACCGCAGGGAGAATTATCGGTCTTCACACGCGCGCTGATCAACATGGTTGCTGTCTTGGTGATTGCATGTCCGTGCGCCATGGGTTTGGCGACGCCTACTGCTGTGATGGTTGGCACGGGGCGGGCGACTCGCTATGGAATTCTCTATAAGTCTAGCGAGGCACTGGAGCGGGCAGGCCAGATAACGACGGTGGTGTTGGATAAAACCGGGACGCTGACCAAAGGCCAACCGGTTGTCACGGATATTCTCTTGGGCGAGGAGAGCAGCAGCGAAGATGAACTCATCCAGCTGGCGGCTTCCGCTGAAAGAGGTTCTGAGCACCCGCTTGGGGAGGCGATTGTGGCTGCCGCTGGAGAACGCGATCTTCCGTTGAACGATCCAGATCGTTTCGTGTCGGTATCGGGACGCGGGGTTATCGCACAGTTTGGTGAGCAGGAAGTCCTCGTCGGCACACAAGCTCTCCTGCAAGAAAAGGGGATTGCTATTGATGGTTTTCAGCCCCGTTTCGAAGCGCTTCAGCGTGGAGCGAAAACCGCGGTTTGGGTCGCTGCAGGGGGGAAAGTGATTGGCTTGTTAGGGATCGCGGATACCCTTAAGGACGGTTCCCAAGAAGCAATAGCATCGTTACAGAAAATGGGTCTCGAAGTGGTCATGATCACCGGGGACAATCGCCAAACAGCGGAAGCGATTGCGAATGGTGTCGGAATGAAATTGAAAGATAAGGAGGGGCGAAGCACGGTCCGTGCAGAAGTCCTTCCGGGTGGCAAAGTGGACGAGATCAGGAGACTTCAAGATTCCGGCAAAGTCGTTGCTATGGTTGGTGACGGAATCAATGATGCTCCGGCGCTCGCCCAGGCGGATGTTGGCATGGCAATCGGCACTGGGACGGATGTCGCCATCGCGGCAGCTCCCGTTCTGCTCATAAGCGGTGATCTGCGCGGTGTTTCTCGTGCGATTGAGCTCTCGCGCGGGACGTTGCGGACGATCAGGCAGAATCTCTTTTGGGCATTCATCTATAATGTCCTGCTTATTCCGAGTGCTGCCTTGGGTTACTTGAACCCAATGCTTGCAGCCGGTGCGATGGCATTCAGTTCGATTTTTGTGGTGACGAACAGCTTACGCTTACGAGGTTATCAGGTGCGTGCCTAAGATCATTGCCACCTGCAAAGCATAAGGCATGGCACTTGTCACACCATCGCCAATCCGTTATGCTACTTGGCGCTGACTGAGGGGCGTCGTCGTTCTCGCTGAACGGTATTTTCTTCTCAACACGAGGCTCTCGCGTAATGAATCTTGGTCCCGTAACACTCAGCCCCTATGGAATGGGAATTGCAGCTCTTGCCGGGCTGCTATCTTTCCTCTCGCCGTGTGTATTGGTTTTGGTGCCGGCATATGTCGGTTATTTGAGTGGTCGATCTGTCACAACGAGCGGATCCGTTGTAAAGAACCGTTGGATTACATTCTCACATGGCTTGGCTTTCGTTGGAGGTTTTAGCCTGGTTTTCGTCGCAGGTGGGGCAGCTATCGGGGCCGTCGGCTCCTTACTGGGGGATTTCCTCGTACGACAGTGGATTGCACGCGTAGGCGGTGTGGTTGTGATCTTTTTCGGTTTGCATACGATGGGTGTGATCCATATCCCCTTCCTGGATTATGATACGCGTCGACACGTTCAGCCTGATCCAAGGTTCGGATATTTCTCCTCTGCGCTCATGGGTGTCTTCTTCTCCGCTGGTTGGGCGCCGTGTGTAGGACCGGTATTGGGTGCAGTGTATACACTCGTTCTGGCGGGTGGGCAAGTGATGGAGGGCGCTCTGCTGCTCATCGCCTATTCGATCGGCATGGCCATCCCCTTCTTGCTCGCAGCGCTGGGCATTGGGCGAATCACCGAGCTCCTTCGGCGGAGGAGCAATCTTATTCGCTACGTATCCTTGATAACGGGCGGGCTACTTGTGATCATTGGCATCCTGCTACTCACCGGGACGTTGGAACGTCTCGCACAGTTCGCTCCGATTATCCCCTCCCTTGGACTATAAGATCTTTCTGTTGATTGGGAGAATCGGTTGAGACGGTCCTGGATCCTTTTGATCGCGTGCTTGATCTTCGGTTTTGGTGTGGGATATGTGTTATTGGCTGGCTTGTCCGAAACCACACCAGCTTCGACCCTTCCATCGCCACCGAGCCATTCATCTGACATCCTTCCCGCTGAAATAACACCTACAGTCACGACATCCCTTGATGCTGAGACCAACTTTCTGCCTGTGGTTGGAATGCCAACGCCCGATTTTTCCTTGATCGGCATAAACGGTGAGAAGGTTACATTGAGCGATTTGCGTGGAAGGGTGGTACTGCTCAACTTCTGGGCGACATGGTGCGGACCTTGCAAGTCGGAAATGCCCATTCTTGAGCGATACTATAATAGGGTCAATCGAGATCAATTTGTGGTGCTGGGCATTAATTTTGATGAACCGGTTTCGAGCGTACGAGCTTATAGCGAAGCCCTAGAACTAACCTTCCCACTGCTGCTCGACCCTGGCGCGAAAGTCCAGCAGCTCTATCGCATCCGCGGCTACCCTACCAGTATCTTTCTCGATGTGGATGGTATCATTCAGATCTACCATATTGGGTTGCTCAATGAGGACCAGCTTGGACACTATCTCATGGAATTAGGCATCGACGTATGATTCGAGTAACCTTATTCGCGAAACCAGAATGCTCACCATGCGACGAGGTCAAAGCCGCCCTTGCGGCGATTCAATCGGAGATCCCCCATCAACTGGTTGAGGTTGACGTCCAATCCGATGCATCGCTCCTGAAGCACTATGGTGAGAAGATCCCCGTCGTCAAGATCGGTCCTTATACCCTATACGCGCCCATCAGTTCTACCGATCTCAGAATTGCGCTAGGCGCAGCGCGAGATAGCAGCGTCGCTGCGGAAAGCACATCGGTCCAGGATCGAGATAAAGCTATCAAGCTGCATCGACTTGCTTTGTTTTTCGCACGTCATTGGTTGGCGGTTTTTAACCTCTTCGTGTTCCTCTATGTTAGCATTCCTTTCGCAGCGCCGGTGTTAATGAAAAATGGCGCCACTCGGCCAGCGAGCTTGATCTATCGGATCTATTCCCCCCTATGCCACCAGTTGGCATACCGCTCTTGGTTTCTCTATGGAGAACAGCCTGCATATCCGCTGGAAATTGCGAACACTTCCTTGAATTCCTACCGCGAATCGACAGGTATCCATCCTGATGACTACTGGGGATCGCGTGCTTTCATTGGCAACGAGCAAGTTGGCTACAAGGTCGGTCTTTGTCAGAGGGATGTTGGCATCTATGGTGGTCTTTTACTCGGTGGTTTGCTTTTCGGTCTATTGAGAGGTCACCTAAAACCGCTTCCGATTCCACTGTGGTTATTATTGGGAATTCTTCCTATTGCAATCGATGGAGGCTCGCAATTTCTCTCTGCGCTGCCATTTTTATCAACGTTCATTCGGGAGAGCACTCCTCTTCTAAGAACCATTACAGGCGCGCTGTTTGGTGTGACGAATGTTTGGATGGCGTACCCCTATGTTGAAGAGAGCATGGATGAGATTTGCATTCTCATCACCACAAAATTATCAAGCGCACGCTTCCCGCTCGGCACCACTTCGCAAGGTTGACAGGCCAATCATCTCTCTCGACACTTCTCCCCTGGCCGGTGTGAATGCTCCATGGTAAACTCGGTGCATGCCCTTCCGGCAGCATGAATCCCTCCGTTTTTATCAATTTGAATCCTTGACTTTCCCCCGCGTTATCCAAGCGATCTATACCCGTCATGGGGGTGTGAGCCCGGATCCTTGGCGTTCGCTAAATGTTGGCGGCACCGTCGGCGACGACGCTGGGCGCGTGGTGGAGAATCGCCAACGCTCCTTTCGTGCTTCTGACCGAGATTTGGACTCCATCTATGATGTATGGCAGGTCCATTCTGCGGCGGTGGTTCAAGCGAGAGCCCCGCGCGCAAACCGAAGTCCCCCCCAAGCGGATGCGATCATCACCGATAATTCAAAGGTGACCTTGTTCATGCGTTTCGCGGATTGCGTGCCGATCATGCTATACGATCCTGCCCGGCAAGCAATTGGGTTGGTGCACGCAGGGTGGATGGGCACCGTGCGAGGAACTGTGCGGGCGGCTGTCGAGGCGATGATCGAAGCCTACCATACCGACCCACATGACCTGCAAGCAGGGATTGGTCCTTCCATCGGACCCGACCACTACGTAGTGGGATCGGATGTTGTAGCTTTGGTAGAGAAGGCATTTGGGAGACAGGCTGGCCGTCACATCCAAGTAAGGGATGGACGGACGCATTTCAACCTATGGTCTGCCAATGAAGAAATTCTGGAGAGTTGTGGGGTGCGTTCCATTGAAGTAGCTGGAATTTGCACCGCCTGTCATGTGGAGGATTGGTTTTCACATCGCCGTGAACATGGTAAAACAGGGCGGTTTGGAGCGTTGATGGCGTTGAGGGAGTAAGCGGTTTGGATGGATTTTGAAGTTCACGGAGCGTGAGGACTGTTCCAATCGGGTAGAATGTTGTTTGGTTGTGATCAGGGAAGAGGATGACAGGTAGCCTAAAGAGTAGGATAGGATGTGGTTTTCTCTCTTTCGTGGGA
>CAYLOP010000111.1:0-10131 GCA_964385305.1 uncultured Anaerolineaceae bacterium | reverse complement strand
CAAATACACGATTACAGGCATGGCGCATTTACACACACGGTCGCAATGGCATCTGTTTGCCCTCCTCCTTGCCTTATGCTATGCTTGGTATTATCAAACCGCCGGACGAGAGAGCACTCGCTTGACCACCACACCACCGATAAAACCGATTGTCGTATACCTCATCGAACGCCATCCACTCGATTTGCCCGAAATCGGACCGGTCTTTCGCTGGCTTCAATTCGACAATGATTTCAAGCGTGACCTCGAGGGGCTGATTGGTCCATTCGATGAACATCACGTCACCTTGCTGGTTGATAAGGAGCCGGCTGGCAATGCTTGGGATCGTCTCCTGGAAGGGCTGCACTCCGAAAAAATCCTGATGGTCATCACCCATCTCGCCCCCTTGTCGTCAGCGCAGCGCCAACAATTGATCGGAATGTGCGCTCAGAGCGGCGCACAACTCATCACCCCGGGGGATGCCGGTCGTAATCGGTAGGTTGAGCATCAAACCGCTCATCCATGCCCTCTTTGCGATGGTAATTCCATTGGAGTAGAGTCTTGACATACGAATACATCGGCAACCTACACACTCACTCCCACTATTCGGACGGCTCGGGATCGTTCGAAGATATTGCACATGGCGCATTGCGCGCTGGCCTGGACTTCGTCGTCATCACGGACCACAACGTTTGGGTGGATGGTGTGGACGGCTACCGATTCCTTGGAGACAAGCGCGTGCTGCTCCTCACGGGGGAGGAGGTGCACGATCAGGCGCGCGAACCCCAAAAGAACCATCTGCTGATCTATGAAGCCCGCCGAGAGCTCGCTGCACTTGCACCCGAACCACAGCGGCTTATCAACGCTGTATCAGATTCGGGAGGCTTCTCCTTCCTAGCCCATCCCCGCGACCCCGCCGCACCCCTTATCGACGAACCAGATCTTTCCTGGGTAAATTGGGAAGTGGAAGGATACACAGGGGTCGAGATTTGGAACTTCATGACAGAATACAAAGGTCTCCTGAGTTCCATGCCCCGGGCTATCTTGCTCGCCTATATGCCGGCGATGATCGCCAGCGGTCCGTACCCTGAAGTCCTGTCCCGGTGGGACAAACTGTTGAGCGCTGGCAAGCGAGTCGTCGCCATTGGCAACTCCGACGCACATGCCTTTCGCATTCAGAAAGGACCATTAAAGCGTGTGATCTTTCCTTATGAATACCTCTTCCGCGCCGTGAATACACATGTTCTCAGCGAGGAACCACTCAGCGGAGATGTCGAGGCCGACCGCAGGCGTATTTTCCACAACCTATCGCATGGTCGTTGCTTTGTGGGCTACGATCTCCCTGCCCCAACTCGTGGCTTCCGCTTTACCGCGCAGGGGGATGGTGATCGCGTGATGATGGGAGATAGCGTTCGTGCCCGCTATGGTGTCACCCTTCAAATTAAGCTTCCACAGCCAGCTCATATTCATTTGATCATGAACGGGGAAGAGCTGAAAACATGGCCGGCAAGCAGCAATGCAGTCTATACGGTAAGCGCACCTGGCGCGTATCGCGTTGAAGCCCATATCCCCTTTCGAGGGAAGATCCGCGGTTGGATCTTCAGCAATCCCATCTTTGTCACAGCTTAATCAGGTCGCATGGCAGGGCGCCAAGCAGCCGTGGTATAATCTTAGCCCATTTGTTCGAAACCTTGCGGAGACGGTATGGCATCCTTTCGTTTGCACGCCCCGTTCCAAGCGATGGGCGATCAGCCTGAAGCCATCGATCAACTGATCGTTGGTCTAGAACGAGGCGACAAACACCAGGTGCTGCTCGGCGCAACCGGCACTGGCAAGACCTTCACCATCGCTTCGATTATCGAGCTAACCCAACGCCCGACCCTGGTCCTCGCACATAACAAGACCCTCGCCGCACAGCTCTATGCTGAATTCAAAGCCTTTTTCCCCGATAACGCGGTGGAGTACTTTGTCTCTTATTACGACTACTACCAACCTGAAGCCTACGTCGCCAAGCACGACCTTTATATCGAGAAAGAGACCGACATTAACGAGGAGATCGACCGCCTACGTCTCTCCGCCACAACGTCGCTGATCTCCAGGCGCGACGTGATCATTGTCGCTTCGGTCTCCTGCATCTACGGCATCGGCAACCCTGAGGCGTATGGCAAAGTGGTCATCAATCTGGTCCGGAACGATCGCTATCGCCGCCAGACGCTGCTCCGCCAGCTGGTTGAGAGTCATTACGCTCGCAACGATCTTGAGTTGAAACCAGGCGCTTTTCGTGTGCGCGGCGATACGCTTGAGATCCTGCCCGCCTATGATAATCATGGTTTGCGCATAAGCTTCTTTGGTGATGAGCTCGAGCGCATCGTTGAGTTTGACCCGCTCACCGGCGAGCTGCTTGCAGAGCGAGGTGAGGTAAGCGTTTTCCCCGCCAAGCATTTCATCACCGAAGAGGAGAAGATGCGCGCCGCGTTGCAGGGCATCGAACAGGAACTGGGTGAGCGCACCGAGCAATTCAAGCAAGAGGAGAAGTTACTCGAAGCCCAACGCATCGAGCAACGCACGCAGTACGACCTGGAAATGCTGCGCGAGGTCGGTTACTGCTCCGGGATCGAGAACTACTCCCGACACCTTGATCAACGAGCCGCCGGATCCCCACCTTGGACGTTGATCGACTACTTTCCCCCAGATTACTTACTGATCATTGATGAGAGCCACATGACTATCCCTCAGGTGCGCGGCATGTATGCGGGCGATCTCTCTCGCAAGCAGAACCTCGTTGATTATGGTTTCCGCCTGCCCTCCGCACTCGACAACCGCCCGCTGTCATTCGACGAGTTCGAAGGCCGCACGGGCCAGGTGATCTACACCTCCGCCACGCCCGGGCCCTACGAGCTGGCGAAGGCATCCCAGATCGTCGAGCAGATCATCCGTCCGACCGGTCTCGTTGATCCTAAGGTCGAGGTTCGACCGATCGAGGGCCAGATCGACAACTTGATCGGGGAGATCCGGGAGCGGGTGAAGGTCGGGGAGCGCGTCCTGGTTACAACGCTCACCAAGCGCATGGCGGAGGATCTTTCGGAATACCTTCTCGAGCTTGCTATGAAAGTGCACTATCTGCACTCGGAGATCGACACCATCGAACGCGTCAGCATCCTACGCGACCTGCGTCTGGGAGTCTACGACGTCGTTGTCGGCATCAACCTCCTGCGGGAGGGTCTGGACCTGCCCGAAGTCTCACTGGTCGCCATCTTGGACGCCGACAAAGAAGGCTTCCTGCGTTCCGACACCGCACTCATCCAGACGATCGGCCGCGCCGCCCGCCACGTGAACGGTAAGGTGATCATGTATGCCGACCGCCATACCGACTCGATGAAGCGTGCCATCGAGGAGACCACGCGCCGAAGGGCTAAACAGATCGCCTACAATGAGGCACACGACATTGAACCTGTGAGCATTAGCAAAGAAGTGCGTGACCTGACGGACCAGGTTGCCGCGCAAGCCATCGCGGAACCGCGCCACGAATATGAAGCCTACATGCCGGCCCAAATGCCAAAGGATGAGCTTGCCCGCCTTATCAAGGAACTGGAAAGGCAGATGAAGGCCGCCGCCGAAGCGCTCGAGTTTGAGAAGGCAGCGCTCCTGCGTGATCAGATTTACGAGTTGCGGCACGTCATGGCGGACAAAGAAGATCTCCCGCCCTGGAAGCGCGCCCACGCGCTCGCCGGGGAAAGCTGAAAGTCGATTGAGTGCATCCTGAATCACACCTACAGGTTAGTCACATCTGCAATTTCACCTGTAAGAGCGTTACCCGAAACACCCACCGTGCATTTCGGGCGTGACGCGATCGGTCGCACAGCATGTAAACGCGTGGATCTACACCATATTGGCACGTTCTACCCATGAATGCACCTTGGATAGACATATGGGGTATATACACGCAAAGTCTGAGCGGCGATCCTATGGCTTCCGCACGAGAATAGCAGTCCAAACGTACTTGCCTTGAATGGAATATTCGAACATCGTGCCTGTGGGAAATCCCTTTCGGGAGGGCGACGAGCCCGCCGGGAAAAGGGAAGGAGGCGCCCCTGCCGCGACTCGAACGCGGAACCGTCGGATTAGAAGTCCGGTGCTCTGTCCACTTGAGCTACAGGGGCAAGACGCTCACATCTTTCCAGCGCGCGGCCGCGCCAATTATATACTGAACTAGGAGAAGAAACGAGTAGTTAGGGAGGGAGGCAACTGTGCTGCACCCTACTTCCAAAGGATCGGGCGGATGCCTTTATACACCCTGCTGCCGGATAACGTGCGCAGGATGGTGCGAGCGGGTCGACCCAGGATCTCTGCCAACTCCAAAGGCGAAAGTGGGGTGTTGTTGTTCGCCAGAAAAACCCGGAAAACGGCGTTCACCAGGGTCGTCTGAGGTGTGAGATAGTCAGGTTGTTTTGCACAATGGGAGATGAGCGTATGCCGGATGCCGATGACCTTCGTCACCTCCGCGGTTTTGGGGTCCACATAATCCACCGCCGCGTCAGCATCAATCTCTGAGTACGCTTCCTGATGCTTCGGGCATAGGTGACTGCGGAGGTAGACTTCGAGATCTCTGTCAGCCCTATCCCACCATTCGTAATCGATGTGGAATTTCGTATTCAATGTGGGCCGCGTTAGCAAACCAGCCAGAGAAGCCTGAGAAGAACTCATTCTCGACTCCATGCTCCTTGGTCAAAACGCCAGTACAGATCGCCCACATGCTCATAATAGTGCTGTGTGGTTAGCTCTGCAAAAACGGTCTCCGGGGGCAAACGTTGGATGACATTCACGCCCGAATAGAGTGATTGAGCATGCACGGCGCTCTGCGGTGTTAGTCGAGCCAATTCTCGAAACACATACGCCACTAGCCGGTCGATAGAAAGATGACGCTGCTTTCCTCGTAACCATGCTTCGTCAAGCGCGACAGGGTCGATCAATCCTACCACCATTAAATCATCATACGCGGATCCGATGGTTTGTTTGAGCATGGTGAAACCGATATTCCCATCTTCATCGATCGTGACCGTGCGAATCCAATCACTGCGGTTCTGACGATTCTCTGCTTCAATGATCACCTTACCGGCTTGCTCGCCTCGCCGGATTTTGACCAGGCCCCCAGTAGGAATATCATAGCGCTGATACCATTGATCCAGCCCAAAAACATACCCCTTCTCACGCACAACCCACCCTGGGAATTCATCACCGCTGTGACCATCCTGGAGAATGAAACGAATACGAGGTGCTTCGTAGGCCGTCGGAAAAAACGGACGCAAGCGAGCCGATAAGGGAAGCGCCCCAACTCGCCAGTGCGGGAAAAGCAGGGATATGACAACTTCGTCTAAATACTCCTCGATCGGGGAGGATTTGCTAAGCTCGTCGTCTAATTTCTGTTCGAGGGAAAGCAGATCATTTGTGAGAGACCTGCGATCGACAGGAGGCGCATTACACTCGAGACGCGGTGGTGTATACAGCACCTCCGGCGGTTCAACCCGCTTCAAGAACCACATCGTCTGCCCTGCCGGACCAACCTCATCGAAGCGGTCATCCTCTTGAAGCGCATAATCGAGGGAGAATTCCCAGAGCAATGGATCGATGCTGGCAGGCATTTCCATGTGGTCCAGAAGCTCTTTGGTAGCAAGCGGTCCGCCCTCGGATACGTCAAGCACAGCTTCGGCTAAATTCAAATGACCTTCATGGATCTCCGCAAGCAGCGCAGTTGGGAACCACTTTCCAGCAATATTGCTGATGTCATCTGCCTTGTATAGGCGTACTTCTATCCGTTCGGAGATGGATGTCCCGTATGCCTCGATTACCCCTTCAACCGACCTAAGGGCATCCAATTCCTCATCCGGTTCGGGCGGTTGGTTGAGGATATGGTCTTCCAGGCACGAGGCGAACTCACGTACCTGGCTATCATCGCCAAATGATACCTGGATTACCTTGAACGGACCCACATCCGGATTCTCGCCCGCCCGAACGCTTACAACAGAGCCTACCAGATTCCCAATTGCGGGAAATACCAGCTCTTGACCCACGGTGTATTCGTCTATTGGGAGATAGATGCTATGCTCGGATTCGTTCGCCTGCTTCGCCTCCTCCTCCAGCCGCCCCAGTCGGTATTGCACCAACGCCGCGCTCATTTCCCTCGTTTGCAATGGAATTTCGCGCTCGAGCAGAAGGTTGTAAATGAAATCTAGATCATCATCCGTGATCTCAAATTCTGACCAATATGACTCATATGAGAGACTTGAACTAAACAACATAACGAATAATCAGCCTATTTTATGGGGAAACACTTTGCCATTATACTACAAGCGATGCGAAGGAGGCACGATGAACGAGGATTTTATTATAGTGGAGACAACCTCTGGCGCTTTGCAAGCGGAGATTCTGCGCGGCTTGCTCGAGTCAAGAGGCTTGCGTGTGATGCTATCTCAAGAGGCTGCTGCAAAGAGCATCGGAATTAGCATCGGCCCCTTGGGCGACGTCGACATCCTTGTGCCTAAGGACCAGGAAGATCTCGCTCGTGAGATCCTGACCCAATATCACAGCGGCGCATTGGAAGATGAAAGCTGACGAATCTCTATTCTATTAAAACCTTATGCAAAATAGATCGTTTAAGCCCGCTTTTCGAGACCATCACCGCCTCATACTTCGCCCCCGATATGAGGTTTGCCTTTCCATCAACGACCAGTCATTCGCTTAGGGGTAGGGAGTATCTACCCAATCGAGTGGATCAATGGGCACACCACCCACCCAGATTTCCCAGTGCAGATGCGCCCCCGTTGAGCGTCCTGTATTGCCCACCAGGCCAATTACCTGCCCCGGCTCGACAACGTCACCCACCTCAACCAAGATCTCCGACTGGTGGAAGTACCCGCTGTACACACCCCACCCATGGTCGATGTATGTGAAGTTCCCCCGAACAACCTGTTCTCCAGTCAGCGCCACCACACCGGCCGCAGGCGCAAGGATCGAAACACCCGTCCCCGCATAGAAATCCACACCCGTGTGATAGTAGCTCAGAGCGCCCCAGTTATAGCTGCGCCGCGTGCCAAAGATGGAGATAAAACTATCGGTGTAATAATCCGAGGGGTACCGAAAGGTTCCTTCCCAATATTTTTGCGGCGATACTGGAGCAAGGGCTGCTTCGACCTGCGCCTGCTCCACCGCTATCGTATCGGGATTGACAGTTGCGGGTGGAACGCCATTGACATATTCGAAACCATAACCACCCTCAACCATCATCACTGGCTGACTAAAGGCGTATAGCTCCCGATCGCTTTCATCGTGGAAACTAATCAAAAGGTCTTGCAGCCCTGGCTCTTCCATCGCATGAATACCTTGTAATGCGGTGAAGCGCTGCGCGTCGCTCGGGAAGAAATGCAGGGTTGCTTCTCCGAGCATCCCTTCCACGGAAACGACAGAATTTGCCTCTACTTGTACTACTGTCGTATGCCCCTGGACAAGTGGCAGAGGACGGAGTTCCACGCCAATAACCGGATCGGGCAGTGCACTCGATAACCGCTCCATCGCGGGCAGCATCACTGGCGTGCCAGGCATCACCCAGGCTGAATGCTTCTCTGACTCTATATCCTCGATGTGCCACGGATTAACCGAAGCTTCAACAGCAAGCGACAGCCGGCTGTCTCCAGGCTGGGGCAGTCTCAAAGAAACCAGTCCCGTTTCGGAATCATCGGCCTGCCCAGCTGGCAGGATGAAGCGTTGGCCAGCGTATATTCGTTGCGGGTTAACGATGCGATTCAAGCGTACAAGATCGGCAACAGGGATACCATGCCGTACACTGAGACTCGAGAGGTTCTCGCCATATTGAACTTCTCGTAAGATCAATTCCCCCTCGATCCCCTCGAATCCAGGGATGGTGATCTCCATCCCTGGGAAAATCACAGAGGGATCGGCGATGTTGTTGGCTTGTATCAAACGCTGAACCGTTGTACCAAATGCACTTGAGATGGCAGAGAGCGTGTCCCCGGGTTGGATCACATAGTATGGACCTTCCGATTGCGCACCAGCATACATTGTGGGGCTTACAAGTGTTACGAGTAAAAACAGAATGACAAGCTTACCCCTAGCCTTCATGCCTGAACTCCAAAACATCCCCAATCGCTACAAGCTTAAGGATCTCCGGCGATCCTTCAAGCACAAATCGCGCCGGTGCTGAAGGGAAATAAATGCGCCAGGGTCTCGCGATCGTACAGTCTACCACACGCATCGCGTCGTTGATCCACAGCACACCCAAGTCCATGAAAACCGCCCACATATGGATCGCCGCACCTGAGAGGCTCTCCTGCGCATCAACCAGGAGCAGGCCTCTGCCCGCCTGTAATTTCCGCCGGAACATCAAACCACGCAATCGACATAGATAGGACTGACACCAGAATGCCTCGATCAAATCCTGTCCGTCATGTGAGTGATTGATAACACGCACCCAGTGCGCCATCCGCTCTCCCAGATGAAAAAAAGGGCGACCTTGGCCGCCCTACGGAATTGTAAAATCGGACCGTTATTCGCTCTGACCCAGTATCTGCTCCACACTGTCCAGCAGTTCCTGTGGGCCGAACGGCTTGGTGATGTAATCGTCAACCTTGGCGATGTGCAGCCCCAACACTTTATCGATCGATTGCGCCTTGGCCGTAACCACAACAACCGGGATGCTACGTAATTTGGCATCCGCCTTGATTTGCTGGTATACCTCCCAACCATCCATATCCGGCATCATGAGATCCAGCAGGATCAAGTCGGGCTCTTCTTCACGCACCACCTCTAAACCCTCAATTCCCCCATTCGCACCAATCACGTCAAAACCTTTCCGACTTAAAATCAGACGGACGAGATCGATCATCTCAGGTTCATCTTCGATACAAACGACGCGTTTATTTTCTGAGGGCATACAGGTCTCCCTGTTGGTTCTCAGTGCTTTTGGTAGTGTATCACAACCTTTCCACAACGCAACAATCCGATTTTCCTATTAACGTCATCCTCTGTTGCCCATATTAAGTCGCAAGACCCAGACCAAAAACACCCTCCCTTTCGCATGTGCGCCGTGGGTCGATTCCGTGAGCGTCTCATAAAACCTTATATATTGAGATAACGTAGTGGAGAACGTGAATCCGCTTTAGGCAGGAGATCTACCCGCGTAAATGCCTCGCCTCGCGCCAATGACCCGTTCGGCTCGAAACGATTCGATACGCTTCAACGATATCCTGGCTCGTGATCAGTCCAACAATATGGTCATCATCCATGACTGGTAAGGCTTCGGTCTCCTGCGCGGCGAGCTTACGCTGAACAAGGATGAGTTCATCCTTCAGCGATACAGCATCCACGTCCAATAATGCAACACTGCCCAGTGTCGATTCAGGCCCCTGCTCATCAAGTGCCTGGATCAGGTGCTTTTGTGTCAGCAAGCCGACCAGCTTCTCGCCATCGCACACAGAGAAGCTCGTTTGGGGTGTGCTCAACGTAAGCCGAACGGCATCATGAAGCGTATCGCCAATATTCAAACGTTGAGGTTGACGAGAATACGCATGCTCCACGCGCAATCCTTGCAGCGCCCTCCGGAATTGAACAACCTGACCTTCCTGCCCCGCACCGAAGTAGATAAAAATCGCAATGAGGATCAGCATGAGACTTCCCTGCAGGAATCCCAACAACCCCAGGACCCACGCCATAGATTGACCCAAGTTCACAGCCGTCGCTGTAGCGCGGTCGTATGACATGCGTGTGGCAAGTGCAGCGCGGAGTACACGCCCGCCATCCATCGGAAACGCAGGCAGCAGGTTGAACAGTCCGAGGAAAAGATTGGAGATGAAAATATATACCAGAATGGAACGAGGGGTCCATGTTGACATGTTCGCGACCAGAGTCTCTATCCGGCTCGGGTTCATGTCCAACCCTAGGATCAACCCACCCAGAAAGAACAGGATAGCCAGCAGGAAGTTGACCAGCGGGCCGGCTATGGCAATTGTGAACTCCATTCGTGGCTTTTCCGGAATCTGGGAGAGCTGTGCTACACCACCGATTGGTAGAAGAACGATTTGCTTCACCGGGATACCATAATGCTGTGCAGCAACACTGTGTCCCAGCTCATGTAGTACGACA
>CAYLOP010000110.1:0-10185 GCA_964385305.1 uncultured Anaerolineaceae bacterium | reverse complement strand
CTGGGCATCGTATGTTCACGTTCGTCAATATCTAGTCTCGAACTCGATCCAGGGATTCGCCTCATGGCTATGACTCTCATTGTATGTGGACTCGATTCTTTTCTCTATAAAAAATTAATCCTTTTTCAACCACCTGTATGGTATAAAAGAGAAGATCGTCTTCGTCAAATGCCACATCGGTAGAACAAAGGATGGACCCCTTGCCAATTACTCGCTTGCTTCGGATCGGCCTGCGCCAGTTTGCAGCGGGTATGCTCTCCGTACTCACGCTGGGTATTCTCAACCGTGTGATGAAGGTGGAGATGGGGCTTGGAATGAGCCTCGTCAGCATCATCATCGGGATTCACTACTTCGCCGCGCCGCTCGCCATCCCAATAGGCCACCGCTCCGACAACGTCCCCCTCTTCGGCCTACACCGCACACCTTACATCCTGGGCGGGGCGGCCCTCACGATTGCCGCCACGGTTGCGGCCCCGCTCACCGCGCTGCTTCTTGAAACGCACGGCGGTGCACTGCCGTATGCCGCGCTGGCTGCCCTGGTCTTCCTGCTACTCGGCGCGGGGAACTACACTGCCGGTACCGCTTACCTCTCGCTCATCGCCGATCTGACGACGCAGGAAGAACGCGGCCGGGCGATCGCCGTGGTATGGTCGATGATGATGGTCGGAATCCTCGCCGGCGTTGGCCTCGGTGTCGGCGTCCTCAACAACTACTCAGCGACCAACTTGATCGCCCTCTTTGTGGTTATGGCCGCACTTGTGGGGGGACTGACCGTGGCCTCCGTCTGGCGAGTTGAACGACGCTGTGGTCCGGCGCCCTCCCGGGAGAAGATCACCAATCGCGAGGCCTGGCGAGCGATAGCCTCCAGCCGCCAGACACGCCTGTTCTTCTTCTTCCTCTTCTCGGGGATCCTGTTCCTCTTCATCCAGAACACCGTACTCGAGCCATTCGGCGGCGATGTCTTCGGGATGAGTGTGGGCGAGACCACGCGCTTTAACGCTTTTCAGATGGTCGGTGTGCTGGGAGCCATGGCGGTCGCAGGACGGTGGCTCTCAACTCGCCTTGGAAATAAATGGACTGCCTCCCTGGGTCTGCTTCTCGCCAGCGCCTCATTCCTGGCGCTTGGCATCTCCTCCCTCACCCGTCTAGCGATACTCGTATCCCCATCCATTCTGATCATGGGCGCCGGCATGGGCTTGTTCAACGTCGGCGGTCTGTCGCTGATGATGGGCATGTCGGTGGAAGGACGCACGGGGATGTATATGGGCGCGTGGACGCTCTCTCAGGCGATCGCCAATGGTGTGGCCTCTATCGGCGGCGGCGTCATCCACGATCTCGCCCTCTCCCTGTCGGGCGCCGAGACGACCGCCTACGCCGCCGTCTTTCTCACCGAAGCGCTGGGCGTTCTCGTAACGCTCGCCATCCTCGGGCAATTGAGCCTGGAAAGATTCCGTCAGGAGACCTCTCCCGCCGCTGCGATATGGGCGGAAGTGGGCTGATGGTCACTCCCTTTTCAACGCAACTCGCGGTATCCTTGCTTGCGTGAAACGAGCCAAGATCATCTTCGCACTTATGATTACTGCAGCACTTACTGCCTGTGTAAACCTGCAGGGATCTATACCCACGTCCAGCGCGCGGATCACGCCAGCCTCCGACCTCCCCACCCAGCCCGCTACCTTCCCACCCACACCGCAGGTCGCGGCCATCAAAGAGGTCATCCTGAGGCCCGGCGCGTCCCAGGGGGATTGGATCGTTGTCGGAAATCTGACCAATGACTCCGCGATGAAATTGTCTACGTTGGAGATCATGGTCTCTCTTTTCAACGATGATGATACATTAATCGCCCAGCAGGTCATCCCAGCCGCGTTGCATCATCTCGCTTCGGGGGAAAGCAGCCCGTTCATCGCTCGTTTCACGGAATCGAATCTACCCACCCGCGCAGAGGCGGAGATTGTCTCATATCAGACATCGATCTTCACGCGAGGCGAGTTGGAGATCAACGATCTTATCGCCACACCCACCGAAGATGGCGGTCTCGCGATTCTTGGTCGCCTCACCAACCAGAGCGAGATGAGCCTGGCGATCCACCGCCTTGGGTTGATGGCAGTGGGACCTGAAGCCAATCTGCTTGACATAACTGCGAGCAGCGTGCATCTTTCCGCCCTCGAACCTGCTGAGTCTTCCCCCTTCCTCGCCGTTCTGTTGAGCGACCCCGGCGAAGCCGACCTTGTCCCCTACTACGATGCCACGGCGACGATCCACCCCACCTATCCTTCCCTGACCTTACCTCAAGGACCCAGCTTGAAATTTACAGCACAAGGCAATCCCTTCGTCGTCGGTGAAATCCACAACCCGGATGACCAGCCACGCTGGGCGACTTTCCTGGTGGAGCTCAAGCTGAACGATGAAACCCTTGGCATCGCATCGATCGCCCCGCCCACGCCCCTTGGCCCGGGAGAGAACCGAGTCTTTGCCGTCGCATCGTTCCCCGGCTTGCGATCGAAACTCGCAGGACAAGCCACGCAATCCGATGACATGCGAGCGGAGGTCATCTATGACCCACGCGCATCCATCCCCTCGAATGTCATCTTCCTCCCCCTCAACCTGAATATCAGCCTTTACGAGACGATCGGAAGCTCCCTGATCGTGCGAGGTACGGTCTCCAACATGGGACCAGAAGCCGTGCAAAGCGCCATTGTCTATGCCGCCATGCGCTCGACATCCGGTGAACCTCTCACTGCCGGCTGGCTGGTTGCTGCGGACACCCTGGTGGCAGGTGAGAGCGCAACCTTTACCCTACCGCTCATGCTGCCACAGGGAGCCGATCCGGCGATGAGCGAGTACGACTTCCAAGCAACCGGTCTCGCACCCTGACCCACGAGTGCCCGCCACATCCAAACCGCTGATCGAGCGAAGACGAGATTGGAGACCCGGGGTCGAATTCTTCTTCTCACACCGGTGGGACATGTGGTTTTAAAAGCTGATCTTGTATGGAATCGTGTAGAATATCCTACAAGGGGAGAGAAGAAAGTGGCAGCCTCTTGCCCCAGGGAGGCTAGATGAAAAAAAACGAACTGCTGAAACTGTACCACGAAATGGTTCTCGTCCGCCGCTTGGAAGAAAAATCGGCTGAACTCTACCAGGGAGGCAAGATTGGGGGGTTCCTGCACCTCTACATCGGCCAGGAGGCAGTTGGCACGGGGGTGATCTCCGCTCGAAAGCCGGGTGACCGCGTCATCACCGCATACCGGGATCATGGGATCGCAATATCCTGCGGGATCGAAGCTAAGGCGATCATGGCCGAACTCCTGGGTAAAGCGACCGGTTGCTCGAAGGGCAAAGGTGGATCGATGCACCTTGCAGACGTCAAGCGTAATTTCTGGGGCGGACACGCCATCGTCGGCGCACACCTACCGCTTGCGACGGGCATGGCGCTCACCGATCAATACCAGGGCTCCGACACCGTCACCATTTGCTTCTTCGGGGAAGGGGCGACCAACATCGGTTACTTCCATGAAGCCTTAAACCTATCAATGGTATGGAAACTGCCCGTGTTGTGGGTTTGCGAGAACAACAAATATGGCATGGGCACGACCGTAGAGCGCGCCTCAGCCGTCAGCGAGATTCGGCAAAAGGCAGACGGCTATGGTATGCCTAACAACCGCGTAGATGGAATGGACGTCTTGGAGGTCCATCAGGCAACCCAGGAAGCGCTGGCGCACGTCCGTGAGAATGGGCCCTTCCTCCTTGAGGTTGTCACCTACCGCTTCCGCGGTCACTCGATGGGCGATCCGGAGCGCTACCGAGATCGTGAAGAAGTCAAAAAGTGGCAGGAGGACGATCCCATCGGGATCTTCAGAAAGTATCTACTTAACGAATCGCACATCGACGAGGCATTGCTTGATGCCGAGGAAACACGTGTTGAAGAAGAACTTATAGAAGCGGTTCAGTTTGCGGAATCCAGCCCGGACCCCGAGCCCGAGGCGCTCTACGAAGACGTATACGTCGAAGAGGGGGTATGACATGGCCGTTATGACGATGCGCGAAGCCATCTCACAAGCGCTCTGGGAAGAGATGGAACGGGATGAGCGGGTCATCATCATGGGCGAGGAAGTGGGTGTTTGGGGTGGAACCTATGCGGTTACCAAGGGTTTCTACGACCACTTTGGCGCGAAGCGTGTGCGGGATACTCCGATCGCAGAAGGCGTGATCGTCGGGGCAGCCAATGGTGCAGCAATGACGGGGTTAAAGCCTGTCGCCGAGCTCATGACGATCAACTTCGCCTTCCTTGCCATGGACCAGATTGTGAACCACAGCGCCAAGCTGCGCAGCATGTTCGGCGGACAATTCACCGTACCTGTGGTCGTGCGTACGGTAAGCGGCGGAGGGAGACAGCTTGGTGCGACCCATTCCCAGACTCCCGATGTCGTGTTCGCCCACTTCCCTGGTCTCATCGTCATCGCACCCGGAACACCCCACGACGCAAAAGGTCTGCTAAAATCTGCGATTCGCAGTGACAACCCCGTCATGTTCATCGAACACGCTACGCTTTACCAAACGCGTGGCGAAGTCCCTGATGATGAATACCTTGAACCCATCGGCGTCTCGAAAATACAGAGAGCGGGCCGCGATGTGACGATCGTGTCCTACTCGAAGATGCTGCAGGTCTCGCTTGAAGCCGCGGAGAAGCTAGCCGGTGAAGGCATTGAAGCCGAGGTTATCGACTTGCGAACGCTGCGTCCGTTGGATATGGAGCCCATCCTGGAATCCTTTAAACGAACCAATCGCTGTGTGATCGTCGAGGAAGGCTGGCCATCCTACGGCATCGGAGCGGAGGTTGCCGCCCGGCTCTACGAAGAGGCTTTCGATTACGCCGATGCTCCGATACGGCGTGTTGCGCAGGAAGAGGTACCGTTGCCGTACAATTACGCACTTGAACAACTCGCGTTACCTCAGGTTGAAGATATACTTGCTGCGGTGAGAGAGGTGCTCTGATGGCGGAAGTTGTGATCATGCCCAAGCTGGGTTTCGATATGGCTGAGGGCATCTTGGTACGCTGGATCATCTCCGAAGGGGAGCCGGTTAAAAAAGGACAGGTCATAGCGGAGATTGAGACCGACAAAGCCACGGTGGAAGTTGAGGCGCTGGCGAATGGGATTGTCCATAAGCACCTGATCTCAGAAGGGACAATCACACCTGTTGGCACGCCGATCGCCGTGATTGGCGCCCCAGACGAAACCGTTGACTTAGACGCCCTGCTTTCGGAACTGGAAACCCCTTCCCCTGGAACTGCGCCAGAACCTGCGGTTGAAGCAACACCAACGGTCGTAGAGACCGCCCCAGTCGTCGAAGCGGAGGCTGGAGATGGGAGATCCCCAGGCGGCTTCGGCGCCTCCCCGCTTGCGCGCAAGATGGCACGAGAACTTGGGCTCAACCTTGCTTCGATCCGGGGCACCGGTCCGGGAGGCCGGATTGTTAAACGAGACATCGAACGTTCAATGCAGGAAGGATATGTCGGCGCAGGCGCGCCTGAGCCAGGTATTCTGCCCTCACTCCCACCTGGAGAAACCGTGCGAGTTCCTCTAAGCAGACTGCGATCCACCATCGGCAAGCGTATGGTCGCTGCAAAGCAGCAAGCGCCACACTTCTACATTACCATGGATGTCGACGCTGGGCCGATGACCGCGTTCAGGGCCGAGGCGAACGAGATGCTGCCGGAGGGCGAGAAGCTCTCCCTCAACGACTTCATCGTCAAGGCCGCCGCCCTTGCGCTCCGCGATTTCCCCAATCTCAATGCATCCCTGGATGGGGATCACATTGTGCGGCATGGCGAGATCAATGTCGGCGTTGCGGTTGCCGTCGACGAAGGCCTGCTCACCGTGGTTTGCCGGGAGGCAGATAGAAAGCCCTTGCGAATGCTCTCGAGGGAAATCCGCGAGATGGTGGACCGTACGCGGCAAGGCAAAGTCCGACCGGATGATATCGAGGGGTCAACTTTCACAGTCTCCAATCTGGGTATGTTTGGCATCGACCATTTCATTGCCATCATCAATCCTCCTGAGGCGGCGATCCTGGCGATCGGGGGTGTGCGGGAAGAGCCCGTGTTTGAGAATGGGCAGATCGTCAAAGGGCTTCGAGTGCAGTGCACGCTCTCTGGAGATCATCGCGTTACCGATGGCGCCGAAGCTGCACGCTGGCTCCAGGTTTTCAAAGATCACCTCGAGCACCCGTTACGCTTCTTCCTTTGATCCTTTTGGACAAACCATGGCGTGTTTATTATTCAGGACCACGGATTCGCATAGATTTGAACATTGAAGGAATAAAACATATTTTATAGGAGCCGTCGTCGTTCATGGTAATTTGAACTGGCAGGTAAACCATCACCGGTATACAATAAACGCCATCGCAGTATCAGGAGGGATCTCATGACCAAACCCACGCGCATCCTGGTTGTGGATGATGAACCAGACACGCTAGGTTTGATTGAGTTAACGCTCCAAACCGCAGGACACGAAGTCCGCCTTGCAGGTGGAGGAGTGGAAGGACTTCAACTTGCGCGGCAGCTTGAGTTTGATGTTATTTTGCTCGATATTATGATGCCTGATTTGTCAGGTTTCGATGTCTTGCGAGCGCTTCGTGCCGATCCCGGACATCACCCACCTGTGATCGTCCTGACCGCAAAGAACCGCCCTGAAGACCGAGACGTCGGCGTGAGCCTCGGCGCCACCGACTACCTCGGTAAGCCCATCACACGCGGTAGTCTTCTCGACGCCATTCAAAAAGCCATCGGCGGAGAAACCAGCGCAGATGCACCCTCCTGACTACAATTTGTCTCTTGCAAACGCGATGCTCGACGAACTAGAACCCTATCTGCTCTCCACGGAGCTTTTTTGGCCCTTGGAGCACCGTGTCGCGCGCGGGATGCCGCGCTTTCCTCGCCTCACCCTTGGCGGCATACTGCTGACAATCGATGAACTCACCGCACAAGAAGGGGAGATGACCTCCAGCCAGGCAGCTGCATGGCTTCAAATACGTTCGTTGTTTGCGCACAACCAGGTAAAGTGGGAAGTGGGGATCGAACAAAAAGCCGTGAGGGAACTTCACTCTCGATTGAACTTATGGCGAGCCTACCTAACGGATTTGGAAGAAAAAAAAGAAGGACCTGAAAACTATGTACATGAAGTCCGCCAGCGAGTCATGTTCCAGCGCTTGCTCGATCCCGCGTCCAAACACCCTGAGGTTGAGTTGTTAAGCGCAAGCGCACAGAGTCTGGATTCAAAACTCAGGGCGTATTTCATCACTGGACCATTCATCTGGGATGAACGTCTCGAGAGGTTATATCCCCCACCTGCCTTCTGGTACCTGTATGGCGCGCCCCGCCCAGCTCACACGGTATAGCTGCTTCCGTGGTGCATGGTCGTTACGCGGGTAGAATTCCAAATCCTAATCCGATCCCGTTTCGATCGTATAGCGAAATGCTGCGCCAACGCAGGCTACAAGCCAAATCCTGACAGGCAGGAACGATCTTTTCCTACAGGGTTCTTACTTCGCGTAATCGACGGCGCGTGTCTCCCGGATCACCGTGACCTTGATCTGACCAGGATATTGCATTCCCTCTTCGATCTTTTTCGCGACCGAACGTGCAAGCCTTGTCGCCTCGAGATCATCGATATCCTCGGGTTGCACGATCACGCGAATCTCACGCCCAGCCTGTAAGGCGTAGCTCTGTGAGACTCCCTCGAAGGAGTTGGCTACTTCTTCCAGGGCGCGGATTCGCTTGATGTATTGTTCGAGGCTCTCACGGCGAGCGCCAGGTCTTGCACCACTGATCGCGTCAGCTGCCTCGACGATTACCGCCTCAACGGACTCTTGTTCATACTCATGATGATGGGCAGCGATCGTGTTGACCACAGCGGGACGCACATTGTACCGCTTGCAGAATTCAGCGCCAATGGAGGAATGTGTGCCCTCGACTTCGTGATCCATGGCTTTACCGATATCGTGCAGAAGCCCACCTGCTTTGGCGACCTCCACATCTGCGCCGAGCTCAGAGGCGATCACCGTCGCCAATTGTGAGGTTTCAACGGCATGAGCCAACTGGTTCTGTCCGTAAGACGTTCGATACTTCAAACGTCCCAGCTTTTTAATGATTTCTGGGTGCAAACCAGCCACGCCTGCGTCGAAGGCAGCTTTCTCACCTTCTTCAATGATGGTGCGGTCCACGTCCTTCTGAACCTGTATGATAGTTTTTTCGATCTGGGCAGGATGGATGCGGCCATCCAAGACGAGCTTCTCCATCGCCTGGCGCGCTACCTCTCTTCGAACGGAGTCAAAACATGAAATGGTCACGGCCTCGGGAGTGTCGTCCACGACTACATCTACGCCGGCAGCCTGTTCGAAGGCGCGGATATTGCGCCCATTGCGCCCGATGACGCGCCCTTTCATGTCGTCAGAAGGGAGCGGAACGATGGAGACCGTCACTTCAGCGACATGCTCCGATGCTACCCGCTGGATGGCATCAGCGATTATTTCCCGCGCCTTTCGCTCTCCTTCAGCTTGCGCCTGCTCCTCGATTCGCCGGATGATGCGAACCATGTCATCGCGGGCCTCATGCTCGACCTCCATCAGCAATTGCTCTTTCGCCTCCTCTTGAGACATGCTGGAGACTCTCTCCAATTCCTTCAATGTCTCCTCATGGCGTTGTTCCAGCTCGTTAGCACGGCGGTCGATGGAACTTTGTCGTTTGTTCAGCGTTTGATCCCGCTTATCGATCTGCTCGAATCTTCGATCCAACTCAGCCCGGCGATTCTGCAACCTCTCTTCTTCTCGGGAGAATTCATTGCGGCGGCGGGAAATTTCTGCTTCCGCGTCATCTCGAGTTCGGAGAGCATTGTCGCGGGCTTTGAGCTCGATCTCCTTTGCGCCAGCTTGTGCCTCTTCAATAATCCGATCAGCATCCGCCTGTCGGCCGCGTAGATCACGTTCAATCTGCAACTGTCGCGAAAAGTATCCGATGATCGCACCACCTAACAGTGCGATTAATACGCCTATCATCACCCATGTGGGATTCACTTTATAACCTCACTTTCATCTTCAACACCGGTGATCTCGTGCCAAACACGTGCGACCACTGGGGAAACTGTTGTATACGAGAAACCACGGCGTGCCAGATATGCACCGAGGCGTAGACGAAAATCATCCCAAGATCGATCCTTCCATCGCCGAGCGCCAATGACAGCCGCTTGATATGCCGCATCTTCCTCGTCATGCTCTTCGAGAGCAGCATCGATTGTCTCTCTCGAGACACCTTTCATCTTTAATTCCACACGCAATGCCCGCTCACTGCGCGGTCGAAAAAGCCGCCGGTTTTCCACCCAGGCGGCAGCGAACGCTTCATCATCGACTAAATCTGCATTCTGAAGTCTTTTAAAAACAACCTCTTGTACATCCGAGGGAATTTGATGTCGGTCGAAATAATCACGGAGTTCTCGTTCTGAACGCGGGCGGTACTGCAGCAATCGAAGGGCGCGTTGGTAGCAACGCTCTAGTGCATCGCGGGCCCTCAAATCGGCAATGTGACCATCCGTCAAGGTCTGTCCGACTTTAAGTCCACTCGTTAAAACTTTCGCAATGCTGAATCCAAACGTGCCGTCTAAATAAACATTGACGCGATGATGATTCCTCGATCCAAGTTTTAACGCGGTAATCACACCACTCACACCCTCACCTCAATGAATCAAACCAGCCGTGACGGAAGACCCGATCACGGCTTTCGGTAACGCACTAACGATCAACGTTCTCAAGATGCAGATACAACACCGCTTCGCTAGCCCTAGGTCCAATCAACGCAAAGGCAGCGATATGGTCAGGAAGACACCCCGTTTAGGGGAAAACGCATTTACTTTTTCACCTTCCGCCAAATAGTCACATACCTAGCGGAGTCAAATCTCGATCCAGAGATCGTACACGTTACCTTTGCCGCGCATTGTCCCCGATTTATTCAGTTTGGCACGGCGAGTCTGTCTCATCCGCGCGAGCCTTGCTCGCATCCTTAGTCATCAAAATCAATTGGAGGCGTTTCAATCCCAACTGCTGCCCGGATACCCGCCTCCAATTCTTCAATAAGATTAGGGTTCTCCTTCAAGTACAGCTTTGTATTCTCTCGGCCTTGCCCCAAGCGCAGGT
>CAYLOP010000109.1:0-10263 GCA_964385305.1 uncultured Anaerolineaceae bacterium | reverse complement strand
GCGAAGGATCGTTTGCACCCTGCCTGGAGAGGGGTTGGGTGTCTACTCGTCGTACTGCTTGGGATTGGCGCTTTTTTCTTCTCAGGGTGGTTTCTTAACACGGGCATAATTTATATTCCCATGGCAGCTCGAAGACCGGCATTTGCTCCTTGGTTGCCAGATTATTTCATTGTACAGCTAGTGATCTCCCTCCTTTTCATGATTACTTGTTTCACAATTATGAGTTGGATTTATGCTATTGCATTCCCAATCCAACCTGGCGAATACGACGTTCCTCCCATCAAGCGTGCGCCTCGAAAACGTAGGTGAGGAGGGTATCTCCATGGATCGTACGGTGCCGCAGACGGGCTCTGAAGAGATCGAGCTGTATATCCGGACGTATTATTCTCTTCTTCGTTCAAGCACGGATGTTCAGATCCGGACGCTTGAGGAAGTCCATGCCAACATGGGGTCTTCGCTTCATCCCAAGGCCAAGCAAACCTTTCCAGATCTCTCCGCGTTCATCTACAGCATCCTGCGCTTACCCTCTTGTATTGTGGATGTCGAGCGGGTGATCCTGGGTCAGAGCGAGGAGGTCTTCACGCAGCACGGCATCGAGGATGTCACCGCATGGCAGCTTGTGGAACCCAAAGCCCGCCGGCGCCGGAGTTATTACGATGGAGAGCAAACACTAGCATGCTATGTCGCGAGTCGCTCGGACATCGATGACTTGATCCCCATCCTAACGGCTTATCAGATCGAGTGGAATAAGCTCAACCAACTCTTCCATGGAGAACAAGTCCGGACTTTTCTCGCAAACGCTGTGGGCGACGGCGATGATCTGGCGGTTTTATCGAATGGCATCGGCGTGAGCCTAGAAGACCTCGTTCGCTTGCAGCGTGTTTGGGGGGATAAATTTTGGCCGAATCTTCAAACGATTTCCGGAAGAAAGAAGCGCTTGCGCGTGCGTTTGCTTGCGAGTTCGGTCAATGATTATCGCCGTGCCACGCATACCTGGTGGGAGAAAGTCGAAGCGGCGGTGCCCTCAATCCTCAGCCAGCCCGTTTATTTTATCTCCAGCAATACACATAGCCTGGTCAACCTCTGGAGCGGCTTCGCGCTGAGGCACGAATCTGAACTTGTTCAATTCCTTCATTGCCCCGGGTGTGAGGATCTTTTGGCGGAATGGCAAGTGATCGATGCGGAAAAGGCTCGCTCAAGCCGAGAGAACTTTCTTTACTACGTCTTAAAGAAGTATCTGGACACTCCTGAGGGCGAACATCTTCTCGAGGCGCGACTCCGGGAGGAAGTGTCTTGTGGGATCCATTGCATTCGCAGCCAGCGCGGCTTCGACGTTCAAACGCAGGTGATCGAAATGGCCCATGTCCGTCTGGATTCGATGGATCCGCGTCTGCGACAACCCGGTATGGAGATCCTTGCTGATAGCGATGCATGGATTGTGAACATCGATTACCCCTTAGGAATGGGCGCATACTTAATTCTCTCCCACCTCGCCACACGAGTAGGCGCGATGAATGGCGTTTACATCTTAGGGAAGGCGGCGACGCTGAATGGAGTTATTGGCGATATCATGATCCCCTCCGTGGTCCACGATGAGCAATCAAAGAATACGTATCTTATCGAGAACTGCTTCACGGCGAGCGATGTGAGTGAGGATCTGGTCTACGGAACAGTTTTGGACAACCAAAAAGCGGTGAGCGTTCGCGGGACATTCCTGCAGACACCTCGCTATATGGACGTGTTTTATCGGGAGGGCTACACGGACATCGAGATGGAGGCTGGACCTTATCTCTCGGCCATTTATGAGATGTACCGCCCGCAGCGTTATCCAAACAATGAGATCGTCAACTTACATGCGCTTCCCTTTGACCTGGGTGTGCTGCATTACGCATCCGATACGCCGCTCAGCAAAGGGAAGAACCTTGGAGAGGGTTCGCTTTCTTATTTCGGCATGGATGCGACGTATGCCAGCAGTCTGGCTGTATTAAGAAGGATCCTCAATCGTGAAATGATACGCTTGGGCGCAAAGTGAGTTAGCCGTCGTCACAAACTCGCGACGGGTAATAACCGTCGGGGGATGAGGAGTAGTGAATGTCTATCATTGGCCAATCCATCCGGCGTGTGGATGCGTTGGGAAAAGTAACCGGGGAAACCAACTATCCGGGTGATATCAACTTGCAGGGTCAGGCCTATATGAAGATCCACTTCGCAGGCCGCCCCCATGCCATCATACGTAAAATAGATGTCTCTAAAGCTGAGGCTATGCCAGGAGTGATCGCTGTCTTCACGGCAAAGGATGTCCCCGTGAATGAGTATGGCCTCATTATGCCGGATCAACCTGTCTTATGCGGCCCAGATTCGACCAAACCTCATGCCGAGCGTGTACGTTTCATCGGTGATCAGATCGCTCTTGTGGTCGCGGAGAGCGAGGAGGCCGCGTCAAACGCCATAAAACGCATCGTGGTTGAGTATGAGGACCTTCCCATCGTCAGCGATCCCATCAAGGCGATGGAAAAAGACTCGTTACTCCTTCATCCTGACAAGGGGAGCAATATCTTTTACAGAAACCGCATTCGCAAGGGGGATGTTGAGGATGGTTTTGCACACGCCGAAGTGATCGTGGAGGGCAAGTACCAAACGCCCGCGCAAGAGCATGCCTACCTTCAGCCAGAAGCCGGGGTGGGGTACGTGGATGATCAAGGCCGTGTGACGGTTGAGGTTGCGGGGCAATGGACCCACGAAGATCAAGAGCAGATCGCACATGCCTTGGGTTTGCCCTTAGAACAAGTACGGGTGATTTATCCTGCGATCGGAGGTGCATTCGGCGGTCGGGAGGACATGTCGGTCCAGATTGTGCTCGCGCTCGCTGCATGGAGATTACACCAACGCGAGATCAACAGGCCTGTGAAGATCATCTGGTCGCGAGAAGAATCCATCATAGGACATCACAAGCGTCACCCATACACAATCCGGACCAAATGGGGCGCCAGCAAAGCGGGAAAGCTTCTCGCTGCAGAGGTGGAAATCATCCAAGATGGTGGGGCGTATGCGTACACTTCTACGAAGGTGCTTGGCAACAGCACCTTGATGTGTACAGGCCCTTATGAAATTCCAAACGTCAAAGTGGATTCCTATTCTGTCTACACCAATCATGTCCCAGGGGGAGCGTTCCGCGGATTTGGAGGACCACAGGCCGCCTTCGCTGCGGAAGGGCAAATGAACAAGCTAGCAGAAGCGCTGGGGATGGATCCTGTGGAAATACGAGCGCGCAACGTTCTCACAGAGGGTGCTCTGCTGTCGGTTGGGACGCCCCTACCTGAGGGGGTGACGATTGCGACGGTTGTGGAGAAGTGTGCTGAGAAGGCAGGCTGGGTTCGCTTGGGAGGGGCATGGAAAAAACCCGTGCGGGCGGATCTGGGAGAGCCGGAAGAACCGCATTTGGTGCGAGGTGTGGGATTTGCATGCGGTTTTAAGAATGTGGGCTTTTCCTTCGGCGCGCCAGAACAATGTATGGCAACGATCGAACTTCATGGCAAAGCCGAAATTGAAGAAGTGGTCCTGCACCACGCTGGCGCTGAGGTCGGCCAGGGCGCCCATACCGTCATGACACAAATGGCTGCTGAAGCTGTGGGTGTGCCGATTGAAAAGGTCCGCCTGATCGTTTCGGATACCGCTGCTACCGATGATTCGGGATCAACCTCGGCTTCGCGCCTGACCTTCATGTCGGGGAATTCGATCCGCGGCGCTGCGGAAGCGGCGCTTGAGAAGTGGCATTGTGAGGAAAGACCGGCGATTGCGACCTACCAGTACCGACCGCCATCAACAACTCCTTACGACCCTGACACGGGTAAGTCTGAACCAAATTTCGCCTATGGGTATGTCGCTGAAGCTGCGAAAGTAGAAGTGGATTTAGAGACCGGTCATATACGTCTCCTGGAGGTTGTGTGTGCGGATGATGTGGGTCAGGCAATCAACCCGCAACAGGTGCAAGGACAGATTGAAGGTGCGGTTATTCAGGCCGCTGGTTATACGATTTTAGAGAATTTCCAGCAGCCTGATGGGTACGTTCAAACAAGGCAACTTTCCACCTACCTGATCCCCACAGTCTTGGATATTCCGGAGAAGGTCGAGTCCGTGATCCTGGAATACGCCGACCCGATTGGGCCATGGGGGGCGCGCGGAATGGCAGAAATGCCCTTTATCCCGCTCGCACCGGCGGTGATCGCTGCGGTACGAGATGCCGTGGGCGTGTGGTTTGACGAATTTCCCCTCACCCCAGAGCGAGTGCTGTTTGGCCTCCAGCGGGCAGACCGTCGATGAGTGAGGTCCACCCAATTGTCGTCGTCCGCGGCGGCGGAGACGTCGCGACAGGTGTGGCGGTGCGTTTGCACCGAGCGGGCTTCGCAGTTGTAGTCACCGAGGTCGCCATGCCGCTGGCGGTGCGACGTCTTGTAGCCTTCGCAGAAGCGATCTATGCGGGGGAGACATTGGTTGAGGAGATCAAGGCGCGCCGCGTGGACGATATTGGAGCAGCAAAGCGCGCGCTGTCTAACAAGGTTGTGCCGGTTGTCGTTGATCCAAGCGCGGAAATTCGGCATGCCTTTCCGCTGCTCGCGCTCATAGATGGGCGCATGGTCAAACTTCCCTCTGACCTCCCCTTAGATGCAGCGCCCATCATCATCGGCATGGGCCCAGGTTTCACAGCTGGCGTGGATTGTCATGCTGTTGTCGAGACCAATCGCGGGCATTATATGGGGCGTGTGTTTTGGGAGGGAAGCGCCCAGGATGATACGGGCGTTCCCGAGAAGGTCGCAGGTCATGATGTCGATCGGGTATTGCGCGCCCCTGCTTCAGGCCGATTCGAGGGTATGAAACCATTAGCATCCGTGGTGGCAAAAGGGACGGCAGTTGGCAAGGTGGGCGGCATGCCCGTACATGCTCCATTTACTGGGGCGTTACGCGGCTTACTGCATAGCGGTCTGCACGTCGAGGAGGGCGCAAAGGTTGGTGATCTGGATCCACGCTGCGATCCAACGTATTGCTACCAAATTTCCGACAAATCGCTTGCTGTTGGGGGAGGCGTACTCGAGGCGTTGCTATCACAGCCGCAGATCCGCGCAAGCCTAGGAGCGTAGCATGCGTTTAGTGAAGGCGCTGCGGGTCCAGCAGGGGCAGACTGTTGCGTTTACTGGCGCTGGGGGAAAGTCAACCGCCATGCATCGGCTAGGTCTTGAACTTTCGGAAGATGCCCCAGTAATCTTGTCGACAACAACGAAACTACATCGTCACCAAAAGGATTTGGCCCCTTTCCACTTGATCCTCCATGATGCCGCCGATCTCAAGAGTCTCCAAGCCAGCTTGGATAGGTATCATATCGTGCTTGTGACGGCTGGAGAGGTACAGGAGGAGCCAAAGTGGTCAGGTTTATCCCCAGACTTGATGGAGCACGTGCACCGGATTGCTGGGGATGTCGGGGCAACGTTGCTGGTGGAGGCTGATGGCGCTCGCGGGCGTTCCCTGAAAGCTCCTGCAGCGCATGAGCCTGTAATCCCCCCTTTTACAGACCTTGTAGTGCCGATCGTTGGACTGGATGTCATTGGCGAGGCCTTAGGCGAAGCGTATGTCCATCGTCCTGAGATCCTCAGCCAATTAGCGGGGCTGCCCTCTGGCGGTGTCATCGAGCCGACACATATCGTTCAAGTGCTTTGCCACCCGTTGGGCGGTTTGAAGGGGGTGCCCGCAGGCGCGGAGGTGCGCGTTCTGCTCAATAAAGCTGAGACGGAGGCGCGTGTCGCGGCTGGGGGGGGACTCGCGAGGCGTATACTTCAGACATCCAGGATCCGTGCTGTGATTCTTTCTAGCTTGCAGTCCGAGTCCCCGGCGACACAGGTGTTTGGCCGCGTTGCAGGCGTTGTGCTTGCTGCTGGTGGCTCGGAGCGATTGGGCTCTCTCAAGCAGCTTCTGCCATGGCGCGGGAAGCCGCTGGCGTGGTATGCGCTCCATGCCGCCCTGGATGCCGATCTTGAACCGATTGTGGTCGTGGTCGGAGCTGAGGCGACCCGGGTTCAACAAGCACTGGCATGCGAAGGCGTACATTTCATTGAGAATCCTATGTGGGCTGAAGGTCAGAGTTCGTCGATGCTTGCGGGTCTGGAGGCCGTTCAGGATTCAGTGGAAGCGGCTATCCTGCTGCTGGCTGATATGCCGATGGTGAGTGATGATCTCCTGTGCACCTTGGTCCAGATGCATCGGGAGACCCTTGCACCGCTTGTGGCGCCTATCGCGGCTGGACGGCGCGGCAATCCCGTCCTGTTCGACAGGGGGACGTTCTCTGCCTTGCGTGATGTGCGCGGTGATCAAGGCGGAAGGGGGTTGTTTTATCGATATTCTGCTGCATGGGTGCCATGGGACGAGCGCATTTTCTTCGATGTGGACAACGAAGAGGACTTTCAGCGGTTGGGGAGTATGCCATGATCGCGACCGTGATCCTTGCGGCAGGCCGCTCTCGTCGTATGGGGCGTCCGAAGATGAGTCTACCGTGGAAAGACGGAACAGCACTCATCGCCCATATGGTCTCGATCTTCCAGGACGCAGGTGCTGAACCGATTGTTGTTGTCGCTGGGGAAAATTATGGCTTCGTTGAGGAGCATCTGCGCGGGCTGAAAGTGAATATCCTGACCAGCCCCGAGACGACCAATGCTGAGATGCTGGATTCTGTCAAGCTGGGTTTGCGGAGTCTTGAGAGGGTAGCCGTGGAGGCTGCGCTGATCATGCCGGGTGATCATCCGCTTCTTCTTCCCTCAACCGTGCGTGCGCTCTGTGTAGCATGGCGGCGTATGCCCGATAGAATCCTCGCACCTAGTTTTGGCGGCCGACGTGGACATCCATTGTTGATCCCGAATGCGTTATGGCCGGAGATCCTAGCGTTGGGGGAGGGATTAAGCTTGCGAGATTTCTTGGATCGGCACGAAGCGCATTTGGAAACCCTCGATGTGGAAGATCCGGGTGTGCGGTTTGACGTTGACACGCCGGAGGACTACGAGAACGCGTTGCGGGCTTGAAAGGCAATTGCTGCTCTTGCCTGGATCCTAAGAGTGCAGTATCTTTTGTATATCGAGAACGTAGGGAGGAGAAAACGGGACTGCTACGCACTTCGTAGCGAGCAAGATTCTCATCTGGGGAGTAAACATCTATGCCACGGTCTATCGTCCTTATTGTTGATGATGAGCCAACAACCGCCAGTATGCTAGGAATGTTGCTTGAGGCGGAGGGTTTTCAAACTGTTGTGGTTCATGGTGCAAAAAAAGCGCTCCAAGCCATTAAAGAAGCAAAACCATCCCTGGTTGTTCTCGATGTGATGATGCCTGAGATTTCGGGCATCGATCTCTGTCGTTATATCCGAGAAGAGCCAGATTTGAAGGATCTGCCGGTGGTTATGATCTCTGCAAAAAGCCAACCGGAGGATGTAGAAGCCGGGATCGACGCTGGAGCAACCATATATCTAACCAAACCGGTATCGAAGGATGAACTTGTTAAAGGTGTATTGCAGGGCCTGAGTGATTTCAATTCACAGTAATCGCGTTGACCTGGTTTCGAAGCTAATGCTATAATCACACCATACGCGCTGACATGATAAGGCAGGTGGGTCTTTTTCAAAATAATTCCAGCGCCGATCATAAGGGCGATCGGGTGGAGGGCTTGTCTGCCTAGCAAGACCTGAGCTGGTAGAATCCATCGCCGCCCGATGCCGAACGGACCGGGCGGCGTGATGTTTGTGCGATGGGAGGCATGATGTATAAGACACATTCGTGCGGTGAGTTAACGGCTGAACACGTCGGGAAGCGCGTAACGCTGGCGGGTTGGGTGAACCGTCGACGTGATCACGGTGGCGTTGCATTTCTGGATCTGCGTGACCGTGATGGCATCGTGCAAGTAGTAGCGAACCCGGAGACGTCTGGTGCTGCACATAAGCTCGCAGAAGAAGTGCGCAACGAATGGGTCATCCAGGTAGAGGGCGTTGTCCACCGCCGTCCGGAAGGAATGGAAAATCCAGGGCTACCGACGGGTGAGATCGAGGTCGAAGTTAGAACCCTAAAGGTGTTGAACGCCGCGCACACGCCGCCTTTTCCCATCAACGAGGAGACCGATGTGGACGAGATGGTGCGCTTGAAATACCGCTATCTCGATCTTCGCCGGCCTCGCATGCAGGCCATTCTCGAATTACGCTACCGGGTTGTGAAATTCATACGCGATTTCCTCGACGAGCGTGGATTCTGGGAGATTGAGACTCCCATTCTCTTCAAGACTACGCCAGAGGGCGCACGTGACTACCTGGTCCCATCCCGCGTGCATCCTGGAGAGTTCTATGCGTTGCCGCAATCGCCGCAACAGCTTAAGCAACTGCTCATGGTTGCAGGTGTTGAACGCTATTTCCAAATTGCCCGCTGTTTTCGCGATGAGGATCAACGCGGCGACCGCCAGCCAGAGTTCACCCAACTCGACCTGGAGGTGTCTTTTGTGGAGCGCGAGGATGTGATGGAACTGACGGAGGATTTGTTTACATCCTTGGTCGAGCATCTTCTGCCTGAGAAGAAACTGATGGCCAAACCCTGGCCGCGATTTACCTATGGAGAGGTGATGGATCGCTTCGGCCGAGACGCTCCGGACATTCGATTTGGGCTTGAACTTAAAGATGTGACAGATCTAGCCGCTGGCTCCGGCTTTAAAGTATTTGAGCAAGCGGTAGCTGAAGGAGGGCAGGTTCGAGGCTTGAACGCCAAGGACTGCGGTGGATACAGCCGGCGCGAGATCGATGATCTGAACGAATGCGCGGCATCTTTCGGCGCGAAGGGATTAGCCTACATCTCGAAGGGCGAAGCTGATGAGATACGTTCCTCCTTTGCGAAACATCTCGATTCTGCACGGCTGGAAGAATTACTCGAGCGCATGGAAGCGGAACCGGGCGATTTGTTGCTTTTTGTTGCCGACAAGCCGGCGATTGTGTTTGAAGCGCTTGGACGTTTGCGAATCCTGCTCGGGGATCGCCTCGGGCTTTGGGAGGACGACATCCTGGCATTTTGTTGGGTTACCGATTTCCCGTTCGTCACATGGAATGAGGAAGAGGAGCGTTGGGATCCCAGCCACCATCTTTTTACCGCACCGATGGTGGAAGATATCCCCTTGCTCGATAGCGACCCGGGGCAAGCGCGCGGGCAGCAGTACGACATGGTGCTGAATGGTGTCGAGGTCGGAGGGGGCAGCATCCGAATTCATAACCGAAGTCTTCAGGAGAAGGTGTTCCAACTGATCGGGCTTGAAGTCGATGTGGCGAGTGCACGCTTCGGTCACATGCTCGAAGCCTTTGAGTTCGGCACACCGCCACATGGTGGGATCGCGCCGGGCATCGACCGGTTATGCAGAATATTCGCCGGCGAATCGCATATTCGTGAAGTGATCGCATTTCCGAAGAACCAGGCCGCGCGTGATGTGATGGCAAATGCACCTTCACCCGCCGACGCGCAACAGCTTAAAGAACTCCATTTGCGGTTGGTTGAAGAGTCGATGGAATCCAAAAACATTGCCAAGATAGAGTGAACATGGTATATATGGCCTAGACCCTGCTGTGCGCGTGATGCAGCAAAAGGTTTTGAGCCAACAAATGAGATATGGGGTTCAGACTTCGCTGGGGGACACGATAGGCTTCGGCCAAGGTGAAACCCACGAGCAGGATCCCACCTGCGAAGGCAGGTTCAAAACTACGCGGCACACGGCATGGCGGGGTGCTTCCCAAATGCAGCGACAGGACAAACTGTCGCTGTTGTGCTTAACGCCGTTTTCAGGCAACATTTCCGATTTAGCGTTTGAGAGTCCGACTTTGTCGGATTCTTTCTTAGTGTGAGCGAGAATTCTTGCACTATATTCCGATCTCAGGTAAACTGTCTTTTATCCTGGTTTTTCACGAGGCTGGAATGTCCGACGACCGTAAGAAAGCCTTGGAGACGGCTGTTGTTGAGATCAAGAAACGCTACGGCGATGGCGCAGTGATGCGCCTGGGCGAAGCGTCGCACTTGACGGTCGAATCCATCCCAACAGGTGCGCTTGCGCTGGATTTAGCGATCGGCGTGGGCGGCATTCCACGCGGCCGTGTGACAGAAGTCTTTGGTCCGGAAGCCTCCGGGAAAACCACACTTTGCCAGCACATCGTAGCTGAGGCACAGCGCATGGGAGGCGTGTGCGCGTTCATCGATATGGAGCACGCGCTCG
>CAYLOP010000108.1:10165-10528 GCA_964385305.1 uncultured Anaerolineaceae bacterium | reverse complement strand
CCAAAGGATTTGCCTTGGAACCCAACTACACCTAGAATCCTCTTTCCCAGATCAAACCAGGAGGATTTCTATGCAACGCTTCCCGTACGGTAAAACCTTTGTCGTCGGCTTCGGTTTTTTCGGCATCAGCATCATCTGGCCGCTCTTTAACAGCCTCATCCCCCCTATGCTCGAGGATCTCGGGCTGTCAGCAGTCCTGGTTGGATTCATCCTGACCTGGGACAACATCATCAACATGTTCGTGCAACCATGGGTGGGGAGCCAATCCGATCGCACCCACACCCGCTTTGGTCGGCGGAAGCCCTGGCTGATGCTGGGATCCCCACTTGCGGCGTTGTTCTTCATCCTGGTGCCCTTCGTTAG
>CAYLOP010000108.1:0-10155 GCA_964385305.1 uncultured Anaerolineaceae bacterium | reverse complement strand
CCGTTTTTCTAAACATCTGACTTGGAATATAAACCTTGGTTGTTGTAACGAATGAGAACATGTTCGTCCAGCCGTGGGTTGGGAGCCAATCCGATCGCACGCGCACCCGTTTTGGTCGGCGCAAGCCATGGCTGATGTTGGGATCCCCACTTGCAGCGATTTTTTTCATCGTCGTGCCCTTCGTCAGGGAAAACTTCGTCCTGATCGCCCTGGCGATCCTGGGGACGAACATCGGTATGGCGCTCTTCCGCGCGCCCACGATCGCCTATCTTGGAGATCTCTTCAAGCCCGAAGATCGCAGCAAAGCCAATGGTGTCATCAACCTGATGGGGGGTCTCGGAGGTGCGGTGGCGCTATTCGGTGGCGGCGCGTTGTACAAGCTGGGCGTACCGCTGCCCTTCATCGTCGGGTCAGGTGTGATGCTGATCGCCGTCCTGATTGTCCTCCTCTATGTGCGTGAACCCCATGTTGAGTTCACGGAAGCCTCCGGGCAAGACGAACCAGGATTGATAGACAACCTGCGCCAGGTCTTCACGGGCACCGACAAGGGCGGGCTTTACCTGCTCGCCGCCATCTTCTGCTGGTTTGTGGGCTGGAACGCCATGGAAGCCTTCTTCACGATCTACGCCCGCAATGTTCTCCAAATCGATGTGGGGACCGGCACACAGATGTTGACCGCTTTCGCTGCTACGCTGATCTTGTTCGCCATCCCAAGCGGCCTGATCGCCACACGCTTCGGTCGCAAACCTACCATCATCACGGGATTATGTGGCATGCTGGCAGGCTTGATCGCCGGTTTCTTGATCCGCAATCAAACTGTGCTCCTGATCAATCTGGCAATCATGGGCGCCTTCTGGGCGCTTGTCAACATCAATTCCCTGCCGATGGTCTATGACCTCGGCGGACATAAAGTTATCGGGGCGTTGACCGGGCTGTATTATTTCTCTTCCTCTGCGGCTGCTATCACCGGTCCGATCTTGGCTGGGTGGATCATCGACATTGCCGGACACACCGCAATCTGGCCGTTCAGCGCGCTCTTCCTCTTAGCGGCAGGATTGTTGATGAGCCGTATCCAGACCCAAACAAGCGCTGCATAGAGAAAACCATCCGGCCGGGTTAAGATCTCGGATACGAAAAAATGGGGCTGCTCCATAGGGCAGCCCCATTTGCGATTCGGCACATGCCGGTTTTATTCTGGCGCGATCACCGTCCCGTCCGGAATGACCGTGTTCTTGGGTATAACGACGATTCCATCCCGCACCGTCCAGGTTTCTTCGTCTAGGTCAACACCACGCGGGAAAGATTCAATCCGCACATGCGCCCCAATGCGGGCATTTTTATCGAGGATCGCACCCTGAATCATAGAACCACGCCCGATTCCTATCGGCGGCGCACCAGGCGGCTTATGCCTGGCCTGGGCTTCGTAGTAATCCGCCCCCATGATCACCGTGTCCCGGATGATGACATCCTCCTGGATGATCGTGCGGATGCCGACGACCGAGTTACAGATTTCGGCGCCCTCTATGAGGCTGCCCTCCGCGAGTTTTACGTGGTCCAGCTTAACGTCGTAGATCCTGCACCCCGGTAGGAATCTCGGACGAGTGTAAATCGGATACGCTGGATCGTGGAAACTGAAGGGCGGATTTGGCCCCGCCAAGGCCAGGTTGGCTTCGTAGAAAGCTCGTATTGTGCCGATATCCTCCCAGTAGCCATTAAAGGAATACCCGAAAACCTTGTGAGAATCGATGGCGGCTGGGATGACATCACCTCCAAAGTCGTCATGCGCGCTATCCAGTAATTCCATCAGCACCTCGGTGCGAAAGAGATAGATTCCCATTGAACCAAGATAGGGCAAAGCCGGATCATCCCGGCTGACGAAATCCGAGAGCGCTTCTTCATCCTGTGGTTTCTCGACGAAGGCGACGATTCGACCATCTTTGGCAAGTTTCAGGATCCCGAACCGCGAGGCATCCTCCACGCCAACCGGTTTGACAGCAATAGTGGCATCCGCTTTGGATGCGCGATGAAGTTCAATCATCACAGAATAGTCCATGCGATACAGATGATCGCCCGCGAGAATGAGGACGTCATCAGCGCCTGTAGACTGGATCTCAAAGAGTTGTTTGCGTACAGCATCCGCTGTTCCCTGATACCAGTCGGTTGTGTCAAAGGTTTGTTCTGCCGCGAGGATCTGCACCCAGCCAGCATGGAAGAAATCAAAGTAATAGGTTTGGGAGATATGGCGATGGAGCGATACCGAATTGAACATCGTCAAGACGGCGATTTCATGTACCCCCGAGTTGAGGCAGTTGCTGATGGGAATATCCACAAGACGATATTTCCCGCCAATCGGAACCGCAGGCTTGGCACGTTCCTTGGTCAGCGGCCACAATCGCATGCCGCGCCCACCGCCGAGCACCAAAGCCAGCACTTTGCAATTCGACATTGCATGACCCCTTCTCTAGGAACGGCAGGAGATGGGTAGACCTATCCAACCTTATTCTATAACGATTTCAAGAAGGCATGCCCCAGGTCCGGGTCGATCCCGATCGCTTAAGTCCTGTTCAAAAGACCCGATACCGATCCAGGCGCTTTGATTCAGGGGAAACCGGATAATTTATCTTCGAATCTCGCCTTCAATTGTCAGGTGAAGCGCCTCCTTGGGAAGAGCCTCTCCGTAAGAGGTACGGTCCTCAAGGGTTATTCGAAGCTGCAGTGGTTGATCTCCAGGTGTGAGAGCGAGATGCTTGATAATGGCTTCGTCAGCTTGGATCCCGAAGTTTTTAAGCAGTGTGCGAATGTCATCCCGGCTTGTGTTTTCCATCGTTCCTCCTTATACAAAACCCCTATGGTCTTCGGAAGGGCTTCACAGAAACGACCAACCGACCATCGCAACAGTCGCTCCTAATATTGTCGCAGAAAAATTAACGCCATCGTTGGTCAACCAACGCCAACCTCGAATATGCTGCGTTTGAGTCCCACAGGTATGCTGTGGGGTATGTTCCGTCTCACGGCCACAGCGTGAGCACCAATACATAGCCTGCACACTTGCGCCCAAGAGGCTGTCGATGACCGCGCCAGCTATGCCAGCGAGCACAACGAGCGGGAACGCAGCCATAACCCCTTGCATCGCTGCCACAATCAGCCCGATGAACCCTGCCCCACAGACGGCAGCCAGGGAACCCACCAGTGTCACACCGCCCGAAGTGCCCACCTCGACAGGTAAACCCGTAGTGATTAAGCGTGGAGGTCTACGTGAAAACACGCCGATCTCAGTCGCCCAGGTGTCGGCGGTGGCCGCTGCAAGCGCACCCGACAGCCCAATCAGCCAGATCGCCTGTCCCGACAATCCATAGACAACGGCCAAGACCGTCGCCAAACTGCCATTGGCCATGACCTGAGCGAAATCACGTCGCTTCCCTTTGGAGAAGGTGCTCGCCAATTTAACCTTTCGCGCTATACCGATGTGTGAAAGCGCGCTCGAGCTGACAAAGAAAGCAACCAACAGCATCGCGGACATCCATCCGCCGATTCCGTAGGTCAGACCGCCTAGGGTGGCTGCAGCCAGCGCCCCGCGTAAGGTGAGCGATCCTACTGCATACGCCAATGCGCTAATTCCCACGCCAAGAAACACACCCAGGAGAAGCTGATGTATCTTGGTCATGGAGGAGATAACCTGTGGATAAAATTGCGTAAAACTGTGGAAAACCCTTTCATTTCTGTGGATAAACCCGGCATATCACGCCGCTGAGAGCAACAGCAGCGTTGCCCCCCAGAACAACCCGCCGACAATCACGGCAGACCCCCAGATCGCATAAGCCATGGGACGATTAGCCTCTCGTCGATATATCCATACTCCAGCTACCAGATCCACGAACGTGCAGAGACTGCAAATCAATGGGAGAAGCAACAAGCGTCCGGGCGGGGCGAGGGGCTCGGGCGTCCCTGTTACCGAAAAGCCGAATGGCACTTGGGATGGAAGAGCGGGTGCTCGCAGTGCCAGAAAACCCAGTAAAAGAAGGGGGAGTACTACTCCAACAAGGATCAAGCTGCGTGCTACGAGGTCCGACCACAAACGTGAGAAATAGAAATCTGGCCTCTGTGAAGTTGCCTGAATTTGCTCCAGAGAACCCATCCGGATCATCTCGAAAAAATCCTGTCCGAATGTTGCGGGTTCAGGCGGGGAGATTGCGAGCGCGCGACCTTCCAATTCAATCACAATCAGACCTTCGTTGCCAGACGTCGCGAAGAACTCAACCTCCCCAAGTCCTTCTACATCCGTTCTCCCGCTCACACAACCCGGCCACCATATCCCTCTTGAAGGTTTCAAGCCCGGTGCCACATCATCCGCGGCGTGAACCACGCGAATGTCTGTTAATGGCATTTGCTCCTTCGCCAATCCCCATGTGAGATAGAAGCCATCACGATCCAAACGATACATGGCTGTCCAGAGGCCATAAAGCTTATAAGCAACAATAAGTAAAAGAGGAACACAGATCAACGCGAGGGTAACCCACAGGATGACCCAGGCCGAGATCGGTGCGGATGACAGCTGCACAACAGAAAGGAGTATGACACCCAACAAGAGCGCCATAAAGAAACCACCCAGGAACAATCCACGCCGACGGGGAGGAAACATATTCATAAGATTAGGAAACTTCGACCTCTGCAACGATCTGCAATTGAGAGCACAGCCTCAAACCTTCATTCGGATGACACTGCCCCCTCTACATATACTGGCTCGTTCCAATGCCGGTATTTGGGCAACTTGCCGCGTACCACGCTGTCATAAAGTTCCCGGAACTGCGCCGTGATCGGGCCCATCACGCCTTTGGCGATCGGTCGATGATCCACCATGACAACGGCGGTGACCTGTGCAGCCGTGCCGGTCAAAAAGAATTCTTCGCATATATAGATCTCAGTGCGATCGATCGGGCGCTCGACAACCTGCAAGCCAAGCTCGTCCCGAGCCAGCGTGATGATCGTATGGCGCGTGATGCCTTCCAATACGTTTTCTGTCACAGGTGGTGTTATTAAGATCCCATCTCGAATCATGAAGACGTTCTCAGCGCTGCCCTCTGAGACGTGGCCTTCATGCGTGAGCACGAGCGCTTCGTCAAAGCCCGAACGCATCGCATCGGTCTTGATGAGGGCCGAGTTGACGTATGATCCTGTGATCTTGCCGCGTGCTGGTACGGCGTTGTCATCGACACGCCGCCATGAGGATACGGTCACATGGGCGCCTTCGTCATTCTCGATGTAGCGGGTGAACGGGATGGAGAAAAGGGTGAACTCGTCCCGCAGGTCGTGTAGACGAACACCGATGCTTTCATCGGCCTTATAGATCAGGGGACGGATATAAACATCCTCTCGATAGGCTTCAAGCCGGAGCACTTCCAAGGTGATATCCCGCAATTCCTCCGGTGTATGTTCAAAAACTGCACATAGAAGTTTCGCTGAGTTTAAGATACGGTTGAAGTGATCGATCGGGCGAAACACAAATAACTGGCCTTCATCTGCGTTCCAGTATCCACGTACGCCTCCAAAGGCGCCTGTGCCGTAGTTCAGCGCATGGGTCATCACCCCAACCTTCGCCTCCGCGTAGGGCACTATTTTTCCTTCGAAATACGCATAATGTGGGAGAGTCACCGTCTACCACCTCCTGCCGGGTTTTAAGAGATCCAATCTCAGACAAGAGGTACGTGGGAATGCCCGGCTCAGGTATTATAGTCTGGCAGATTTGCGGGTTCAAGGTAACCTGCACATTCCACCTTAAAGATGGTTCAACGCACCTCATTTTCCAAGTTACTTGAGCGAAAAGATATGTTCAGCTCCCGTATCGGTCCACACAGCGCATAGGGGAATCAAAAGAGCCTTCAGCCCACCTTGGATCTGAAGGCTCGTATCATACACTTCACGATCGTCGTGCAGCGCATGTTGCTTGAAGTTTTCTATAGCAAAGATACTTGATCGCGTTCAAGTCAGTGCGTTGAACTACGCCTCCCGGAATTCCCCTTCAACCACATCGCCCTCATCGGCCCCGCCTTCCGGAGCCTGCGGCGGCGCACCATCGGCGCCTGCCGCGCCCTCCTGGGCATACATCTGCTGGCTGAGTGCGTAGCTCGCTTGCTGGACCTCTTCTGTGAGACTCTTGATCCGCTGCATGTCCTCGCCCTGGATCGCCTCTCTCAACTCGGCGATCTTGCCCTCGATGTTCTGGCGATCGTTTTCTGGCACTTTATCGCCCAACTCGCGCAGGGCTTTTTCAGCCTGGTACGCCAGCGCGTCCCCATTGTTGCGCGCTTCTGCCAGCTCGCGGCGTTTACGATCTTCGGCCTGATGTTTCTTTGCCTCTTCAACCAGGTTCTCTACCTCGCTCTTTTCGAGATTGGTAGATGCCGTGATGGTGACTTTCTGCTGCTTGTTGGTGGCCTTATCCTTCGCCGTAACGTTGATGATGCCGTTGGCGTCGATGTCGAAGGTGACTTCGATTTGCGGGATGCCCCGCATCGCCGGCGGGATGCCATCCAGGCGGAAGCGCCCGAGTGTCATATTGTCGGCTGCCATGGGCCGTTCGCCCTGCAGCACGTGAATATCGACCGCTGTCTGGTTATCTTCAGCAGTCGAGAACACCTCAGTTTTCTCGATTGGGATGGTCGTATTGCGCTCGATCAAGGTTGTCATCACGCTGCCCAGGGTTTCAACACCCAACGAGAGCGGGGTAACATCGAGCAGAAGCACATCTTTGACCTCGCCGCCCAACACACCGCCCTGGATAGCGGCACCGACAGCCACAACCTCGTCTGGGTTGACGCCCTTGTGGGGTTCTTTCCCTGTCAGAGATCGAACGAGATCCTGCACCATCGGCATCCGCGTCGCGCCGCCGACGAGCACCACTTCATCCACCGCGCTTGCGTTGATGCTTGCATCCTTGAGTACGGCATCGAATGGGGCTCGAATGCGGTTGACCAAATCCTCGCTCAACTGATCGAATTTCGCTCTCGTGATCTTGACGAGCAGGTGTTTCGGTCCGGAGGCATCGGCTGTGATAAAAGGCAGATTGACTTCGGCTTCGGTCACCGTGGAGAGTTCAATCTTCGCTTTCTCCGAGGCTTCACGCAAGCGCTGAAGCGCCTGGCGATCCTCCCGCACATCGATTCCCTGCTCGCGCTTGAACTCATCGGCCACATAGTTCAGGATCCGCTCGTCCCAGTCATCACCGCCCAGGTGTGTATCGCCGTTGGTGGCCTTTACCTCCACCACGCCGTCACCGACCTCCAGCAGGCTGACATCGAATGTGCCGCCGCCCAGGTCGAATACCAGGATGGTCTCGTTGGCCTTCTTGTCCATACCGTAGGCGAGCGCGGCTGCAGTAGGCTCGTTGATGATGCGCATCACCTCCAGCCCGGCAATCTTGCCCGCGTCCTTGGTAGCCTGGCGCTGGGAATCGTTGAAATAAGCAGGAACCGTGATGACGGCTTTGCTGACCTTCTCACCAAGATACGATTCGGCATCCGCCTTGAGCTTGGCGAGCACCATCGCAGAGATTTCCTGCGGGGTGTAATCACGGCCGGTCGCGGGCAGTTTTACCCGTACATCGCCGCCGGAACCCTCCACGACTTCATAGGAGACCATCTTGCGTTCGGTCTCAACCTCGTCGTATCGTCGGCCCATGAAGCGCTTGATCGAGTAGACGGTGTTCTCCGAGTTGACCACCGCCTGGCGTTTCGCCGTCTGCCCCACAAGGCGTTCGCTGTTCTTACTGAACGCAACAACCGACGGGCATAATCTTCCCCCCTCCGCGGTCGTAATCACTGTGGGGTCGCCCCCCTCCATAACAGCAACCACACTATTCGTGGTGCCCAAATCAATACCAATTATCTTCGCCATGGAAGTTCACCTCTTCATTGCATATGGTTTCACGATGATATCATAAGACATCCGCGCAAGAAGATCATTAACACAACATTGGAGTCGTGTCAACGAGCACGCTGGTCTATCTACGCCCCTTTAAAGCCGTCACACCAAACGCCTGCGGCGCCCGCTGGACGCGTGAGAAACCCACCTCACGCAACCTGCGTATCACGCCATCACACACTCGCCTACCAGAGCGGCTCTCCAGATCACCGATGTAATGGAACAATCGCCCGCCGCCCGCTAATACACGGTGAAGCTCGCGGTAGAAATCCGCCGAATACAAATCTCCCGCCAGGCTGAAGGTAGGAGGATCATGGAGGATGCGCTGGAAAGATTCACCTTCAAGCTCCTGTACCACTTGGTAGCTATCGCCAATGCGCTGTTCGATGTTTGTGCATGCAAACAGTTCCCTCGACCAGGGGTTCAACCGTGCAATCTCCAGCACCGTCGGATCGAGCTCTACCGTGACCACCGAATCTGCCGCCCGCGCCGCCTCGATCGCGGTATAGCCCAAGCCGGTGGCCGTGTCGAGTACACACCCCACCAACGGGGCGATCGTCTTGACCTTGAGGTGTGTGTCCCGATAGGGTTCGATACCCTTGATGCGATGCATGGGGAATCCAGCTAGCAGCAGGGTGGGCGCACCCGTGGTGGGCATCAGGCTGACAGGGCGGTTCGTGGTCTCGGAGAAAGCCTGGATCTTACGTAACGTGCACCCATCCAGGAGGAAACAGCCCACCTCGGATTCGTTGACGGCCGCCACACCTTCCCATCCCAGTCTCTGGCCATCCGGAAACTGCACACCTTGCAGATCGATACCAACCTCCACCGTCGATAACCCCAAATCTAGGGAAACGGTCGTCGCCGTCTTCTCGGCTTTAACTGCTTCCAGGAGCTCACTCGCCTGGTAATGAGATAAGACGATCATCGTTCCTCAGATCTCACCATCAACACTCAGATTAATCTCGGTTGATCCTCCGCCCTCGCGAAGCAGCCTACGCTTTTCGAACATCATTGTAGCACCAGCGTGGCCCGCCGGACGTCATCTGCCTGATAACCCTTACGCGCAAAATCGCCCGCGCGCGCGACTTTTTACCCATTCGATCTGTATTCCTTTGTAGAACTTCAGCGCATAATGGGGGCGCCCTACGCGCTCCGTGGTATTCGCCCCCGATCTGAGGGGGCCAGGAGATGTGACGATGAAGAAGATGAATTTGTACATGTTGATCGGCGTCCTTGTGATCTTGGGCTCGCTCCTTGGCGCATGCAGCGCCAATCTTGAGCGTAATCCCGATGGTTCGCTCAGATTGGAAACCACCATGCAGGAGGACAGCATTCAAGACGAGATCGCCATTGCCATTGCCGATCCACTCATGCGCGATTTCTCCGTCGAACTGCACGCAGGCTACATCACTGTCAGCGCCGAGCGCGGCCGCGCTGTGGGTGATAAAACCGACACGGTGCAGTTCCAGCTGGATCTAGGCGTGCAGGATAGCCACCTCACAGCCGTGATTTCAGACGCGAGCCTCAACGACGAGCCACTTGATGAAGCCTACGTTGACGTGTGGAACGAGCGCATGGCAACACAGTTGGAGCGCGCCGGCAAACAAAACGCCAACAGCAGCCTGCAGGCCGTCGAAGTGAGCACCGATTCGCTCACCATGGTCTGGCGCATCGAGACTTGGCGCAGTCGTGAGTAGTGAACTTTAGCAGGTTTATCCGCACCTAAAGCCGTCCGTCCTCCAGCTACCCGAGAGGTCGATTGCCACCAAGAAACCGTATCCGCCTTGGTGGGGAGCCCCACAAGTCCTGGGGCTCCCCACCGTCATTTCCATAAGTGAAACGACAACTATGTGCCGTCGAATTGTCCGCGGTCCTGGCATCGTGTCGCCAACCTGATAGAATCCTCATACCCGGGGCGAACCCAATCGACATTCACGCTACGCTCGCTTCCGGGTCGACAGCACACATCCCGGGGAACAGATCCGCCCACGCAACCAACGTATCCATGTTCCAGACATTCCCGCGGGTAAGGAGTGAGGTGAAACCATGCGCGAACTCGAGCAATTCCGTCTGCAGAAAGACGAATTCTTCCGCACTGACGCGCACAGCCCCCTGACGCCGGAACAGAAGGCTGATTTCCAGGGTTTGGATTACTTTCCCCATAACCCCGATCTCGACCTGACTATCGAGGTAGAGGTCTTCCCGGAGAGCGATGAGATTCAAATCCCAACCAAC
>CAYLOP010000107.1:0-10717 GCA_964385305.1 uncultured Anaerolineaceae bacterium | reverse complement strand
ATGATCAAAAGACGTATGATTTTACCCATCACAGGACCTTTCTCTGGGCAGGAGGGTGTTGTGGGCACCTTGCTCCCGGCGATAAATTGGTGAAACGTCGTGTTAAAAAACCTGGGATTTGTTTGATATCAGCATGGATGGTGCTGGTGTGCATGGTAGGATCAGTATATAGGAAATTCGCATGTTTCATATCCACGCGGACACTCACGCGTTGCTCTCCGTCAGAAGTGTGGGCTCGGGCATTGGTGCATGCATTTGCCGCAAAAATCTACAAACGCCATCGCATAAAGACCCTGATCCGCAATGTGGCGATGGGCATCGGCATAGACAAGATCGTCCTGTGTGATCTGATCTGGTGGCTCAAAATGGGTGCGGCTGCCAGACCCGATTGTGAAACCGTCCAAACACCAGCGGCAAAGATTGTGGTTGAGGTCCGCGTATTGGTAAACGCGCCCTCCCATCTCGAATTCCTGCGCCTCATCTCGGCTCAACGCCCCGATCGGGCAGGTTTCCACACAGCGTAGACCACAGCGTTCTGGCTGGCAGAGCGGTTCCCCATCATAGAGTTCTCCAGGCTTGAGCTGCGCTTCGGTGATCACAGCGATAAGCCGCTGACGCGCACCGAACTGAGGTGTGAGAACGATGTTATTCCAGCCGAACGTCCCCAAACCCGCAGCTACGGCAGCGTGCTTCAGCGAAAAGTCACCGAGATAGCGCCCTGTCTTGTCGAGTTCCTCCCAATAGCGATAGCGAGAGAGGGTGTACGAAGGCGGAATGGGCAGGCTTAGGAATCCGTGGGCTTCGAGGGCTTTCGCCACTTTCAACGCCACCCTTGATAGCTCCCAGTTTAGCTCTGCAAACCCAAAGAGCATGTACGGCGTAGGAAGGCAGCCCTCCTGTTCGTATGTTCCCCACACCTCGCTGATCGCACGCGGGTAGGCGATGGCGATCACGACAACTGAACGCGCGGTTGGCATGTAGTAGCACGGGTGTGTCTTCGCTGGTCCTGTATCGAAATGCGCAACGGGCGCAAACCCGACCAGATCGGCTCCCGCTGCCACGGCAACCGGTCGTATTTCATCTGATAACCCATCCATCTCGCATCTCCGTATGTTAGGGATCCATAACGCTGCTAAATCATCATATTCGAACTACTGTGCGCTCCATTTGATTAAATTTCAAACTGTCACTTCGTTTCGAGAGCATCCAAGAATTGGGGAGTGTTGGATGTTCTCGGTCTAGAGCTTAGACTCCTTCATCCTTAGGCGATGGGGAAGAAGGACGCCAGCATCCAGCCGAAGAAGGATGCGCTTCCAATGGCATAAACCCACGGATCATCGAGGTGTCTGCTGACCAGGATCTCGAGTGCCAAAACGAAGGGCAGGACGGGGGCGATCAGCACGACGATATACATCCCAGGCACCCACTGTGCCATCAGCACCATAATCGTTAATAGCAGCGCGCTCTGGATAGCCCATTCGCCGGCCCTCCGCCAGCCCCGTGTGCCGTAGAGTGCATGACCGGCTGCCAGTTTCCAGGGCAGGCAGGCCAGGACGAGCAATGGCCACCGCAAGAGTCGCGGTGAGACCAGGAACCACTGCATCCACGTGTATTGCGCCATTAATCCTGGGACTACCCAAAGGAGGATGAACAGCAGTCCTCCAAAGAGGACACTTTGCCATCGCGGGCGTTTGGGTCTCACAGCCAACGCCAGCCAGAGGATGCCCCATACGGCAAGAAAAAGGGCAAGCGCACCGCCGACATGAAAACCAAGGAACGTTGAGAGATCCATCCGCTTGGATAAGAACGCAAAGATCCCGAGGGCGATGAAGGGAGCGAGTACGAATCCAAGCCACCTTCGAATGATCATTGTCTGGGTTGGAATGCTGACGGGTTTCAGGGTTAGCAGAGATCCCGCGGCACCAAGGAGGATGATCCATGCGATCTGGTGCAGGCCATACCAGACGATACGCGTATCCGAGAAATCGACCGTGCTTTCAACGCCGAACGAGTCCTCCAACCACTCACGAGCGAGATCTTGGCTGGTATTGCTGAACAGGATGGAGATATGCTCGACGTTGGGGATGACCTCGAATCGGCGTGCGAGGCCTGCCCCAAAATCGGCGTTTGGACCGCCCGCTTGGGTGAGCAACCGTCTTGCGTTGGAAACGAAGCGTCCCTCCAGGGCTCCAGCCTGCAGCATGAGGTTGGGCGGCAGGGTTTTGCTCACGTCTGCAGCGGTTGGGGAGATCGCGATGACGGCCATATACCGGTCCGGCTGATCGATGCCCGCCCTCATGACGACTCCGCTGCCCATCGAATGGCCGAGCAATGCAATATTCTGGACGTCGATTTCCGGCTGGGAAATCAATCCCTGGTAAGCGGCATCGAGATCGTCCTGAAGTTCATTCGGTGTGTTGAGGCGCGGATGGGGATTGGCGCCATGCCCGGTAAAGTCCAGGATCATCACACCGAAGCCAGCGTGTGCGAGTGAATAACCGTAGCCGAGCATGATCTGCTGCGAACCGCCGAAGCCGTGTGCTATGATGACGCCTGGTATGTCCCGCCCCTCGCTGGGACCGAGGTAGCGTAGCGGAATGCCCTCCTGGGTGAACCTGCGGACAATCAAACCATTGTCCAATCGTAAGACGCCCCACCAGGAGATCAGCATTAAAACGATAGCGATGGCGATCCACATCCATCGCGTACGTCCCAGGACAATCTCGCTTCTTTTCATGGGTCAAGTCCAATCCACCGTGACCGCGTGTCACTTACTGGCGCGGCAGCAGTAGGTAGACGGCTAAGCCTAATACGAGTACGCCCAGCACGCGCTGTGGTGTGAGCGGGATGGGTTCAGCGCCCCCGATTCCACGTGAGTCGACGATGATCGAGACGACCATTTGGCCCAGGATGACGGTCGCAAGCCCTGCGGCGACGCCGGCTCTCTGAAGTGAAAAGGAGATGCCGGTGATGATGAAGATCCCCAGCAGCCCGGAGAGCGTCACCAGCGCGAGCGCAGTCTTCGGGATGTTCCACGTCATCGGACCTTCGCGCAGGATCACCAACCCCACGAGCGCCCCGGCGATGATCCCGCCCAGGAAGTTGGTGAGGAGACCGGTGCGGATGTCACCGATCATGCTCCCCACGCGGCTGGTGATGGTCGATTGGACGCCGATTGCCAGGCCGGTGGCAAGGGCGCTGAATGCACCAAGTAGAATTTTTGTACTCAAGGCATGCCTCCCTCCGGGCAAACATCCTTCCAGATGTCCGCCATTTGTACCATATCTGCCCAGACTACACAGGCGCGCGAGGAGGACCTGGCATCTCCAAACAAGCTTAGGGTAGGTGCAGACGAATACTGAAAATAGAGAAGGTCGACGAAAGCCACCCTCTCCCTGATTTCTTTTTTTAAACTGGCTGTGCAGGTGCTTAACTTTCCTTAAAGGTCAATTCTCTACGGCTTTGGGATTTGACATGATGACAGTGCCAGCGCTTCCATCCACGGTGACGATTTGACCTGAACGAATGGTCCGTGTTGCAGCGCCTGTGCCCAGCACGGCCGGGATGCCGTACTCGCGGGCGACGATCGAGCCGTGGCTGAGAGGTCCGCCTACGTCGGTGACGATGGCCGCCGCGCGTGCGAAGAGCGGTGTCCAGGCCGGTGTCGTTATGGCGGCCACGAGAACATCGCCAGACTTCATGTTCGCAAAGTCCTGCGGTCCGCCCACGACGCAGGCCGGCGCGGTCACACGTCCGGGGCTTGCGGCGACGCCCTTCAGCGTATCTGCGCCCTTGCCCTCCCTGCGTTTTCTTAGGTCTCGACCAAAGATCTTCATTTGCGGTAGTGCCACTGGTGGTGTAAGGCGCTTGGCGGCGCGCCAGACTGCCCTACGTTCAAATACTTTTCCTGTGAGGATTTCTGGGGTCTCGCCCCGGTCCAAATGGTCTGCGGTCCCTTCTACTTCGCGTTCCTCAAGCCAGTAGATGTCATCTGGGTCTTCGATTACGCCCGCACCGACGAAGCGGCATCCCAATTCATACAGCATCGCTCGCAGGATAGGGTAGCTCCAACCCACATCCGCCAGCGAATCTTCGCGCAGGGGTGCATAGCGTTGTGCGGGGTTGAGGAATTTACGGAACAGCTTCAAGCGCAAGCCTCGCAACCGGTCCAGCATTTCTTGCGTGGCAGCCTCGCGGCGCGCTTCAGCGGCTCTCTGTCGCTCGTGTGGATCTGTGCCCTTTCCCGCCATCATCAGCCTGCAGGTCTCCAGGAGTGGCGTGGGGTCGTCGGCCGGCACGGGGTTGGCGAAGTCGAGGTTGTAGATCATGTGGCCGAACCGAGACAGGTGCTCCTGGAAGAGGCGTTGCCAAACTCGCCAGGCCTCCACCGGTGCCTGCGGCGGCATGCCCTTACGCAGAATATGGTCGGCGAGATCCTGGCCAGGCGTTTCACGAATGTAAGTTGCTAGTTCGGGCTGCTCGCGAGCCCACATAGCCAGATCGTACAACGACTTCTCGGCTTGGATGGGGATGCTATTGTAACCGAGTAGAAAGGTTGGGGCGGTCGGATCGGAGCGGCGGCGGATCAGCCGGTAGCTCATCGTGAACAGCGCCTCGCTGATCCACGCGGCTGGAATGACGCCGGATACCATCGCGCCATAAGCGTCGATCGCCGCTTCGGTGAGATCACGCACAGCATCCAGGATTTCACGGTTGGAGTGCTCCTGCCACGCCGTCCCCTTCCATGTGTTGACGATCTCGAGATAGCGCGGGCGGCTGATCTCGGTCCAGCGTTCCACAGCGCCGGTGAACATGAGCCTGAGGATCTTCGGCGATGCAAACAGGATTCTCATGACCTGTTTGAAGCCCAGGTTCCCGTTGTAGTAGGCATACTCGTTGACCGTGATGATGAGTTCCTTCGGCATGATACCGGACATGCCCATCATCGATTGGAGCAGGCGATCCATGCTAGTGTTGACAGCGGAGAGCCCGAGTGTCGCGAAGAGCGGGGTGAGCGGATCGGGCATCAGCTCGACGATGTTGTTTCGCATGGCTATGCCCGGCGACTTCCACTCGGTAGGGGGAGGCGGCTCCTCTTCGGGCAGCGCCGTGATCGGGCGTGCCTGAACGATGGCGAATTCTCCGCCAGCCAGCGCCCACTCGATATCCATTGGCATGCCGTACAACGTCTCGATCTCGACACCGATGCGCACCAATTCGACCGCTTCCTCATCGCTGAGCACCGGTTTGGAGCGCTGTGCCTCTGGTACAGCTACTTCGGTCGTTCCGCTGCCCTGCGGGACGGTCATGACGTGTTTGTCGGCTGTTTTGCGGGCAAGGATCTGGCCGCTCTCCTTCTCTACTGTGAGCGTGTCTGGCGTCACAAGTCCGCCGACAATGGCCTCCCCCAATCCCCAGGAAGCATTGACGACGGCTTCGTTGCGTCGGCCGGTGATCGGGTTTGCCGTGAATAGCACCCCGGAACGCTCAGCCGGCACCATTTGCTGGACGATGACTGCGATCTTGTGGGCAGCACCCATGCCTTTGGCCTGGCTATAAGCCTGGACGCGCTCGCTAGCACGAGAACGGTATACCCTGAGGATCGCTTTATGGATATCGTCATCGGTCGAGACGTTCAGAACCGTTTCGAACTCACCGGCGAATGAGGCTTCCAGAGAATCCTCGCTCAATGCCGATGAGCGCACGGCGAAGGATCCAGCATGAGCTCGGCGTATGCGTGCCAGGTGCGCTTCGACTTGCGACCATCCATCCGTTGTCAGGTCTCCCTCGGAAAAACAGCCTGGTGGAATGACGAATCCATCCGGCACGGGGTAACCTGCCTGGACAAGCTGCGCCAGCGATCCGCCCTTGCCGCCAGCGAGGCGTTGCTGCTCTTCTGTCAGGTCTTGAAAAGTATGTACCCGATCACTCATTTTGTGACGCTCCTCCTGCGTGGTTAACCGCATCATTGCGGGTGACGGAGATCAGGGTCAGGTTGAGATCCCAAATCCTGCTCAGGATGCCACGCAGCGTGGCCTGGTCCACGTTTCCTTCGATAACGGTGGTTCCGTCACTAGGTGTGGCTGTCAATCCATCGAACCACGCCGACCAGCGCGTCCCGATTCTTCCCTGCACTGTGATGCGATAATGGTCGCGGCGTTCGTGCCCCTGTGGGCTCATTCGATCGCTGTGTAGCGAACCTGGCATTTTCTCACCTTTCCATCATTCATCGTTTCATCCTAACGACACACATAGTTAAGCACAGTTAGAGTACGGTTGTGAGGAGCCGAAAGAATGGTCGGGGTACTGTTTATGATGTGGCGGGAGCTTTCAGCGAGCCGTTGGGTAATCAGGTATCGATACGTAATACCGGGAACGATCCAAGATTTGGGCTCTCTACAAAATCCCCAATAGGCGCGCCTTCGCCGCCGCCTGCGTGCGGTTGTTGACATCCAATTTGCCATAGATATTCGTGGTGTGCCCTTTTACGGTGCTGAGGGAGATGACCAGGCGTGCGGCGATCTTGCGATTGGACAGCCCCTCTGCGATGAGATTGAGCACCTCCAACTCGCGTTTGCTCAGGGGCTCGATCATCGTAACCTGGAGCGGCGTCGTGGGTGCTTCTGCCAGGCTTTGCGACTTCATCTTCTGATAGGCGCTCAAGATCTGGCTGGCGTATGCGGCTTGGTCACCATGTGCGGCGATCTGGTAAAGGAGGCCCGCCATTAGCTTGCCCTCATCGAGGAAGATGCGAATGTATCCTTCCGGTTCCGCTAGGGATAGCGCCCTTTGCAGGTTCGCCAACGCCGTATCCGTTTTGCCAAGTGCCATCTGTACAAGCGCAAGAAGGTTCAGGATTTCGATAAGACGTCTTGTGCGCCCTTGCGCCTCTGCCGTTTGCAATAGCGGGCTTAGGATCTCTTGGGCTGTTCCTGGCCTATCCTGGGCGAGCTGTAGGCGGGCGGCCATAATCTGCTCGATCTCGTAGAGATCATACGGGTAGGATGGATCTCCAGGTTGCGGCGATTCCATTGTGTGTCTCTCACCCAACCTGCGCTCACGAGCCCAACCTTCTGCAGCGTTCAGGTCTCCCAGCATGATCCACAGCCGCGCCTGGCTCACGCCGACAAGCAGGTCGTCCAAGTGCGTGAGTTCAGTGCGTTGCGCCAATGAGCGGGCACGATTGATCGCCTCTTGTGCACCCTTCAGGTCGCCGCGTGCTTGTTGGATACGTGCCAGATGGAGGTAGGTCATCAGGGTGCCAACTTCACCGTATCGCCGCGATAGTTCGAGGCATTCCTGAAGCATCTCATGAGCGGCATCCAGGTTGTTCCACTCGCGTGCCAGTTCACTCAGCACAATCAGGGCACGGCTCGCAGCGGGAAGCCTACGCCCCTGCGAGTCCGTCGCCCAATCGAGCGCCTGACGTGCGATCGACTCTGCACGCCGAAGCTGGCCCTGCGCCATGGTCAGACCGGCCAGATTGCACATCGCACCAACGGCGAAGAGCACATTGCCGATCTCGCGACCGATCTCTACGCTAAGGTGGAAAGCCCGCTTGGCGGCTTCGGTGTCTCCAACGAGGATATTGGCCATGCCCAGGCTGCTGGCGGCGACGCTGCGTAGAAAGTATTTTTCCTCCGGCAAGTGTTCCAGCGCCTGGCTGGAAAGCTGGATGGCGAGATCGGCGTCCCCCAAGTAGTTGGCGATGAGGGCGTGGAAGATGGTTGCTTCGGCGGAGATCTGCCCCGCTGAGTCTAGCAAACGCTCCTGGACACGCGCCATTTGGGTTCCGGAGAGCAGGAGCGTCCAGGCATGGTAAACGCAGAGCGAAGGTCGCGCGCGGACAAGCTCCTCGGGTAGCGATTCCAACCAGCGCTGCAGGGTGGTGACCTCGCTGCGCATCAAGGTGGACTCAGCGACTTCCTCGATCAGGCGAGCCGCCCGCTCGAATTCCCCGGCGGCGAGGAAGTGATCGATGGCTTCCGGGACAAGCCCCTGACTCTCGTGCCAATCCCCAGCGCGGTGGTGCAGTTCCGGGATGATTTCAGGCTGGGTATGCTTTAGGCGGTTTTGCAGGATGTCGGTGAACAGGTGGTGGTAGCGATACCAGCGGCGTGCTTCGTCCAGGGGTAGGATGAAGAGATTACTCTGCTCTAGCCGTTCCAGGGTGGGCTGACCGGCGCTGCGGCCTGTTACAGCGTCGCATGCCGGACAACTCAAGCGCGCCAGGATGGAGGTCTGCAGTAGGAAGGTCTGCAGGTCTTCTGGCTGGCAATCCAGGATTTCATCCACCAGGTAATCCAGGATGTGGCGGTTGCTACCTGTGAAGGATACGACGAAATCGCTCACATCCTTGCGTCCCTGCATGGACATGCCCGCGATCTGCAAGCCTGTGACCCAGCCTTCTGTACGGGCGGTGAGAGCGTCGATCTGCTCCTTCGACAGTGTCAAACCCATCACCGCAAGCAGGAATTCCGCAGTCTCGTGCGCCGTGAATCTGAGATCGGCGGCCCGCAGCTCGAGAAGCTGCCCGCGCCCGCGCAGGAGCGGCAGCGGCAGCGGCGGATCGGCGCGCGTAGCGATCACCACGTGTAGGTTGGCTGGCATATGCTCGATCAGGGAAGCCACGACCTCGTAAACCGGCTCGGATTCGACCGTGTGATAGTCGTCAAGGACGAGGACGATCGGTGCGGCGAAATGTGAGATGTCGTTAATCAGCACGGTGAGGATCGCTGCAGTTGGCGAAGGCTGCGGAGGTTGGAGCATGGCGGGGATCGCCTGTCCAAGGCCAGGATCGACTGTCTGCAGCGCGGCGACGAGGTAGGTGATAAAGCGGGAGAGATCGCCGTCGCTCGGATCGAGCGAGAGCCATGCGACTTGTTCACTGCGACGCGCGGCCCAATCGCTCAGGAGCGTCGTTTTACCGTACCCCGCTGGAGCGGAGAGAAGGGTTAGAGCGTGGGCATACACACCGTCCAGCCGAGCAAGCAACGCCGCTCGCTCGACACGTGTCGCGCGCGGGCGCGGGATATGCAGCTTGGTGGAAAAGATCGTCGGCTGGGGTGTAGATGCCTTGGAAGGCTTGATCACGGTCTTCCGCTCCATCCTCTATGAGACCGAATGGTTGGCAGACCTCAGCGCAAAGCGGTGCGCGTCGTCTGTGTTCAGTGTGCGTATTATAGCGGAGATGGTGTGCGTGCGCGGATCGGCGGTAATGGTTGGCGGCAGGATCGAGAGCTCATACGAGCAGAAGGACGCCCATAACGACCAAAGATGCGTAAACCAATTTTTGGAAGTGCCCTGCGGGCAGGCTTTTATGCACCCAGCCGCCAAGCAACACGCCTAGCAATACGGCTGGCAGCGCGGAGAGGTACAGCCGCCACACGGTCGCTGTCCACAGCCCCGCCAGGCCGTGGCTGACCAGGATCGTCAGCCCGGTGGGCAGGAAGTAGCCTTGCAGCGTCGCACGAAAGCGAGATGGCGACCACCTGCGCAGAACACCATACAGCACCACAGGCGGGCCGTTGGTGTTGTACGCGCCGCCCAAGATCCCCCCCACAAGCCCAAACAAGTAGGACCAACGCTCGCTGCGTAATGTTGGCAGGGTGGGGGATACCAGGTTGTAGAGCCCGAAACCGATCAGTACAACCCCCAGGACTCCCTTCACGGCTGATTCGGGGGCGGCGTTCAGAAAGAACAGCCCGATTGGGATTCCCACGAGCGTGGAGAGCACCAGCCGCCAGGTCGCCCGCAGGTCGACTTTCCGCCAGGCTCGGACCAGGATCGTGAGGGCGATGGTGGAGGCCACGAGCGCCACCAGTGGTGTGGCCGTCTTCATGCCAAGCAGCAGCGCCAGGAGAGGCATGGCGATCAGCGCGTCTCCGAACCCCAGCGCTGAGCGCGTGAAAGCCGAGATGGCGATGATGGTGATCACGGTAATGGTGTGAGAATACATGCGGACTCCAACCTCTCGAGAGGGCTCTATTCTAAGCGGCTGCAGGTTAGATTGACAAGTTGGAACCGGGGATAGGCACCATAAACTCATCAGGCGTCGCACCGGTGCGGGGTTGATCGTTCGTAATGTAAAGTGTGAGGTCGCTGAAGTGGATCGCTGCGGTTGGCTGCGACGAGTGATGACACGGCAGACGATTGAGACAGATTGACTCTCAAACCTCAAACGACTTCAACACTGTTATTCGCCACGACCATGCCGATAGGGAAACAAATGCCAAACTACCCTTTCCAGATCGGATTGGTTAGATTATAATAGTTACAAGATTATCTTCATCACTATTTTATAATGAGGTGCACTGGTGAAATCGGTTGATGTTCTACTCGGGTTGTTCCGTCAGAACGGTCTCAAGATCACACCCCAAAGGCGAGTTATTCTTGACCTACTAGCCGAAGACGATAGCCATCCCACCGCAAACGAACTATACCAACGCGTGCTTTCGGTGATGCCAGATGTCTCGCGGACGACGGTCTACAACACGCTGCGCGAATTGGTTGCGCTAGACGAGTTATCCGTTGTGGAGGATCTGAGAGAGAGCGGGACGCGCTACGACACGAACAACTGTCATCATCATCACCTCTATTGTATGCGCTGCCATGCCCTGATTGATATCATCCAAGATTTCGCGAGCATGGAACTCCCGCCGGAGGAGGCAGCAGGTTATAAGATTGTGAAAAGCCAAGTAACGTTCTACGGCATTTG
>CAYLOP010000106.1:0-10731 GCA_964385305.1 uncultured Anaerolineaceae bacterium | reverse complement strand
TGGGTTAGAACACTCATGTGGTTTGTCTACAATGCTGCTATTCGCGTGACGATCCCATGGCAGAACGTGATGGAATTCGATCCCTTACGCCCCGTCTCTCCTCACTCCTGAACACAAAAGCCTGATGCAATAATGTATTCCCTTTCTCTACGAAATAGTGCTGTGATAACATGTGGCACACGGTCAAAAAAGATACTGGTCATTCCATCAATTACGCAGTAGACTCTCACGCTAGGAGCGAGATACCTGCCCCAGGCATCATCACGAGATATGCTTCGGAAGGGGATGATGATAGAAACGATCGTGGTTAGTTCAGATCCAGAGGAACGTGATCACCTTGCATTCATCCTGAGGCATGCAGGCCTTTCTCCGCTGCAACGCAAAGACCTCGCAATTGCGTTGAGCGACGTCGTCGAAAAACCCATTGCTCTTATCGTCGCTGTAACTTACGACGCCTACACAGACATAGAGCAAATCCGCATATTTCGCAGTAAAAGTGATGTTCCACTAATCCTGCTTGGAGAGATGCTATCCGAACGCGATAAGTGCGATTCACTCACCGCTGGAGCGGACCTTGTCATGAGTTTACCTGTTGGCCCACGCCTACTTGTATGTTCATGTCAAGCCCTACTCCGACGGGTACAAACGATCCCCCCTTCCGGATTGCCGGCTCTCGATCTGGGAATCATCTCTCTCATGCCCGCCACACGCTCAGTGCAGGTAGAAGGGCGTGCGCTGCTGCGTCTGACCAAGCTGGAGTTTCAATTACTTTATGTTCTCATATCGAACAGGGGGCAAGTAATTCCTTCCGACGTTATCGTCGAACGTGTTTGGGGATATAGTGAACGTGGGAATCGGGAATTGGTTCGAGGCTTGGTGAGCCGCTTACGTTCCAAAATCGAGCCAGATCCATCCACCCCGAATTTCATTCATACGATCCCAGGTGAGGGATATCTCTTCGATCTCGAGGCGCTATAATACGAACATATTCCAAATTTCCTGCAAATTCTACGAATTTTATACGACGATATCTATCTTTTTAGACACGGTGGGCGTAGGAAGCTGTGCGAAGTTTCAAACCCACCAGGAGGCATAGCATGGCTGGAGGATATTGCCCAGACTGCGGAATAAAAATAGCATTGGGCAGAGATCCGAAAAAAGGGCAAAAGGTAACATGCCCGAAATGTTCGGCGTACTTGGAGGTGATCCTCATCTCACCGATTGAACTGGATTGGGCTTACGATGATGAGGACGATCAGCTCGATGAAGAATACGACGAACGTTAGCCTCGTGGAACACGGGCATTTATTTTCTATTGGATCGGTGGGTTGAAGTAGTTATAAACTGCGCGTGAGATCTCCGAAAACATGGTCGAAGTTGGTTCCCAGATCATCTCCTGCTCGTTTGCGAGAAACACTGCGAGCACATAATCCCCACCCGGTGAGAATACGACTCCCGCATCACCAATCATATCGAAGGGTGAACTTGGCCAGCCATGCTTGTGGGCAACGCGAGTGCCATCAGGTACGCCACCCTCGATAAGGATGCCGATGTTATTGTCCGAGAGCAAATCAAGCATTTCCTTGCATTCATCATTAGTGATTTCCTCAGGGAAAACAGCCAGCAGTGTCCCGCCCCCGTTGGAACACGCGTAAATATCAGAGAGGAGCATCCCAATTTCTGATGGCGTTGTTTGGGTATAGATGTCGGGGCGTGTATTGATATCCAACCGTTGGTTGGCTGGCGTTCGAATCACACGGAGCAATGGCGCACCAAGGTAGAAGTAGCCAGCCGTGAACGTATTCTCTAATCCCAATTCCGTAAGCACTTCTGTCACGACCAGCGGTCCTCGATCACGCTCGATCCGGTCCATCAGCCAATCCGTAGATTCGTTACCAGAAAGCGTGATCATGTCCTCCATATGCTCCCTAGCCTCATCATCAAAGGGTGCATCGAAATAGCGGTAATAGGCAGTCATGATCCCAATCTTAATGATCGAAGCCGCCCCGAAAGCTACATCGGGATTGGTGGGCAGATCTTGGCCTTGCTTATAGGCGAAATGCATCTCCTCGCCCGTTTGGAGATTTTCTAGATAGACAACCATGAGACCGTCGAAATTAGCGACGTCCACGTTTTGCTTCAACAACGTCTCCAACGTGGATAGGCCCGGGCGTGGGGAAACGTCTTGCAAGATGGGCAGGCTTACCCTTCGATTCGTCGGCGCCTGTAAAACCTCACCAATGAGCTCTTCTGCTCGCGAAATATCTAGCACTCGGCCCGGCGTGCCTGGGCTGAATGTAGGTGAACCAGGAATGGGTTGTGCTGGAATAGGGGGTTCATCGTAGCGCGCAGCAACGTCACGCAGTGCGTCTTCAAGCTGAGATGAAGAATATTCCGCTCTCAGAGGAATGCTCGAAGCCTCGCCGGGTCTATTCCACAAAAAATCCCAAAAACCCGCCCAGAAATCAAGACCTGTGCGTTGTAGCTCGGCTGCCGCCAACATGACTTCCGTATCGGGTCGGAAACCGACGGATGCCGGCGTGAGCAGGATAACCTGATCCTCATACTGCAGTTCGACGGGAGTGCTGTACGTCTGGAGAAGCCTCTCAATCGCCTCATCTTGCGTCAACCCGCCGACAGGCACACCTGCAATGGTCAGCCTTGACGGCAGGCGTGCTCTCGAGCGGCTATACGCAAGAAGCTCATAGAAAAACAATGCGACAGCGCCCAAAAGTAGAACGATAGAGACCCATCGAAGCAGGTTAGATCCCCTGCGTTGCATACTTCCTCCGAGCAAAAAAGTATATCACAGCCAGGCTTTACGGCGAATGACAAGAAGGTGATTTGCACTATGTAGGAATACAGCCCTTATAAGGATGATGAAATCCCATCAAACCAGCATTCGAAGGATTTCAGGTAAGCCATTCGCAAATGCATGTGCTCCAAACGCGGGCCAAATAGAATCCCTTTTCTCAACAAGCCAGCCACTCAGCAATCCAAAACCAACGATACTGATCAAGTTCGGTAGACCTTGCGCCCAGTGCCCTGGGTGCAGGCTGAAGAGCATCGCTTGCAGGAATATGGCTGGCCAGCGACCGATGCGACCCGCCAAGGCTCGGCAAAGATAGCCGCGAAAGAACGTCTCCTCAACAAGCGGAACCCAAATCAGTGCTGCAATCCATGCGCCCATACCCCATCCAAGCTGCGTCCTGCCCTGCAGCCACAAGAGGCCGAGGCATAGACTAAACGCACGCCATATACCGCCCGCCACCATTCCCCAGCCAAACTCCGCTGGAGCGCGATGATACCGGTAGCCCAGCAAGCGAGCTGGCAGTCGTAAGACGAGCAGCGTAACCCATGGGATCAACGCCAAAACGAGACCCCATACTTCGATGGCCTCAGCGAGTATCCCACGGTAGCCGCACACCGCTGCCAGATCGACAATCAGGATGTAGGCTAAACCTGGGATGACCGCCCGAAACGGCAAGGCAGGCAGTCTTTCCGGGGTTGATTGGCGTGGCATCGACAGACCGATCATGGTTCTCTTCAGGCGCTATAGCTGGGTCGAGTAAGATTCTATGGAATTCCATCTCCGAGGAGGCGGTGCGTTTCCCCGGAGATGCCCGATGATCTCATTCTTTCTGGTTTCGCCCCTCCCACGAAGAGCGTATCAAACCAGTGCATCAAGTTGCGCAGCAAGCTTATCCCTCGATTCCTGTAGCGCATGTAAATTATCACGTTCTTTCTTTACAACCGGCTGAGGAGCACGCTCGGAGAACGGACCAGACAACAATTGTTCCACACGCTCGATTTGGGATTGAACCGCGGCCAACTCCTTTGTCAAGCGATCTCGCTCCGCGTCCAAATCAAGCAAGCCCTTCAAGGGAAGATATACCCCTATCGTTCCCACGACGAGGGGAATCGCATCCGCTGGTGGGGATTCGAGCGAAGCGTGGATCTCCAACTGCTCGTCATCAAGATGTGCTAGGGTGGCGATAGCTTGTTTTTGCGCCGCGAGAAAGTCCACCATGTCGCCTGCACTGATGATGGCCGGGATTCGGCGACGCGCCTCCACACCCCTTTCGGAACGGATATTCCGAATAGCCCGTACAAGCTCCATCAGGCACTCGAATTGCATCACAGTCTGCGAATCTCCTTCCTCCATCGCAGCAGGTTCTGGCCATCGTGCGACGATCAACGCGTCCTCCCATCCTCCTTCAGGCTCAAATCCAGCCGGATGCATTTGGCAAGCCGCCTTCAATCGGCTCCAAAGTTCCTCTGTGATAAAAGGCGTGAATGGATGGAGTAGGCGTAAACAGGTGTCGAATACGGATACCATGGTCTTGGCGGTCAACCACGCACGCGCTTTACTTTCCTTCAATTGAAGCTTGGCGATCTCAAGATACCAGTCGGCGAACTCACCCCAGAAGAACTCGTAAACCTGACGCCCACCCTCCCCATATTGATGGGAATTAAAGAGACGATCGACATCTACAAGCAAGGAATTCAGGTGCACTAGGATCCACCGATCGACCGTTGTGGGCTCGATGGACTCGTGTGCTTCCTCGGGTGCTTGTTTGAGGGCCATGAGCACGAGCCGGCCAGCGTTCCAAAGTTTATTGGCAAAATTGCGGTTGGCCTCCACGCGCTGCAAGCTAAGGTTCATATCATTGCCGGGCGTCGATCCCGTCAGCAAGGTGAATCGCAGTGCATCTGTACCAAATTCATCCATCACTTCCAAGGGGTCAATCACGTTCCCCAACGTCTTGCTCATCTTGCGGCCATGTTCATCCCTGACGAGACCATGCAAGTATACAGTTGTAAATGGTACATTCCCTGTAAACTCTAGACCCATCATGATCATGCGAGCTACCCAAAAGAAGATGATGTCGTAAGCGGTCTCCATCATGGTGGTGGGATAGAAATAGCGATAGTCATCCGTCTCCTCGGGCCAACCCAAGGTTGAGAACGGCCACAATCCCGAAGAGAACCAGGTATCCAACACATCGGGGTCTTGTTCGATCTCATGCGATCCGCACTTTGCACAGCGGTCTGGATCCTCGCGCGCGACCGTGATGTCCCCACATGTCCTACAATGCCAGGCCGGAATGCGATGGCCCCACCAGAGTTGACGCGAGATGCACCAATCGCGAATGTTTTCAAGCCAGTTGTAGTACACCTTGCAAAAACGCTCTGGAACGATTTGGATCTGGCCACTGCGAACCGCCTCCAATGCGGGCTCTGCCAGGGGTTCCATCCGTACGAACCATTGTGTCGACACCATCGGTTCGATGATTTCGCCGCCACGCTGTGCGCGGGGAATCTGCATCAGATAGGGCTCCGTCTTCAAGACAAGACCTGCAGCCTGCATATCCGCCCATAATTGTTCCCGGCATGTAAAACGATCCATACCAACATAAGGACCTGCATGTTCGTTCATCGTGGCATCGGTGTTGAGAACATTGATAACCCGCAAATCGTGACGCTGCCCAATCTCGTAATCCGCAGGATCATGACCAGGCGTGATCTTCAGTGCGCCCGTGCCGAATTCTCGATCCACATAACGATCGGTGATCACAGGAATGGGTCTATCGAGCATGGGAACCATGCAATTCTTTCCCACTAAGTGCAGGAAGCGCTCATCCTCCGGGTGTATGGCGACGGCGGTATCGCCCAAGATGGTCTCTGGGCGAGTGGTCGCAACCGGGATGAATTCCTCAGAGCCTTCGACGGGGTACTTGAAGTAGTAAAGAATCCCCTGCTCTTCGTGATACTCCACTTCCAGATCGCTCACTGCCGTACGAAGACCGGGTGACCAGTTGATCAGATAGGTGCCGCGATAGATCAACCCCTTCTCATACAGTCGGACAAAAGCCTCACGCACGGCTTGTGAAAGACCGTTATCAAGCGTGAAACGCTCCCGCTCCCAATCACAGGAGGCACCGAGGCGCCGCAATTGCTGCGTTATGATCCCGCCGTATTTCTTTTTCCACGCCCAGGCCCTCTCGACAAAGGCTTCACGCCCGATTTCTTCACGGGTGACACCCTCATTCTCCATGAGTTGCTTTTCGACCTGCAATTGGGTAGCGATTCCAGCGTGGTCGGAGCCGGGCACCCACAACGTTGGGACGCCTTTCATCCGGCTATAACGAATCATCAGATCTTCCATTCCGACGAACATGGCATGCCCCAGGTGAAGTTCACCTGTGACATTCGGTGGCGGAATGGAGATCACAAAGGGCTTCTGTCCGGTATCAACCTTGGGGCGGAAATGCCCCTTCTCCTCCCACATCTGGTAGAGGCGCTCTTCTACAGCCTTGAAATCGTATGCTTTTGGAAGGGCGTATTCATCCATCGAATCTTCTCCTCAAATAACCTGCTTCGCAGCCATCCTGTTCAAACCATCCTTCCGGATGGTATCGATTAACAAAAAAAGCCTTCGTCTTAGAGGACGAAGGGCTGGCCTCCGTGGTACCACCTCACTTCGCACGGCATCCTTGCCGCACGCACTCTCCCCCGACCAACATCAGGGCTTCGCTGTAACGGGCTCACCCGCGCCGTTCTACTCCTCACCCACGGATGGGGCAACTTTCTTCGGCGTTCCAACCAGGCGACCTTCAACGGTTGCTGCTGCGGGGGCTCTCAGCCAATGGCCACTCCTTCTCTGCCAGTGCGCTACCGTCTACTCCTCCCGGCGAGGATGAACATATTCAACTGTTGCCGCATTATAGCACAGAAACGATGCGGCCTGCATAAGATGTCTATAGCTCAGGGTTAATTGTTCAGAGCTGTGCCTGGAAGGGGGTCGTCATCTGTACGGGTGGCACGCATGGGAACGACCAAGGTAAACGTGCTTCCTTCTCCCAATTTACTCTCGACATCCACACTGCCGCCATGTTGATCGGCAATGGATTTCACAATCGCCAATCCGAGCCCTAAGCCCTTCTCATGCATCATTTCCCGTCGTTGCGAGCGGAAGAATTTGTCAAAGATACGCGCCTGGTCCGTTGGCGCTATGCCCACACCGGTATCTGTAACCCGAATGATCTGCTTACCTGCTTCCTGCTGTACGTGTACCGTCACTTGTCCACCTGTGGAGGTGTACTTGATGGCATTTTCAACCAGGTTCGCGATCGCTTGGCGGAGAAGCATCGGATCGGCTTCGATTGGTTCCAATTCACCCAGCATCTCGACGTCCAATTCTATCTGCTTATTCACTGCCTGTGGTCGATAGGCGCCAATCACATCGTCGATAATTGCTTCCACGGTCAGGCGCTCCAACCCCAGCCCAAGGCCTGCCTCAATACGCCCTAAGTCTAGCAGGTTGTCAACAAGGCTCCCCATGCGATCGACGCTGGTTAGAATCTTACCCACGAACTCTTTTTGTTGATCGTTCATGCTTCCAACCATCGTGAGCATCGTGGCATAGCCGCGCATTAGTGTGAGTGGTGCGCGCAAGTCATGGCTGACGGTTGAAACAAATTCGGATTTCAAGCTGTCTAATTTCTTATAGTGCGTGACATCCCACAGCACACAGACCTTACTCGACGGCTCGGCGTCCCCTGTTCGAATATCCGAGACCGAAACGTACATCACTTGATCTTTCCCAAGTTCAAGTTCAGTCGTACGCACCCCATGATCAGGTTCAGAGATGAGCTCGACAAGCGACGGGATGGGGATCACCTCTGCAGCGTGTTTCCCAACCACATCTTGCGCATTCACCTGTAGCTTGTTTTCCGCCGCCGGATTGATAAGGGAGATGGTCCCACTTCGATCGACAACGATAACACCATCCGGTGTTCCTTCCAGAACCGCCATGAGTCGTAATCGCTCTTGTTCTGCGCGTTGGAAAAGCTGGACGTTCGAAAGTGCAATTCCCAACTGCCCGGCAAGAATGGAGAGTAGATCGATCTCATCCGGCAAGAACATGTGGGATCGTTTGTGACCAAGCCAAAGGATCCCGGCAAACCTATCCTCACACTTCACCGGCAAGGCTCCCAGGGCTTTGATCGGCTCCGCTAATGCGCTCAAGTCAAGAACCGCCCTGGCGCGGGCAGGGTTTTCCAGCACGAACGTGCCCCGAATTTGACAAAGGTCCAAGAGTTGCGAATCCAGCGTGGACCAATTCCCAGGATCATCTCCTGCTTGAAAGCTACTGCTGAGATTACCAACTCCGGAGACAGGTTCTAACAGCGCCAGCCGCACTAAATCTGCCCCAGCCACATCTAGCGCTCCTTCGAGAATGGGCGGCATAATCTTTGTGAGCTCAAAGCTCGTGCTTACATGTTGGCTGACCTTCAGCAGCAATTTCATCTCATCCAATCGCGCCTTGAGACCCTGTCGCATGTGTTCAAAAGACGCCGCGAATCGTCCAATCTCGTCCTCATCTATGCCTTGGATAGGCTCCTCCAGGTTGCCCTGCGCGATGGATTGCGCAACTTCGGCCATCTTCCGTAACGGCCTCGTCAAACGACGACTGCTTGCAAAGATTGCCACAACCATCACGACGCCGACGACAAGAATTATCACCATCAAGCGCGCGGCTATCTGCACCGCCAGTTGTTGCACCTCTCGCTGTGGCATTGTCACAATGACACGCCAGGGATACCCTTCCACTGCCTGCGCATACACGCTCTGCCGCGTTCCGTCTGTTGCTGTGACGACTTGCACTTTCTCATCCTGGAACGAGGCCAGGTCGAATGTTTGGATCACTTCTGCATTTGTGGATTGGATCAGGATTCGTCCATGATCATCCGTTAGAAACGCCTCACCTGGATCGATTTGTTGTAGGCTGGTGACCACCGGCAACAAGAATGGGTTTGCGCCCAAATCCGTCCAACCAACGACAACATACGTTGTTTCCTCCTCAATCATGACCTGTGTGAAAGAAAGAAAGATCATCTCAGCAGCCTTTGAGGATGAGCTGCTTTCCAACACGATCTCTCCAGGGATCCCCTGAGCAGCCGCCAGGACGCTGGTTTCAACTTCAACGGATGTCAAAGCGATGAACTCTTCCTGAGGTGGGTATACCTCGATCAATACCGCCTGAGCGTTGTAGACGGCCAGACGATCAAAGTAAGAGGCTTGCCGGAATAGGAAACCCAGCTCCTCAGAGGTGAGGTTTTCCTGACCGATGAGTTGCCCAACATCTTCTGCGGTTTCACGGATGAGGGTCCTGCCCGTCTGGATGAAAAATGGGACGCTCCCCGCGACCTGTTGGGTTGTATGCTGCATCTGCTTCTCGAACAATTCGCGTGCGGATGCTTGCGCCAAACGCCAATCCCCATAGAGCAGTACGCTGCTAGAAATCAAGAGTTGAAGGCCGAACACGCTCAGTAGACGAGCTGCTAAAGAGCGGTTATAGGGGCCAATCACCCATCGCCGAGGCGCAAACCATAGGTCAGAGCGATATCGTCGAATCCCCTCACAGAGGAGCCCCCCTATAGATGTCTCCAACACGGCTGCAAGCAAGATGGGACCAAGGAGTGTTAATGTCTGATCAAATCCATCATAGAAATTGCCTCCGCTGTAGACGAAAGACGCAAGACCTTGGGATAATCCGAAGAAAATACCAACCATGATCCCACTCGCGAAAGGGCTGCGAAGTACCTTTCCTGGCCATTCACGGTATTCCCGACATACCAGCCAGGCGAACACTCCCGCTTGCAGTGCCATATGGAAAGGTGTATAGACTTGATGGGTTTCCCATGCACCCCAGACGATCCCCGAAATTAATCCAACGACAATTGCCTGCCATCCTCCTAACAGTCCTGCGGCAAGCATCCATGGCAGCGCTCCGAAGATGGCGAACGAAGGCTCCATGGGCTCTAGCAGCGGTCCAGGTGTTAATGGTATGCCTGGGAGGGGAAATTGAAATTGTAGAATGCCCTTTGCGAAGGGTATGGCGAATAAGAGAAGAGCTAACAAGGTCCATTGCCTCTCACGCATATTGCGTGCGGACGCTAATAATGCCCCCCGATTGAAGTAAACCAGCGCGAACAGTGCCGCCAGGTCAAGAATCAGGAACGTGAAGCCGGAGGAACGGATCGTAAAGCCGTAACTTGGCGCGCCGTTGAACCCCAGGAATTCTACCGTCATGTCTGCCTCAATTGGTTTTAATACCGAGTGAGGATTATAGCACCGCAGATTCTTCCCTCCAAACAAATGATCGGCCTCTAAGCCTTCTTTCGCATAACGTCTTGAAACCTATCCAAGGCAGCGTAGGCGGATGGGGGGAGAGTTCTCCTATTGCCTGAGAGATGAAAATGAGATAGTACTTAAGTAACGGAAGAATCTGCAAAGAGCTTCCGTTTATCTTGAAATTGGTTATTCGCACGTGGGGTTTCTTTCTTCTTAGGGATGTTTTGGAGACAGAATTTAGGGTTGTAAATATCGATATTATCTATCATCGCAGTCTTACCATTTGCATAAGTTGCCTTCGTCGTAAAACATGTTGACATTCAGGAGTCCTGCTACGAACAACCCGAGGTCAACCCTAGTTGCTCCATAAATGGCTTTATGCTAGACTGCCCTCAATGGAAGCGTGAGATGTCCCTGGAGAAAAATCCATGACCGAGAGAATTCTCATCATCGATGACGACATTGATACCTTAAAACTCGTCGGTCTCATGCTCGAGCGGCAAGGCTATGAGATTGCTGTCGCCAATAACGGATCTGTAGGCCTATCCAAAGCCTCCGTGGAACAGCCAGACCTCATATTGCTCGATGTCA
>CAYLOP010000105.1:0-10796 GCA_964385305.1 uncultured Anaerolineaceae bacterium | reverse complement strand
GAAGTATAATCAGTGAAAATGTGCACCCATCACCATAAACGTTCGCACTTCTTTATCTTTACGATTGTCTTCCTCTTCTTCTTGACCGCTTGTCAACGATCACAAGAGGAGTCCTCTTCCTCTCCCCATAGTGCTGTGTTTATTGAGAACAAAGGGTCCGACACGATCGTCAACCTCGCACTCGCTTGGGCAGAACGTTACCAGGGAGAACACCCTGACGTACGAATTTCTGTGACAGGTGGCGGATCTGGTACGGGAATCGCAGCCCTGGTGAATGGCACTGTTGACATCGCCAACGCCTCTCGCAAGATAAAGCCCGAAGAGACAAGCGCAGCCGAAGCCAACGGGATCTCACCAATCGAGTTCGTCATCGCACGAGATGCGATCGCCATCATCGTCAATCCGGGCAATCCCGTGGATCGATTGACAATCGGGCAGATCTCCGACATCTTCAGTGGAAAGTACAACAATTGGCGTGAAGTTGGCGGCGATGACCGGCCTATCGTGCGCCTCTCACGCGAAACCAATTCCGGAACACACGTTTACTTCCTCGAACAGGTGCTCCGTAAAGGCGACAAAGAGGACAAAACGCTTTTTTCCACAGACACGCTTCTGCTCCCCTCTTCCGAGGGGATCAGTGCGGAGATTCGCCAGAATCCCAACGCGATCGGTTACGATGGGCTCGGTTACGTTACCGAGGATCTGAAAGTGATCGCGGTTGCACGAGAGCCTACCGGTCCCTTCATCCTTCCCTCTGCTGATAGCGTCAACAATGGACTATATCCCATTGCACGTGACCTCTACATGTACACCCCCGGCGAGCCTACGGGCGCGATTAAAATCTACTTGGAATGGATCCGAGATTCGGAGGCTCAAGAGATTGTAAACAAGTTGGGTTTTGTGCCTATTTTGCCTTGAGGGAACCATGCGCGACTTATCCTGGAAAGAATTTGTCATCACTCGCTCCATCAAAACGGCTGGCTACTCGGCGATTTTATTTGTAGGTCTGATCTTCCTTTTCTTGCTTCGGGCTGGCTTGCCAACGCTTATCGAAGTTCCATTCGCTTCACTCTTCAGCACTCGTTGGTATCCCATTGAGGACTACTTTGGCATCCTGCCGCTGATCGGTGGATCGATCATCGTCACGCTTGGCGCGGCGTTATTCGCCATCCCCCTTGGGCTAGCGACTGCCATCTTCATTGCTGAGATCGCGCCGCGCTGGGCGCGTGAGATCCTGAAACCCCTCGTGGAGGTTCTGGCAGGATTGCCCTCGGTCATGTTGGGGTTCCTTGGGATTTTAGTCATCGCGCCACTCGTGCGCACGACGCTCGATATCCCAACAGGCCTGACAGCCTTCAGCGGCGCTATGCTACTCGGCGGTATGGCCATCCCCACCATTGTGAGCATCGCCGAAGATGCGCTCGATTCGGTTCCACGGACCTACCGCCAGGCAGCCTTTGCGATGGGCGCAACAGAGTGGCAGACCATATGGCGTGTAACACTACCGGCCGCCCGCTCAGGCGTACTTACAGCCGTGATGCTTGGGATCGGCCGTGCGATCGGTGAAACCATGACCGTAATGATGGTCACAGGGAATGCACCGGTTCTGCCAACCGGCTTAGGAGCCCTCTTCCGACCAGCAAGGACCATGACGGCCACCATCGCCGCAGAGATGGGGGAGGTCGCAAACGGCAGCGTGCACTACCATGTTCTTTTCTTCATCGGGATCTGTTTATTCCTGATCTCACTGGGCGTCAACATGGCCGCTGCAAGTGTTGTTTTTCGCCAGCGAAAACGCACAGAAAGAATACTGTCGTAGCATCGCGCATCGGTAGAGAACGAGCATCGGAAACGATTAGATTGGAAGACGTTAGATGGATATGCCCTTAGTGGCACGACCAAGGAAGATCGACCGACGAAAACTTACGCAGCGTCTGGGGTTTGGCGGCATGACGCTCGCGACAATCCTCACGGTCATCCCCATCGTCATGATTGTTGTCTATATCTATTATAAAGGTGCTCCGGCCATATCATGGGAGTTCTTGAGTGGTCTTCCACGCGACGGCATGCGTGCTGGGGGCATCTTACCTGCGATCGTGGGTACCTTCTGGCTAACCATAGGAACAGCTGCAATCGCCGTCCCCTTAGGGATCGGCGCTGCGATCTATCTGTCGGAATATGCACCAGACAATCGATGGACGCGCACGATTCGTATCGCCATTATCAATCTGGCTGGGATCCCATCTGTTGTTTATGGTCTCTTTGGGTTGGGCTTATTCGTGCTCTTTCTTCACTTTGGAACAAGCATCCTAGCCGGCTCACTCACACTTGCAATCATGACCATCCCCGTGATCATCAGCACCACAGAAGAGGCCTTGCGTGCGGTGCCCAACAGCTTTCGCGTCGTGAGCATCTCGCTTGGGGGCTCCCAATGGCAGACCATTCGCAAAGTCGTCATCCCGCAGGCCATCCCGGGAATCCTCACTGGTGTGATCCTTGGCCTGGAGCGGGCTGCCGGGGAAACTGCGCCGATCCTATTCACCGTCGCAGCTTTCTTCCTGCCGCGTTTGCCATCTTCCATCTTTGATCAAACGATGGCCTTGCCTTACCACCTCTTTGTGATCTCCACCCAGGTGCCTGGGATGCCAATTCAAATTCAATACGGAACTGCAGCGGTTTTGCTCACCTTTGTGTTAAGTATGAACATCATCGCCACAGTGATCCGCTCTCGCGCCCGTGCAAAGAGGCAATGGTAATGGTAACCCGCGGACCACACACCACAACCCACACACTCTCCGCCGAATACAAGATCGTTATTGAGAACCTCAGCGTTGGCTACTCCGACGGCACAGAGTCGCTGAAGGACGTTAGCCTTGTTATTCCTGCGCGCAACATCTCTGTTCTCTTCGGCCCTGCTGGCGGGGGAAAATCAACCCTGCTTCGCATGATCAATCGCCTAAACGATCTGGCTGATGTGGTGGACCTTTCCGGGCACGTGTGGCTTGATGGCGAGGACATCCTCTCCCCACAGACGGATGTCATTGCGCTGCGCCGGCGCGTCGGAATGGTCTTTGCCCGCCCCGTCGTTTTACCCATGACCATTCGAAGAAATCTAACCTACGGTCTTGAATTGGCTGGAGAGCGTCAACAGACCCGATTGGATGAAGCTGTTGAGCGTGGACTGACGTCAGCAGCGCTCTGGGACGAAGTTCAAGACCGCCTCAACGAACCAGCTATCTCCCTCTCAGGCGGTCAACAGCAGCGCCTATGCCTGGCAAGGGTGCTCGCCCTCGAACCGGATGTCATCTTGCTCGACGAACCCACATCCGGTTTAGACCCGATCTCGACAGGCAAAGTCGAAGCCTCGCTCCAAGAACTTAAAGAAAATTACACGATCATCCTCGTCCCGCATTCCATCCAACAAGCGGCACGCGTCGCCGATTATGCAGCCTTCTTCCTCGACGGCGAGCTTATCGAATATGCCCCAGGTCGCGAGATCTTCACCACCCCGAAAGACCAAAGGACAGAGGATTACGTCGAGGGCCGCTTTGGGTAAAGATCGCATATCGTTCATGGTCCGTGCGCTCACGCAGCCTATTGGAAAATTGCGAGACGCACTTCTTGACGATAAAGGACAAAACGCGTACACTCAGCATAACAGGCGCCCCCGCCTTCCTGTGGCTCTACCACAGGGTGGCGGGGTATTGATTTTTAGCAAGCATGCTGTCCTGTTCTGTGTACTTCTGCTTCTCAGTCCTGGTTGTACCTCGCCTGGTGCCACATCCACGAATACACACCCAAACCCTACGCGGAACATATTCTCGAACCAAACCCCGGTCACAACCCTGGCAGCGAGTCCCACAGCAAACCGCGCGCCATCGTCAACGCAATCCGCATGCTTTGAAACTTCTGGGAGCATGCACGTGGGTGAAGTTAATGTTTCCTCCCTCGTTCGACCCCTCACTTATCGTGTCTATCTGCCGCCCTGCTTCAACTCCGAGCGCCATACCCCCTATCCAACGCTTTACCTCCTCCACGGTCTATCGTATACCGACAGCCAATGGGATGAGTTGGGCATGGACGAAACTGCGGATGCGCTTATCAATGGCGACCAAATCCCACCCTTCATCATCGTCATGCCTCGGGAACAGACGGGGATCGATCTCGAAAATGCCGTCATCGATGTTCTCGTGCCGGTCATCGATCAAAGCTACCCGACGGAACGCTCTCCCGAGGGACGGGCAATCGGCGGCATTTCGCGGGGAGGCGGCTTGGCCCTCCGCATTGGTCTCAGGCACCCTGATGTTTTTAGTGCGATCGGCTTGCACAGCCCAGCGACGCTTTACAGCCCGCCCTACATCGTACGCTGGATCGGTCAGATCCCAGAGGACTCCATCCCTCGGTTATGGATTGACATCGGAGAAGGCGATCCTCTGTATAAATCCGTCTCCGATCTGCTCTCCATCTTTGATGAATACGGCATGCCCTATGCCTTTCAAGTGGGTCCTGGAAATCACAACCCGGCGTATTGGTCATCCCACCTTGACTCCTATCTACGTTGGTATGCATCGGACTGGTCTAGCGCCTCCTCCCTGGAAGTTCCTTAGAGCGATCCAACTGAAGGAAGACGAAGCCTTTACCCTCCGCATGTTAATAGTCCAAAGGAATGCGATTAAATCGTCCAGCATTGCCTATCTCAGACAACAAACTGCCTTCAGGAAAAATCCTCCGCGCTTCACGCTCATTGAGAACCATACCAGATCATCAAAATCGCACACGTGGTCGAAGGCAACCAGGTGTGCGATTTCGGTTGAGGAGAATGCTACTCCCATTATCTGCAGGCGTATGAGATTGAGATGAATCTCAGATTTACAATGGATGAGTGATCGAGTCCGCTTATACTAACGCCTTGAAGACTTCTTCCTCCGAAATCGGTCCAACGCGCAGAATGTGCGGCAACGCTTGTGTGCAATCGACAACGGTTGAAGGCTCCCCTCCAGGGGTTCTTCCACCATCAATGATAACCTCGACCCTGCCCTCGAGGGCTTTCAGAACCTCCCCTGCGGTTCTTGAGCTTGTTTGATCGGCTCGATTCGCCGAGGTCACAGCCAAGGGACCGGCTGACGCCAGTAATGCAAGAGCCAGTGGATGGGCAGGAACACGAACCCCTATCGTCGGTTCTGGACCAAGTTCGCTCGGCAACGTCTTTCTGCGCCAAATGATCAATGTCATCGGGCCGGGCCAGAAACGCAAAGCCAGCTTTTGAGCCATCGAGGGCATTTGAAGCGCCACGCGTGGTAAATCATCAACTCCTGAGAGCAGGATGGGGATTGCTTTTTGCAGATCTCGCCCCTTCACTTCGAAAAGACGGTGGACAGTTTTTGCGTCAAAAGGATTTGCACCCAAACCGTATACCGTGTCAGTCGGGAATGCGACCAAGCCGCCCGCCTGCAGTGTCTTAATGGCGACTGTGATGACTGCAGGGTCCTCAGCAGACAACACTTCGGTTTTCATGTCGATCCAATGCCTTCAATAAGAAGCAGTCGATCCAAACCGGCGAGATCAACTCGCATTTCGATCTTGGCTTGTGGTAGAAGTCGTCCAGCCATTTTCCTGACCGCAGCGCCTTGTCCTGCTCCCATTTCCAAGATAGCGAGCCCCCCTGGCGCAAGGATGGATGGAATCTGTTGGAGCAACCGCTCGATAACCGCCACCCCATTTGCTCCCCCATTCAATGCAATATGCGGTTCCCGCTGTGCGACCGCAAGCGTGCGCATCTCCCCTGAGGGGACGTACGGCAGATTTGCGCAAACTAGATCAAAGGCGCCCCGAAGGGGAGTTGCTAAATCCGCCTGGATCAGGCCCACTCGTTCACCCACACCATACTCGGATATATTCCGGCGCGCAACATGCAAAGCACCCATGCTAAGGTCGCTCGCCAAGACGCGCAACCCTCCGTTCTCCAGCGCCAAGGTAACGGCGATACAGCCCGACCCCGTGCCCACATCGAGCGCAAGGTTCTCGCCCGGCCGTTCAGACAGAAATGCGAGCGCAGCCTCGACCATGAGTTCTGTCTCCGGGCGCGGGATGAGAACCGCCGGCGTTAGGCGAAAGATACGTGTGTAAAACTCCCACCATCCAAGAATGTATGGCAGCGCCTCGCCGCCCAGGAAGCGCGTCAGCGCATGCGTGAACGTCGTCGCCTGATCCGGCGACAGTGCAGCTTCCGGATGGGCCAGTACCCAGGCGCGCGGTCTCCCTGCGACCTCGCTGAGCAAAAGCTGCGTATCGAGGTTGGGGGTTTCACTGATCGAGGACAGGGCACGGCGTCCTAAGGCGAGCGCCGCGCCGATGGTCTTTGGTAGGTCCAAGGGTTATTCTTGAATCGCTTGCAAACGCTCCGCTTCCTCACGCGTTGCCAATTCATCGATGAAGAGGTCGATGTCGCCATCTAGGACAGCCGGCAAGTTGTGTGAGGAAAGTCCGATACGATGATCGGTGACACGCGATTGGGGGAAATTATAGGTTCGAATCTTTTCCGAACGCTCACCGGAGCCCACTTGGGCTCGCCGCGTAGCGTCTTCTTTCTCCTGCATTTTCTGGACGGCGATGTCATACAGGCGTGCTCGCAGGATGCTCATCGCCCGCATCCTGTTTTGCAGCTGGGAACGTTCATCCTGGCATTGCACAACCATGCCGGTGGGAAGATGCGTCAGGCGCACAGCCGTGGCGTTCTTTTGGACGTTCTGCCCCCCCGCTCCAGCAGACCGATACACATCCATCCTGATATCTTTCTCGGGGATCTTGATCTCCACCTCATTCGCCTCGGCGAGAACTGCAACCGTCGCGGTCGAGGTATGAATGCGTCCCTGTGATTCGGTCACGGGCACGCGCTGGACGCGGTGTACACCTGACTCGTACTTTAGGCGGGAGAACGCCCCCTTCCCTTTGATCTGGAAGACAATCTCTCGGAAGCCGCCTACACCCGTCTCATTCTGCGAGAGGATCTCGATGGACCAACCCAGCCCCTCTGCATAACGGCTGTACATACGGAAGAGATCTGCAGCAAAGAGGGTGGCTTCATCTCCGCCTGTACCCGCGCGTATTTCCATGATCACATTGCGCTTATCGCGCGGATCTCGCGGCAGAAGCATGGATCGCAATTCCGCTTCCAAAGCTTCCAGCGCCGTCTCAAGCCCCGCCACTTCTTCAGCAGCGAGTTCCCGAAGCTCAGTGTCCTCACTGCTCTGCAGAGCCCTCGCGCCCACTAACTGCTCGTTGAGCGCCGAATACTCCCGATAGCCGGTTACAATGGGTTCAAGATCGGCCCGCTCACGCGCCAACTCGGCTACGCGTTGGTAATCCTCACCCGCGTCCGCCATTTCTTGTTCGATTTCAACAAAGCGCCGTTCGATTCCGGCCAGTTTCTCAAGCATTTCATCCCTACAGCATAAACTCCCACGGCTTGAGTGGGAGGATCCCACGTATTATACCATGTGCTTCCAGGGAACTTTAGCATATGAGTTAGCGTCTATGTTTCAGAACAAAGTCTCAACAGGAGGAGAACCATGCGCCGCTTCAGTCCCTTGTTGCTCACATTCGTCCTTTTCACAGCCATCTGCTACCCATTCCAACCAGCTTTTGCCGATGGCATCATCATCCCCGACCCGCCAATCTGCGATCCCGGTCCCTGCCCAGAACCCTATCCATTCGTCCAATTGGCTATTGAATATCACCGCGTCCACGTCACCATCGAAGATCAGGTCGCGATCACCAGGGTCGATCAGGTCTTCCGAAACGACAACGATTGGACTGTCGAAGGGACCTATGTCTTCCCCATCCCTCCCGGCGCTGCCGTCAGCGAGTTTATGCTCTACGTGGACGGGAAACCCATTGAAGGGAGGATACTCGAGCGCGAGGAAGCGCGCAAGACGTACGAAGAGATCGTACGCGCTCTGCGAGACCCGGCCTTGCTTGAATATGTGGACCGAGACGCCGTACAAGCGTCCATCTTCCCCATCGCACCCGGCGAGGAAAGAAGGATCGAACTCGAATACACCGAGATCCTCAAAGCCGATAATGGTCTTGTCCGCTATCGCTACCCTCTCAATACGGAAAAGTTTTCCACGGAACCTCTCGAGGACGTCAGCGTTACCGTGGAAGCATCCTCACCCTACCCAATCCGTGCGATTTATTCACCTTCGCACCCCGTCGACATTCAACGCGAGGGGAATTACAACTTCGGCGTGAGCTACGAAGCGCGCGATGTCATACCGGATAAGGACTTCGAGCTGTATTACTCCTTTGCCGACGAAGACATCGGGCTCAACCTGATCACCTACCGCAACCCTGAAGACGCGGATTCCGACGGCTTTTTCTTATTGCTCGCAGCGCCAAGCGTGGAAGTCGACCAAGATCAGGTCATCGCCAAGGATGTCTTCATCGTGCTCGACCAATCAGGGAGCATGGACGGGGAAAAGTTCGAGCAGGCGCGCGAGGCCCTGCACTACATCCTCGACCATCTTCACGATGAAGACCGCTTCAATATCATCGCTTTCAGCTCCGGAACGCGGTCCTTTGGTGATCGGCTAAGTCCGATAGAAGATGTCTCATCCGCACATCGGTGGGTCGACTCGCTTTCCGCAGTTGGTTCAACCGATATCAATCTTGCCCTGCTGGAAGCGCTCGCACAGGTCAATCCTGAGCGCTCGACCTTCCTGATCTTCCTCACAGATGGCCTGCCCACCGAAGGTGTGACAGATACAGAGGAGATCCTGAAAAATATCGAGCGCGAGGCGCCGCGGAATGTACGCCTGTTTGCATTCGGCGTGGGATACGACGTCGACACCTTTCTGCTCGACACCCTCGCCGGGCAGAACCACGGCGCGACCACCTACGTCAGCTCAGGGGGCGCGATCGATGAAGCGGTATCGGGCTTCTATGCTAAGGTGAGCACGCCCGTTCTCACCATGCCATCGCTGGACTTCGGCGAGATCGTCACCTACGACCTGTACCCGAATCCCCTACCCGACCTCTTCGCCGGGAGCCAGTTGGTCGTCGTCGGCCGCTACCGGACCGCTGGATCCGCAACCGTGCGGCTGGAGGGTGAGATCGAGGGCCAGCAGCAGCGCTTTGACTACCCCGATCAAACCTTCCGCAGGTCCGGCGGAGCGGATTTCCTGCCCCGGTTGTGGGCGACACGGAAGATCGGCGCACTGCTCAACGAGGTACGGCTGCAAGGCCCGGAGAAAGAACTGGTCGACCAAATTGTGAATCTGAGCATCCGCTATGGAATCGTCACGCCCTACACATCCTACCTCGTTACCGAGCCCGAGGCGCTGAGCGAGGAAGCGCGAGAGGGCATCGCAAACGATGCTTATGAGAAGATGCTGAGCACACCTTCTATGACGTTCGGAGAGGCCGCCGTGGAGCGCGCCGCCGCCGAATCGGGTTTCAGCGGCGCCGAAGTGCCGCTCGCGCTGCAGGGCGAGGCGGCGGATGTGGTCCGCATCGCCGGCTCAAGGACATATCGCCTGGTGGAGGGCATATGGATCGACACGGGTTTTGATGAAGAAGTTATGACCACCATACGCGTCCCCTTCCTATCGGAGGATTACTTTGCGCTCGCAGGTTCACGGCCAGACCTGGCTGCTGCCCTTGCCCTTGGGACGAACGTCATTGCGATAGCCGACGGCGTTGCTTACGAAATCGTCGGAGCCGATGAGGCGGCGGGCCCCATCACGCTTCCCCCCGCGCAGCTCGAGGAGCCCTCGGCGGACATCCCTGCCGCAAGCTCCCCACCGATCGATCAGCCCGTTTCTGACAATGAGGGCGGCATTAACCTGCCATGCGGCGCTTCGCTGCTGGCGATCGGCTTTGCATGGCTCCCCTTCGCACACCGAAGGCGCCAGAACTAGGCGCTTGCGAACAGACGAAAAGTGGGCTGTTCCCTTACTAGAACAGCCCACTTCTTCTCATCTGATTCCTTCGCCTCACAAGCACATTACGAATGTTGCAGACCGATCCTGCAACGTCGCTAGTTCAGTACCTTGATGGCATCCACCTGCACTTGTTCATGCTCCGTACGCGGTACACCGATGGGGTAATTCTGGAATTTAACCCAACGAAATGGATCGGACACGATCCCTCCAAGATTGATCAAGTAGGCGGAGGTATCATAGAGATCCCCGCTTGGAATACAGGTGTTCGGCTCCTCTCCTGCATCATCACCGAAAACGAAGACTTCTGTCCATTGGATATCGCCTGGGTCGCCAGTCCCAACGTTTACAACCTGCTGATCCTGGTAGATCCCGCCCTCGCAACCGGTGTAAGAGACAGTATGCTCATAGACCGCTAATTTCGTTCCTGCCGACACCGGAGCCCAACCTTCAAGGTCGATGATCAGCACGCTCCCCGGTTCGGTCCCGACACTTGCGTAATCGCCGTCTGGCTCTCCGAGACAATCTTCATGATTATCGACGCCCACCCACTCGGTCACTTCTTCTCCGTAGCCTGAGGGGGAAGGCGTAAACGTGGGGATATTGGTTGGCGTGGGTGTGTCGGTTGGCGCAACCTCTTCTGTGGGTGTCTTGGACGGTTTGGGCTTCTTGGTGGGTTTTAAGGTGGGCGTTTTCGTGGGTGTTTTGGTCGGGATCCTGGTCGGCGTATTCGTGGGCGTAAAGGTTAGGGTTGGGGTCGGTGTCGGGGTGGGTCTCGGCGTGTAAGTCACCGTAGGCGTTGCAGTGTAGGGGGCGTCTCCCTCATAGTTGAGCGCCGTCGCCGTTGGGACGGGCTCG
>CAYLOP010000104.1:0-10829 GCA_964385305.1 uncultured Anaerolineaceae bacterium | reverse complement strand
GTGCGACATGATGCTCATCCCCTCACGCTACGAGCCCTGTGGTCTGGCACAGATGATCGCCATGCGCTATGGCAGCGTCCCCGTCGTGCGAGCAACGGGCGGTCTTAAAGATACTGTAGTGGACTACCAGCCGGGCGGGGTGGGGACGGGATTTGTCTTTGACGGACCGGATGCAGGGGAGCTTGCCGAAGCGCTTCGTCGTGCGTGCATGGTCTATGGTGACCGCCGGCGCTGGGTCGCTTTGCAGCGACGCGGGATGGCGAAAGATTATTCGTGGCAAAAGCCGGCTGCGGAATACCTCGAACTTTATCATCGAGCCGGCGAATCTCTAGCGACTGTTGCGTAGGATCAGCGAAGGTTATGCGTATGCGATTTGAACGGGCAGGCGGGATTCTTCTGCATCCCACGTCATTACCCGGCCCCTATGGCATCGGTGATCTGGGGGCATCTGCTAGAAGTTGGCTCGACTGGCTCTCATCCTCTGGTTGTTCGCTCTGGCAGGTTTTGCCGATAGGTCCTACGGGTTATGGGGACTCGCCCTACCAGAGCTTTTCCGCCTTTGCCGGGAACCCTATCTTGATCAACCTTGACGGGTTGATCGAGGAGGGTTTGCTCAACACAGCTGACATCTCGACGATTCCCGACTTTCCACAGGAGCGTGTGGATTATGGCATGGTGATCGGGTATCATGAGCGGCTCCTCGCGCACGCCTCTCAGCGCTTTCGCGAAGGCTCAGCTCAGCATCTGACAGGTGCGTACAGATCTTTTTGCCACGAGCAAGCCGATTGGCTTGACGACTTCGCACTTTTCATGGCTTTAAAAAACGAGCACCACGGTCTTCCCTGGGCGGAATGGGATCCAGCTACCGCGAATAGAGATCCGGAAGCCCTGGAGGAAGCATCCGGCGCGCTCGTATCATCCATCGAAGATCATCGCTTTCGTCAGTTTGTCTTTTTCCAGCAATGGGGGCGACTTAGGCAGCTTGCTCATGAGAAAGGGATCTCCATCATCGGGGACATCCCGATCTTTGTCTCTCATGACAGCGCCGATGTGTGGGCGCATCCGGAATTGTTCTATCTCGATGAAACTGGCATGCCGACTGTCGTTGCAGGCGTGCCGCCGGACTATTTCTCACCGACCGGCCAGCGCTGGGGCAATCCGCTCTACCGGTGGGATTTGATGCGGGAAAACGGTTATGCCTGGTGGATTCAACGTTTCAAAGCTGTTCTCTCGTGTGTGGATATTGTTCGCCTTGATCACTTCCGCGGCTTTGAAGCCTATTGGGAGGTCCCAGCGGAGTCCCCGACAGCGGAAATTGGGCGTTGGCTTAAGGGACCGGGGGATGATTTTCTGACCGTCGTGCGAGCCGCGCTCGAGGATTTGCCGATCATCGCCGAGGATTTGGGTTTGATCACACCGGAAGTAGAGGCGCTGCGCGATCGTTTCGATCTCCCGGGGATGAAAATCCTGCAATTCGGCTTCGAGGGCACGATGGACCACCCTTTTCTACCGCATAATTATCCAGAGCGCTGCGTTGCGTACACGGGCACGCATGACAACGACACGGCGCGTGGGTGGTACGATGCTGCCAGTGAGGCGCATCGTGAGTTCTGCCGCCAGTACCTGTCCAGCGATGGCAGCCATATCGTCTGGGAGATGATCCAGGCGCTCTGGTCCTCGGTGGCTACCTGGGCGATCGCACCGCTACAGGATTTTCTCGAGCTTGGAAGCGAGGCACGCATGAATTATCCTGGTCTGCCGACCGGGAATTGGTCCTGGCGTTGTCAAAGTGGTGATCTCACGGAGGAACTTGCGGATCAGGTGCGAGTCACGAACGAGACGTCCAATCGCTATGGGTCCTTGAGAGAGACACAAGCTGCCTGAAAGAGGGAAGATGTGGGGCATTGAGGAGGGGTTTGAAACATGAAAATCGTGGTGCTCAGCGACAGTCACGACAATATTACGAATCTTGATGCTGCACTTCCCACGCTTCGTTCTGCTGAGGCTATAATCCATTGTGGGGATCTCTGTTCACCGTTCATGATCCATCGAATCGGTAGCGGGGTGGGGGAGATCCCGGTTCACATCGTGTGGGGGAACAACGAGGGGGATCCCTGGAGAATCGCCAAAGCCGCCAACGAATACCCTTCTATTATCTTGCACGGCGCGCTCGCCGAACTGGTTCTGGGCGGCTTGCGCGTAGCGGTAAACCACTATCCAAGAATCGCGCGCGGCCTGGCGAAATCCGGCGACTACGACCTGGTTTGCTACGGCCATGATCACATCGCACACGAAGAATGGATCGGCGAGTGCCTGCTGTTTAACCCGGGCGAATTGCTGGGGCTGAAAGGGCGTAGCACATTGGCGGTCGTGGATACGGATGACCGGAAAGTGCGCTGGGTAGAAGTGTAGGGGCGAAAATCATCCGCCACGGAAATGCCAAGGCGGTTCTTCTGGGCAGTTTAATGAGCGCTGAACCCGCAAATCTTGGATTTTTTCACTTGCCATTTTTGACAAGATCTTCTACATCTCGCTTGCGTATGAGCGCCGGATTTGCAAAGCCGGATTTCATTTTGTAGAATTACCGCTGTTGGGGTATCTCACACTCCCTATGCGAGATACGAATTCTCGATTTTGATCACACGTTTGACTGTACGTGAATAGAACCGATAATCTCATCTTACGCCACATCGGCAAAGAGGTATTTGCAGCACCCAGAATTGGCATGTGGGCACCTTTGTCAGGCGTGTGAATCGGAGTGACATGTAAGCTGAAATGTCGCATTCTCCCGAAGGTTGGTATTCTATCGAAGTGGTTTCGAGCTCCCTGCCCAACCCTTCGAGGAGAACAGAGATTAATCCATGGCAACCGAAAACCACACCGCCCTAGGTTTTGATGTCTTCGTCAGCTATTCAACCGTGGATAAGGCTGTCGCGGATGCTGTCGTCGCTGCGCATGAGCAGGCCGGCATCCGCTGTTGGTATGCGCCGCGTGATATCCCACCGGGCGCAGACTGGGGAAAATCCATTACAAAGGCCATTCATGATACCGCCATGATGGTCTTGGTCTTTTCGGGCAACTCAAACCGTTCTCAACGGGTTCTGGATGAGATCAATTATGCCATCAGTGAGGGGAAGCCCATCCTGCCCTTCCGGATCGAAGCCGTCGAGCCCAGCGGTGCGCTGCGCCTTCACCTTTCTTCGCGTCACTGGCTGGATGCTTATGACCCGACCTGGGAAGGGTACATCGAAAGCTTGGTGCGCAGTGTCAGCGCAATTCTCGCCGCCGCGCCCGAACAGGAGCGTGTAGAAGATCGAAGTGCCCCGGTGAGTGCAATCCCTGGTAAAAGTACCAAGGTGCAGAAGCCTCGGGGAAAACTGGGATACGCTCTGGGAGCCATAGCCGTTCTCACTATCGTCGGTGTCATCCTGTGGAATGTATGGGGTAAGAATCAGCCTGGGGCCGTCGAATCGCACCTAGCGGAAACCCAAACCGTCGCAGCATCCGCGGCAACGTCTACGGAAGAGACCAGCGAGGTGTCCCCCACGGAGCCCGCTCCCCTCACTGCGGTTCTGCATGGGGCTCTTCTGGAAGAAGAATTCTCGCTTAATCCCCAAGGACAATCCGTTCTTACGGCTTCAGCTTCGCTAATCGACAACATGTTTGTAAATCTGACCGATTACGATGTTCAAAACGCGGTCGTTGTGCCGGAGGCAGCTGAAAGCTGGACGATCAGCCCTGATGGCAGGTTCTATACCTTCAAATTGCAGTCCGACATCCCATGGGTCACACACAGCCTCGGGGGGGAAACGGTTCATGTTCTCGATGAGGCTGGGGAACCGCGCTACGTGACCGCATACGAGTTTGAGTTTGCCTATAAACGGATGTGTGATCCAAATGTGAACCAATATTTTCTTCCCCCTATGAGCCTTAAAGGCTGTCGGGACGTTTTTGAACACGAGGATCCTGAGAATATCCCCGCCGATCTCATGGATAATATCGGCGTGCAAGCCATTTCCGATACAGAGCTGATCTTCGAGCTCGAACATCCTTCGGGCTATTTTCTGACGACGACCATTGGAGGCGGACTTTCGGCGCTGCCAGTTTGGGCGATGGAAAAATATGGAGAAGCGTGGAAAAATCCTGGACTTATCCCCACGAATGGCGCCTATGTCATTGACCAATGGGTTCCAGGGGAGAGCATTCGTCTGGTGCGTAATTCGCTCTACCCTGAGGCGTTGAGGGGATCAGGAAACATTCAAACGGTGGACCTCCTCATCGCCGCTGATGAGAACGAGGCATATGAACTGTGGAAGTCGAATCAGATCGATTATGCTGCCATCCCGGCAGATGACTTTTCATCCCATCTCGAACAATTCCCGGATGAAACCGCGCAGGTATATCAACAGATATCGTATTACTTCGTATTTCAATCGAATCGATCCCCGTTTGACAATGTCCATCTTCGCCGTGCTTTCTCCGCAGCGTTTGATCGCGCTGGTTTTATCGACGAGGCCTTCCAGGGTCTGGGCATTCCTATGAAGCATCTTGCTCCACCGGGTGTTTTTGGCGCCCCACCTGTCGATGAAGTGGGTGTTGGGTACGATCCTGCATTTGCACGTTCTGAGTTGGAATTGGCCGGTTATCCGCAGTGTCAAGGGCTCCCACAGATTGAATGCTTCGCCTACTCTTTATCGACCAAATTATCTGCAGAGTCTTTGCGGTCTTGGGAGGAGAATCTGGGATGCCCGCAAGGGTTGATTCATATCACATCCCTGGCGGGAGGTGTTTCTGCTTCGGATGTGGAGTGGGATATCCTCGGTATAGGTTGGGCATCCGATTTCCCCGATGAGGAAAATTGGGTGGGCGATATCCTTTACTGCGAAAATGATTCTGCCTTCTTAGATCGTGAATGCGATGAGATCGATGATCTCCTCATACAAGCAAGAGAAGAAACCGCATCCGCCGATCGGACCGCCCTTTATCGCCAGATCGAAGAAGCCTTTTTCGGCTACGATGGATCCTTCCCGATCGCGCCGATCTTTTCCAGGGTTAATTACGCCGCGAATCACACCTGGCTTACCCGCGTGCAATCCGTATTCGGGTTTGAGCGCTATTATGATTGGTCGGTTGATATGGATGCGAAGCTGGCAGCTCGAGGGGAGTAGCACAGGGCAAAATTATAGAAATATGCATATTGAGGTTTCAGATCTACCTCGGCCAGCAAACCTTCAAGAATGGTCAACCTAGCCAGTTCTATCAGGTCTCAAATATGGGTAAGTTTTCTGGGCATTGAAAAACGATGCAGGGTTTCATGCTGTGAGAGATATCCGCATGTGATCCTGCCCGGCAGAAAATCCGCCATGTCAGCGTACTGGTAGAAACAGAAAACCGCCCAATCGGGCGGTTTGAGAGGTACCCCTGCGGCGACTCGAACGCCGGCATCTGCCTCCGGAGGGCAGCGCTCTATCCACTGAGCTACAGGGGCATCCGACTGAGATTGTAACCCAAGCGTTCCTCTCCTTCAAGCGGAGGGCGGAGTTCTGATATCCGTTGCATGGAGCAAGTACCCCTTTTTATCGCGCATATTGAATCACCTTGACCCTTAAGAATGAGATATGCTATAGTAATTCTACCGACTGGTCGGTAGGGTGAGGGATGCAACGATCAGACATTCTGCAGGCGGCGGCCCAGATATTTCGCCAAAAGGGATACCACGCTGCATCGATGCAAGATATTGCAGATGCTGTTCAGCTGCAAAAAGCCAGCCTCTATTATCACGTCGAGAGCAAGCAAGACATCCTCCTCGCTATTCTCGATAAAACCCTAGATTTATTGATTGAAGATTTGCTTAAAGTCATGGCGGAGGATCTCTCGCCGCAGGAGAAGCTCCTCAAGGCGATCCAAGTGTATGTTTACCGCTTGACAGAGGACGCGGATCTGGCGGCAGTTCTCCTGTTTGAATATCGCAACCTCAAGCCGGATTTGCGTACACGCCACAATGCACGCCGCGATCGCTACGAGGGCTTGTGGAGGGAAATCATCTGCGAAGGCGTCCAAAAGCGTGCTTTCCGGAAAGTGGATGAAGCGGTTGTCACGTTTGCCTTGCTGGGTGTAATGAACTGGATGATCACCTGGTACAAGGATGGGGGTCGGTTCACCCCTCCGGAACTGGCGGAGCAATTCTGTGATCTATTGCTCTTGGGATTACGAGGGGATATGGCTGAGATGGATGGGTGAGGTGAACGTCGTTTGAATCAACTCGCCTTTGCTTTTATGGTGGTCTCGGAACAGAGGAATTCGAACTTCAAGAAACTTTTAGCATATCGATCGAGGATTGACGAGGGCAAAAGGCTGGCCCAAAGGAGTGTGCCATGTACTCATTCGAACCGACTGACGAACAACGCATGCTTATCGACGCCGTGAGCCGTTATGCAGAGAATGACCTGCGGGTCGCGGCTCGTGACGCCGAAGAGGAGGGAGAGCTTCCAAGCGCTCTCACAGAGAAAGGGTGGGAGTTGGGCGTGCTACAGGCGAGTATTCCAGAGGCTTATGAAGGCTTTGGAGAGCGCTCCGCAGTCACGGGGGTTCTTGCTGCCGAAGCGATGGCGTGGGGGGATCTCGCCGCTACCCTGGCCGTGATGACACCGGCCACCTATGCGCTCCCCATTTTAGAAGGCGGGACGGAGGAGCAGAAGAAAACCTTGATCCCGCCTGTGATCGAAGCCGAGTGGAAGCCCTTCGTCGCAGCGTTCATTGAGCCCAGTTTCGACTTCTACCCCCTCGAGATGGAGGCGCGGGCTGTGAAGGAGGGCGATGGCTACGAGCTGAGCGGTACGAAGGCGTACGTGCCCTTTGCGGATATCGCCGAATCCTTCCTGGTCTACGCTAATCTGGATGGCAAGACGCAGGCATTTGTGGTACCACCTGGAGCGGAAAATCTGAAGGTTGGTGAGCAGGAAAAGCTGCTCGGGATTCATGCCTTGCAAACCTTCCGCCTGGAAATGGATCAAGTTCACGTTCCCGCAGATGCCCGGCTGGGAGGAAAGGATGGTTTCGATATCGGTCCGATCCTGGCTGGCGCGCAGGTCGCCATGGCAGCTTTAGCAGTGGGCGTGAGTAAAGCGGCTTTGGATTATGTCGTCCCCTACGCCAAGGAGCGCGAGGTGTGGGGCAAGCCGATTGCACAGAAACAATCCATCGCGTTCATGCTTGCTGAAATGGCGATGGAGATTGAAGCGACGCGCCTGCTCGTTTGGGAGGCGGCGTGGATGCTGGACGCTGGAAAGGATGCCAGTAAGGCGGCTTACCTTGCGTTGAGTGGCGCAACGGATACGGCGATGATGGTCACGGATCGGGCGGTCCAGGTTTTAGGTGGACATGGTTACATCCGTGAGCACCCAGTCGAGCTCTGGATGCGGAATGGCCGCGGGATCCCAACCCTCACCGGGCTTGCGATGGTTTAGCGACCGTCGATGCAGAGGAAGATGGAGAGATAGACATGATTAGCTTTGAAATGCCTGAAAAAATCCAGTTCGCGGCCAATCTTATGGAGACCGTGGCTGAAAACATGATGCGCCCCGTCTCACGCTACTTCGATGATCACGAGCATGAAATCCCTTGGGACTATATCGAATTTATGCACTCTTCGATGAAGGCCATGGGTGCATCGGGCATGACGCCCTCGGAGGGGAAGAAGGAGGGGCCTCGCATCGGCTTCCAGAGACTTGCCTTTACCGTGGAGATGCTCTCATGGGGAGATGCGGGCATGTGGCTGTGCACGCCGGGTGGCTTGCTGGGTTCTGCGGCTGTGAACGCGGCGGGAAGCCCCGAACAGCGCGAGCGATTCCTGGCGCGCTTCATGGGAGAGAAGCCGGTCTTCGATGCCATGGCGCTCACCGAGCCGCATGCAGGATCAGCCATGCCGGCTGAGGTCAGGACGACCGCAGTACGCGATGGGGATGAATGGGTGCTCAATGGCGAGAAGATCTTCGTCACCATGGGGCATAAGGCGCTTGTGGACAGCGATGGCTTTGTCGTCGTCTGGGCGACGGTCGACCCCTCGGCAGGGCGTGCGGGAGTCAAATCCTTCGTGATTGAAGCCGGCACACCGGGATGCACCGTCACCAAGCTCGAACATAAGCTGGGCATCCGGGTCAGCGATACCGTCTCGATCCTGCTGCAGGACTGCCGGATCCCGTACGAAAATATTCTTGGCAGCCCTGAGGTGAAGAAAAAGAAAGATACCAAGGGCTTCAAAGGTGCGATGGCGACGTTTGATGCGACTCGTCCATTGGTCGCTGCCTCCGCACTCGGGATCGCGCGGGCGACGTTAGAGAAACTCAAGGAAACGCTCGAGGAACAGGGTGTGGAGATTCGCTACGGGCTGCCCCGCAGCCGCCTGACCAACCTGGAGCGAGAGGTCATCGACATGGAAGTGATGCTGCGATCCGCATGGCTGCTAACCTTGAAGTCAATGTGGATGGCCGACGAGCGTAAGACGAATACAATCGAAGCTTCCATGTGTAAGGTCCTTGCTGGAGATGTTGTGGTCAAAATCACCCAGCGAGCGGTAGCGCTTCTAGGCCCCATGGGATATTCAAGGGAATATTTACTCGAGAAGTGGTTCAGAGACGCTAAGATCAACGATCTGTATGAAGGCACCGGACAAATCAACCGCTTGATCATCGCCAGGCGTCTACTCGACTACACTCGACATGAGCTTGACTAGAGGAGATTCGTCCACCGTACGGAGATGAACGTATCCTGCCAGGCAACCAGCGCAGGATCAGTACCCATCTGGGGGATCAGCATAAGGCATGATTTCTCAAGAGGAGAGAACCCTATGCGCTATCAAATAAGAAAAGCAGCCGTCGTCGGTTCGGGAACAATGGGAGGCGGCATCGCGGCGTTACTGGCGGGTGTGGGCATCCCAACTTTACTCCTGGATATCATCCCCTTCGAACTCACGGCCGCTGAAGAAGCCGAAGGTCTCACGATGGAGGATCGGGAAGTACGTTACCGAATCGTTGAGAATGGTTGGAAGGCTGTGACGAGGAGTAGGCCGCCTGCGGTTATGAGCGAAACCTCGGAGAAGCTCGTCAGCCTTGGCAACCTCGAGGATGACTTCGATAAGCTGGCTGAGGTCGATTTGATCATTGAGGTCATTGTAGAGAATCTAAAAATCAAGCAAGGCCTCTTTGAGCGTATCGATGGTGTACGTCACGAACACTGTATCGTCGCGACCAATACATCTGGATTACCGATCAAGGCGATTGCGGAGGGGCGCAGCAAGGGTTTTCAGGAGCATTTCCTGGGGATGCACTTTTTCAACCCACCACGCTGGTTGAGGCTGCTGGAGATCATCCCACACGCGAAGACGCTCCCTGAAGTGCGTGATTTCATCATCAACTTCGGTGAGGAGATCTTGGGGAAAGGGGTGGTGGTATGCAAAGATACGCCGAATTTCATCGCAAACCGCATGTTCTCGATCACAAGCGCGTTCGAGGTCGCATACGCGTTGGACCATGGTTACAGCATCGAGGAGGTGGATGCGATCGCGGGAGAGCTCATTGGTCGGCCAAAGACAGCCGTCTATCGTCTGCGCGACCTAATTGGCAACGACGTCGCAGCCCATGTTGGGGCCAATCTCTATGAATTGATCCCCGACGACGAAACACGCGAGATCTTGAGGCACGAAGGATCCGTGAAACTTCTGGAGGGGATGGTCGAACGTAAGTGGTTCGGTAACAAGACGAAAGTGGGTTTCTACAAACGCGTTGAGGCAGAGGGTGGTAAGAAGGAATTCTGGGTTTTAAATCCAGAGACTATGGAACATGAGGCTCCAGAGAATCCGCGTTTTGATTTCTTCAAGGAAGGAAAGAAGATCGAGGATCTTTCCGAGCGTTACCGTTGGTTCATCTTTCAACTTGATGACGAGGAGGCACCGGAAGAGACTCGTCGCCTTGCGCGTTTCATTTGGGAGACTACAGCTTATGCGTTGGGCTATGCTTCACGCCGTGTGCCGGAGATCGCTGATCGGTTTGTGGATATTGATCTGGCGATCAAATGGGGTTTCAGCAACGAGATCGGTCCCTTCGAGATTTGGGATGCGTTGGGCGTGAATGATACCGTGAAGCGACTCAAGGAGCAGGGGATCGTCCTTGGCTCATGGGTTCAAGAGATGCTCGACGAGGGATTCACGAGCTTCTATCAGGTTGAAGATGGGGAGAGAGTTGGTTATTACGATCTAGAGGCGAAAGCCTATAAGCCGCTCGAAACTGATGAGCGCATCTTGCCGATCGCTACCTTGAAAGAGGTTGAGGGTGGGGTGCTCAAACGCAATGCCTCCGCCAGCTTGATCGATATGGGCGACGGAGTCGGTTTGATCGAGTTTCACAGTACGGCCAATGCGCTCGATCAGGATATCTTCGATATGTTGATGCATGCCATGGATCTCGCTGAAGAAGATCGCTTTGATGCGCTGGTTATTGGCAACGAAGGCCGGCACTTCTCGGCTGGTGCAAACATCTTCCTGATCTGGATGGCAGCGCAGCAAGAGGCTTTTGACCAGATCCACGATCTTGTGAAAGGCATGCAGGACGCCGTTATGCGTGTGCGCTTCTTCCCCAAGCCAATTGTGGCCGCGCCACATGGTATGGTGCTGGGTGGGGGTTGTGAGTTAAGCATGTCCTGCAGTAAGCGGGTAGCGGCTGCCGAAACCTTCATCGGGCTTGTTGAGGTGGGCACGGTTGGTTTGATACCGGCTGGCACAGGCACCAAAGAGATGCTGCGGCGGGTGGTCAACCCTGTCATGCGCATCAACAACG